>JBPCLN010000389.1:0-52148 GCA_051003235.1 Chloroflexota bacterium | reverse complement strand
GGCACGGGCCGCCTCCGCTACCGCCCGCGCCGATGCCGAGGCGACGCGCCCAGCCTCCTCTTCGGCGCGCGCCGCTTCCCGCTCCGCCCGGGCGGCCTCCCGTTCTGCGCGGGCGACTTCCGCCTCCGCCCATTCTGAAGGCGTCGGCAACCGCTGCCCCTGCGCATCCACCGCCCGCAGCCAGAGGCCGTCCTCCACATACAGGCCCAGCCCCAGCTCCCGGCTCCAGAGCACTCCGCCCGCATCGCTCTCCCAGGGCACGAACTGCCCCGCCGCATCGCGCCGGTAGCCGAACAGCAGCGGCCCCCCGTCCTTGCGCTCGGGGAAGAACAGCGCGTACTCCGCCACCCCCATTCCGTCGTAGATCGGGGGCTTCTCCACCCGGTCGCGCTCCCAACTCGACGCGCTGGTCATCTCGATCACGAACTGGGGCGGCTTCCCTTCACCCTCGATACTCCACGACGTGCGCAGGCGCTCCGCCCCCCCCACTGCCACCAGCAGGTCCGGCGCCGCCTCCAGCAGTCGCGCCGAGCCGGGCCGACGCCGCGTGATCTTCAGGTAGGAGGCAAGGTACCAGGGCAAGCGCTGGCGGGCAATGTGCAGGCGCAGGATCGGTTTGAGGATATCCACAGCGCGCACTTGCAGGTCGGCCATCACCATCCAGGGGGCGTCCTCCGTATCGTCCGCCACAGTCAGCAAAAAGCGCTCAAGCGGGCTCAGTTGCGACAGCACCGCCACCGTTCGGCCCTCCTTCTCCACCGCGACTCGTCGGCGCCTGCTCTGCGTTGACCTCGGCGCGGGCATGGTAAGTATAGCGGCTGTCGCCGCCAAGGAGCTCCTCACCTCGGAACCGGCCCATGCGCTAGCAAGGGCGCCGCCGAAGCCACAGGCAGGCCACGTTGCGACCGCCTTCGTAAAAAATCACTGACGGTTCATGTGCGGTTTGCCGCGCGCAGCCACTGCCCGCCTGTGCTCTTGGATCAATGCACCGCCTCGGAAGCTTCTGAACCCGCATGGCTCCGCCCGCGGTGGAGAGTGTGCACCGCTACCCGTGCCTTCGTCAGCATTGAACAGGGGCGCCCACGCGTCCGTGACTGGATCACGGGAGGCAATACGATCGCCTTTATGCAGGTTGCACTGGCCGCACGCAAGCCAGAGGTTCTCCTCCTCGATCGGTCCTCCTAGAGCCTCCGGAATAAGGTGGTCAATCACCAACGGGGAGCCGGTCAGCGCTTCTCGTGAGAGACAATAGCCACAGCGGTGTTGCGCCTGTTCCGCCACCCGTACGCGTAGCCAAACCGGAACGTACGTGCGGCTCACTCGCCGCGCAACAAGACCGTCACGTCATAGCCCCGCTGCTTGAGCAGCGCCGCGGCCTCGGCCCGCGTCACCAGCACCCGATCATGGCGCTGTACCAGTTCCTCGGCCTCCCGCAACTCCTCGGCACGCAATTCGCCGCGCTGTCGCCGGTCGCCGAGATCCATGAGGCGTGCCGCGTCCTCGTCGCGAACCCGGCTGCGCGCCAGACGCCAGAGCGCGTCGTCGTCGAGGGCCGGGAGAGACACGAGCGTCGTCGCCAGGTCGGTGGGAATGTCGTCCCAAGTCGGCAGGGTCGCCGCCAGCGTCAAGCCTGCCTCGTCTTCGACGCTCCGTTGCGCCTGCCTGGCCCGCTGCTGCAATTGCTCGTAGACGGGTTCTGGAATGGTCACCGTCAAACTACGGGCGATCATTTTCATCACCAATTCCTCGCCATAACGACCAGCTTGGCATAGCTATTGTACAGTGCCGCACCGCGAAAGGCGGTAAGCGACGATGATCTGGAGGAGGGCAGCGATGTGTAAGTACATGCGCGCCAACCGGACGCTCTGGAACCACTGGGCGGCATCTACGATCAGGACTACGTGCGGGCGGCGCGCAGCCGGGGCATTGAGCGCTTCCGGTTGCTCGTCGGCCATATCCTGCCGGTTGCTGTCGGGCCGCTGCTGGCGATGGCGGCCGCCGTCGCCCAAATCACGCTCAGCACCATTCCGCTGCTGGAGTATCTCGTCAACTGGCCAGGCCTGGGCCTCATGCTGCTCGACGCCCTGGAAGGGCAGGATCGCCCCGCTTTCGCCGCCGTCACTGCCATCTTTGCCGCCGCCTTCACACTGCGGGGGCTACTGGCTGATCACGCCGGGGCGCGGGCACGGCACCAGGGCACTCTCTCCTGACCTCTCCCCCAAATCGGACGCCCGGCCAGTCATGGCCGGGCGTCCGATGACGTGCTGCGGTCCAAGTTCGCCAACAACGTCATTCATGGGCGGGTGGGCCCCGCCAGACGAATGTCCGGGAATGGCCAACAGCATCCGAATTGGGGGAGTGATGGCGAAGCCAGAGAGAGGGCCCCTCCGTGGCAACGAACGCCTCCGACCTCGCCGCCGCCCGGCGGTACGGCGCTCGACGGCCCAGCCGTTGCTATCGCGGCGCGCTACGCCGGTGGTCAAGCGCCGGATGCTGACGCCCTGGCGGCGGCCGGTCGCACCGCAGCGCTCCCACTTGTCCGGGCCAGCCGAGCAGTGGCCCCGTTCCACCGTTAGTACTGTCCGCGCCATGCTACTTTCTGCCGACCGGCGCCGCATGTACCATACTACTCGCATTGCCGGCATAGCGAACGGCGCGTCGCTGCGGCCGGAGGCGGGAATGCGGCTTGCACACTGCATAAGACGGGGACGAGGCGCCGGCGACTGCGGTAGGTAAAGAACGTGCGGGAACGGCTCCTGGTCATCGACGACGACGCTATGCTGGTGCGCTTTCTCCGCCGTGGGCTGGCCCAGGCCGGCTACGACGTCCACGCGGCAATGACGGCCCAGCAGGCGCGGCGCATGGCCACCGAACTTGATCCCAGCATCGTCTTGCTCGATCTGATGCTGCCCGATGGCGACAGCGCCCTGGTCTGTCGGGAACTACGCGCCGCCAGCGAACGCCTGCTTCTGGTCCTGTCGGCCAGGCGGGAAATCGCCGACCGCGTCCTGCTGCTGGACCTTGGCGCGGACGACGACCTGATGAAGCCGTTCGCATTGAGCGAATTACTGGCCCATCTGCGGGCGCTGGTCCGCCTCAGGCAACGAGGCAGTCGAACAGGGCGCGGTAGTAGTGCATCAACTCTTCCGGGTCAGCGCTGGCGGGGATCTCCGCCAGGCAGAAGCATTCCGCGTTGACGCCCTTCAACAAAGAGAAGAACTCCCGGTAGGGGTAGGCCGGATTCCAGAGGCGGGTGATGTGCGCTTCCCGGATCCAGTGGCTGACCTGATCGAAGGCCTGTTTGATCGAGCCATCCTGGACGTCGTCCTCGTTAGAGTTCCAGCACGCCCAGCATGCGTCGCCGGCAACCTCAAAGATGCGGCGCATGGTACCGGCCTGCCGCACGGCGCCGTGCATCTCCATGCGCAGTTCGACGCCTAGCTCCTGCGCCGTCTGACCACACTCGCGCGCCGCTCGACCGATCTGCTCCAGCGTCTGCTCGCGCGGCACGCCCGCCTTTTCCTGGTGGCCGTTGGGGCGCACCTTGACGCCGCTCGCCCCCAGGTCGTGCGCCAGTTGGAGGCAACGCTTCGTCCCTTCGACATTCTGCCGCACCACCGCCGGATCCAGGCTGTGGAACTCGTAGATGCTGCCGAGACCGAACAGTTGGACCGGTGAGTCGGCGAAGCGTTGCCGCACTTCCCGCCGCTGCTCCGTACTCAGCGTCTCCTCGACGCCGTGCGCGTGCGTTGTCCGCAGTTCCACACCCTCGAAGCCGGTCGCGGCGCAGCGCTGGAGCAGGGTACCGAGATCCCAATCGGCGGCCAGGTTATAGGTGACGAGTCCGAGATGCATTGCTCTACCTTTCATCGTGCGAGGCGTAGCCTATCATCTCCGCGAGCGCCGTGATTGAGAGCGCCTCTCCGCCGCGATCGGCCGGTCCCTCTACCCTCCGACGGCCGCCGCTTCCTCCTGGCGCTGCTGGACTTGCTCCCGACCCACGGCTGCTCTATCCGCCGCCTTCTGGCGCTGGATAAAGGCGCAACTGATCGCGCCCACCAGAATGACCACAATCGAGACGCCGAGCGTCGGGCGCATGGCGTTGATGAAACCGTGAACAAAGACACTCTTGCCAATCTGGGCGAGCTGCTGACTGACAGCGGCCGGGATGCCGGGCGGCAAGGTGATCGGCGTACCGGTCTCGCCGCGCCCGACCGCCAATCCCCCTTGCGCGGCGTGGCTAAAGCCGGAAACGAATTGGGCGCGAAACTGCTCCGGCAACTGGGCGGCGTAGACGATCGCCTGATCGTGCAGCGACGACGCCAGCCGGTTCTGCAATACTGCTCCGACGACGGCGCTGCCGACCACGCCCCCGACTTGCCGGGCGGTGTTCAGTACGCCGGAGGCGGCGCCGGCCATTCGCGGCTGGATGTTGCGCATGGCGACGGAGCTAAGCGGCGCAAACATACAGCCCATGCCGAGCCCGGCCACAATGGCGGGGAAGAAGAACGATGCCCAGGTTGAGTCGGGCGCGGCCACGAGAATGATCAGGCCCATGCCCAGGCCAAAAAGGGTGAGACCCAGCATGAGGATGTATTTGCCGCCGATGCGGTCCACCATGCGGCCGGCATTGGGCGCCACAACGATGGAGACGAGCGACATTGGCGCCAGGGTCAGTCCGGCCCGCAGCGCGGTCATGCCCAACACTGATTGGAAGTAGATCGTCAGCGGTAGGAATAGACCCAGCATGCCGAAGGACATGACTCCGCTCACCCAGTTCATCAGGGAAAAGTTGCGGTCGCTGAAGAGCGAGAGCGGCACTAGCGGTTCCGGTTGAAATCGCTCCCAGATTACGAAGAAGACCAGGACGACGGCGCCGGCGCCGATAATCTCGGGAATGGTGACCCAGCCGAAGATCGCCCCCCAGTTATAGCGCTGCCCCTCAATCAAACCGAACACGATGCCGAAAAGCCCAGCACTGGCGAGCAGGACGCCGACCAGATCGAGGCCGTGACGGCGTCCGGGCCGCAAGTCGGGCACGATCAGGAAGGCGCCCACGATAGCGAGGACGCCGACTGGAAGGTTGACGTAAAAGATGCCACGCCAGCTCCAGTAGGTGACGATGAAGCCGCCGAGCGTCGGCCCGAGCACGGCGGCGACGCCGGCTACGGCGCCCCAGATGCCGAAGGCCGCTCCCCGCCGTTCGGGCGGAAAGATGGTGGTGATGATCGCCAGCGTCTGCGGTGTCAGCAGCGCCCCACCGATGCCCTGCACGATGCGGGCGGCGATCAATTGATCGGTCGTCTGGGCGAGACCGCAAACGGCGGAGGCCGCGGTGAAGACGAAGAGACCGATTGCGAAGAGGTTGCGTTGGCCATACAGGTCGCCCAGACGGCCGGCGGAGATGAGCAGCACGGCGTAGACCAGGATATAGGCGTTGAGTACCCAGAGGATCTGGTCTAACGAGGCCTTGAGGGCATCAATCATGCTGGGAATGGCGATATTGACGATGGTGGTATCCAGCAAGATCATGAAGAAACCCAGGCACAGCACCAGCAATACCAACCAGGGGTTACTCGTGCCGCCAGCTGTCGTGCGGGCGGGCTTTGCCGGCGGCGTGGAACGAGTCTGAGCCAAAACCATTCTCCTGACACTTCTCGCTATCGGCGGCGCGGGTTGACATACTTCGTCCTGCGTATGGTACGGCTAGAGAAGTACCTTCCAGGATACTACCCGGTGATCGCGGCGCTTGTCAAAAAGGCGACTGAGGAAGCGTCCGGCACGCTATACTGTCGGCGCACGCGCATGGTTATTGCGCCGTTGGAACAGCTCTGGATGGCAGGAGGTCTTCATGGCACGCACCACGTCGGTTCTCCTTGCCCGCTCGCTCGATGCCGCCGTGCCATCGGTTGTGGAACGCCGGTAGCTGCCCTGGTTCCATTCCGGCAGTAGCGGTTCCCTGCCGCTACCGCGTTCCTCGCCCCGCATCGCCGGCACGCCGGCATCAGTAGCGTTGCGGCGCACAGCGAGTTGCTCGGGTCGCCCTGCACCCTCGCTGCGCGCCTTCGCCTGACCGAAGGCTGCATTCCGGCACTCGCCGTCTCTCTTCGTGCATGCTGTTAAGGAGCGCTCTATGTTTTCCACACCTGCCGCCGCACCAGTCGCCATCCGCCTTGCCGGATGGTTGTGCTTCCTCTGGTTGTTCGCTGAACAGCCCCACCGTTTGAGGAGTATCTGCTGGTGTCAAAAACCTATCGTGATCGGGGGCGCACCGCCCCCCGGTGGTCGCGTGGCCGGGAGGAAACCTTCCGTTGCCGGCATTGCAAGCTACTGGTCGGCCCCGTGCCCTCCGGCGGCAAGCACCGCAACCACTGCCCGCGCTGTCTCTATTCCCGCCACGTCGACGGACGCATGCCCGGCGATCGGGCAAGCGCCTGCGGCAGCGCCATGGCGCCGATCGCCGTGTTCGCGCGACCCAACGGCGAATACGTCGTTGTGCATCGCTGCCTCGGTTGTGGCTTTGCCCGCCACAACCGCATCGCCGCCGACGATAACTTCGATCTCGTTTTGGCGCTCCCGGCGATCGCGGCGCCACCGCGGTCGCAAGACGAGGAGGCCACGATGACGGCATAAACGCTGAAGGGCCGCGACCCGCCGTTGCGGCCCTCTCGCCCGGGCTGCTAGGCGTTCAGCTTTAACAGCGCGTCAACCTTGGCATTGCCGGCGGCGATCGCCTCTTTGGCGGTCTGCTTGCCCGTCCAAACCGGCGCCAACATCTCGCTGATGGCATTCAGGATGTCGGTCCAGTTGGCGACGATCGGGAAGCCGTGCGCATCGGCAAAGTCATCGGTGAAGACCTTGCGATGATGAGGATCGACACTGAAGGTTTTTCCAAACAGTGATTCCGCCACCGCTTTGAGCGGTGGGATCACCAGGCCGGCCTCGCCGAAGAGCGTGCTCGCTTCGGTGCCGGAGAGATACTTCACCCATTGCCAGGCCTCCTGAGCATGCTTCGTGCCCGACCAGGCGGAATGGGCCGAGGTGGCGGAAGACGTGAAGCGCTTGCCACCGGCATTGACCGGCATATTGGAGACGTCGTAGTTCCAGGAGGGTTTCTTATCGTTGACCGTGGCGATCAGATAGTAGCCACTGAAGGCGATGGCGGACTGACCGAGGGCGAAGGAGCCGGCGTCCTTGTTGGCGGTCAACTCCGCGGCCGTCGGCGCGCTGTGGTCTTTGTAGCGAAAGTCGGCCATGTACTGAATCGCCTCGACCACCGGGGCGTTTGGGTAGAGCGACTTCAGATTCTGGCGATCGACGATGTCGGAGCCATTTTCCAGGGCCATGCTCGTGTACATCAACTGGCTGGTGACCGGACCGCCGTAGCCGAAGATCGGCGGGGTCCCTTGCAGATTGGTCAACTGCTTTGTTTTGGTGCGCAGGTCATCCCAGGTCCATTTACTATCCGGGTAGCTGATGCCCGCCTTGTCGAACAGGTCGGTGCGATAGAACATAATATCGGTCGCCAACTCGCGGGGCAGCGCGGTGTGCTTGCCGTCAAAGGTGTAGTCCAGGTAAGAAGCGGCATAGTAGTCGTCCAGCTTGATCGCCTGATCCTGGGCCAGGAACGGATCGAGCACCAGAGGGATGCCCTTCTTGTAGAGGTCGGCCCCGATATAGACGTGCGTCCAATAGACGTCGGGGCCGGAACCGCCGGCCACCAGCGTGATCATCTGCTCCAGGATGCCGGCCGCGCCGCCCTTGGCGGAGAAGGTGACATTGATGCTGATGCCGGGATTCGCCTTATGGAAATTGTCGGCCAGCGTATTATAGATCTTCTGCTCGACGGCCGCCCCCTGGCCGAGATATTGGAGGGTCAAGCCGGCGCCGGAAGCTGACGCCACTTTCGACGTTGCAGCCACCGTTGTGCCGGCGGCGGTGCTGGCCGTTGTGCTGGCCGCCGCTACTGCCGTGCTGCTTGTGCTGGCCGAACTGGCGGCAGCGGTTGTGCTACTCACGGCAGCCGTCGTGCTGGTCGCGGCCGCTGCCGTTGTTGGCGGCGCCGCGGTGGTGGCGGCCAGGCTTGCCGTCACGCTGCCGGTGGTCCCGCTGACGCCGACGGCCCCGCCGCAGGCGGCAAGCAACGAGGCGCCGGCGAGGAGGCCCAAGCTGCTGAGGATTCGACGACGAGTAATGTGAGGAGCCATGCGGTGTCCTTTCTGGCAATAGCGGTGAACGGTAAAACCGATCTGATATCCGACCTTATATAGCATGGTGGTAGCACTTGCAACACTCCATGCTCGTGCCCATTTTCGGGGCACTACGAACCAATGGCCGTCGCGGTCCTCCTGGGCACGCCCGAAGTGTTCGCTCTGGTCGCCCCGTACAATGGGTCGAGTGTCTTCACTATATCCAGATGGAGCAGCACAACATGGCCGGCGATCCCCCGCTGCTCCGGAGCGGCGAGTTGACGCTCTACCCAACCGGTGATGGATATGTCGCCCGGCGGAACGGCGCCGAGCCGATCGTGGCGCGGTTGGCGCCGAGTGAGCAAGGTTGGACCGTCAGTCTGGTTGGAGCCAGTTTTCATGCCCAGCCCGAAACGGTTGCACATGATCTCGACACGCTGGAGGCCGCGAAGCAAGCTGCAGCGATTGCCCTGGAAACGGTCCAGGTGTTGGAGGCCCGCGAGGACTACCGGTTCCGGCATCAGGAAAGTGGTCCCAATCGCTGGTATGCGGACCACACGGCGCGCCACCCATCGCCCTGGAACGGCAAACTGCCGGCCATCGACGCCGACCTGACCTCCCCGTCGGTGCTGGCCGCCGTGCTGGGCTACCTGGACGCCACCTTTCCCCAGTTGGTGAACCTGGCCCAGCACCGACCCCACTACGACCCGGCTCGGGGCCGGACCACCGACCCGAACGAACACACGGTCGAGGTGCTGGCGGCGTTGGACACCGGCGAGCTTTCGGCGGAAGACACGTTGCTGGCCCGCGTCGCCGTCGTCTACCACGATGTCGGCAAGGGCCTGGACGCTTACGATCCGCGCCACCCCCTGGAGTCGGCGCGGCTGGCGAGTCCTTTCCTGGCAGGCTTCAGTCTGACGCAGGAGCAACAGGAGACGGTGCTCCTCCAGATCCGCGAGCACGACCTGCTCGGCGTCCTCAGCCGCGGCCGCATGACCCTCGCTGAAGCGGCCGCGCGGCTGCACCTGACGGAGCGCCCGCACAACCTCGCCTTGCATGCCGCCATCGCCACCGCCGACATCACCACCATCCGCGGCCTGCGCTGGGTGGTAGACGAGGGGCGGATTGCGCGAGCGCGGCAGGAGCTGGCGGGGTGCGTCAGGCCCGCGACCCTCTGGACACCAAACTGACGAGCGGTGTATGCTCAAATAGCGCTTCGTCGCGGCAAACAGGAGCAACCCGGTGGCAATACATCTGACGGCCGAGCAACTTGCGGAATGCCTGGCCGCGCTGCCCCGCGTCCGGCTGGCCACCCTCCCGACGCCGCTCGAGGAATGTCCACGCCTTGGCGCAGCCCTCGGCGTCAACCTCTTCATTAAGCGCGACGACTTGACGGGCGTTGCCTTTGGCGGTAACAAGGCCCGGGGCGTGGAGTTCCGGTTGGCCGCACTCCTGGCGCAAGGAGCCGACACCGTTGTCCTCGCCCGTGAGCCGGATTCGAATAATGCCCGCGTCACGATCGCCGCCTGCCGGAAGCTTGGCCTCGATGTCGTGCTCATCGTCCCGGACGCCGAGCCGGCGGAATGGCAGGGCAGCCTCCTCATCAACCGCCTACTGGGTGCGGAAATCCTCTTCGCGCCAGGCGGCCCGACTACTGTGGCTGCAGTCCGTGCCGCCACGTTGCGTGAGTTGGCGGCACGCGGCCGGCGACCGGTCGACCACGACGCCGGCGCCGCGGCCACGGAAGTGGCCGCGCTCGCCTACGTCGACGCCGCCCGTGAGCTCCACCGCCAGTGTGAGGAGCGCTCCCTCCATCCCGACTCTGTCTTCGTCGTCTCGGAGGGGCCGACACAGGCCGGCCTCCTCCTGGGCGCCCTCGTCCTGGGCAGCCCCTGGCAAGTGGTCGGCGTGACCTATGGCGAGCGGCCCGGCGACCTGCGACCCGGCATCGCCCAGTTGGTGAAGGCGGTGGCGACACGGCTTGGTCTGGTGGTGGATCTTGATCCTGCCGCCGTTATCTCGCTCGCCGGCTATGCCGGCCCGGCCTTCAAGGCCTTGACGCCGGAGGCGCGGGAGATGATCGCCCTGGCCGCGACCACCGAAGGTTTGTTGCTGGATCCCATTTATACGGGCAAGGGCCTGGCCGCCCTGCGCGAAGAGGTCCGCCAGGGCGCGATCGCCCGTGACAGTACCGTGGTCTTTGTCCATACCGGCGGATTGCCGGCCCTCTTCCGCTACAGCGCGCAGTTGACGGCGACGGAGATATGACCGCCGCGACAGTGCTGGCGGCGGAGGCGTTCGATCCAGCGACACTGCCGCCCGGATTGCACCGCCTCCGGCTGCGACTCGAGCAGCGGGCGGATGACCAGCCGGCCCTGCCGTCGTTGCCGGCGCTCTGCTGGCGAGGCAGTGTTCCTGGCCCCCACCTCATCGCCACCGCCGGCATCCACGGCGACGAATTCGAGGGTCCCGAGGCGATCTACCGTCTCACCGAGTACCTCGACCCGGCGCACCTGCACGGCTGCCTCATCGCGCTGCCTGTCTGCAACCCCTGGGCGGTCAGCGCCGCCACCCGTGCTACACCAGGCACGATTGATGGGATCAATCTGGCGCGCCGTTTCCCGGGTGACGCCGCCGGCCGCCCGACGGAACGGCTGGCTCATGCGCTCTTTGGCCTGATTCGCCGGCTCGCCGGGCCAGACGACCTGCTCCTGGACATGCATGCGGGTGGCGTCGCCCTGGAGTGGATGCCGGTCGTCGGCTACCGCGCTTCCCCAGGCGCCGTCACGCAGCGCTCCGAAGCCGCTGCCCGTGCCTTTGGCCTTGCGCCTCTCTGGCGTATGGCGCCGCACGCCGGCACGCTGACCGACGCCGCAACCCGTGCCGGCATCCCCTGCGTCGGTGCGGAGATGCCGGGCGGCGGCGGAGCGCGGACGGAGCATGTCCGGCGGTACTGTGACGGCATCCGTAACCTGCTGCGCTTCCAGAATATCTTGCGGGACCGCCGGCCCCCGGAGACGACGACCGAGGCCTGGACCACAACCGACATTCATGCCGGCGTCGAAGGGCAGGTGCTCTTCGATGTGGCGGTGGGCGACCGCGTGGAGACCGGTCAGCCTCTTGGTGCTATCGTATCGGCGCTGGGCGATCCGCTCGCCGTGGTGCCGTCACCCGGCGATGGCCGGCTCTGGGCCCTCCGGCACTTGCGCCGGGTGGCGGCCGGCGATCTGGTGGCAGTGGTAGCGACGCCGGCCGACGTTACCGGGTAAAGACACGACGCGCCGCGAAGACAGGCGCCGGAAGGGACGGATCGATGGCGAAGCTCCCCTATCTCTTCGAGCACCTCACCTGGCCGGAGGTGGACCAGGCGGCCGCAGCCGGGCGCTGTGCCCTCATCCCGGCGGCGACGATCGAGGACCATGGCCCCCACCTGCCGGTCGATACCGACGTCGTCTGCGCCACCGCCATCTGCCGGCGCGCCGCCGAGCTGGCGCCGGAGGAGATCGTCTTGCTGCCCTGTGTCACCTTCGGCTACAGTCCCCACCACGTCGATTTTCCCGGCACCCTCACCATCCGCTGGACGACCTTCGTTGAGTACGTCCTGGATATCACGCGCAGCCTGGCCCATCACGGCTTTCGCAAAATCCTGATCATTAACGGTCACGGTAGCAACCGCCCGCTGCTGGAAATGGCGGCCCGGCTCACGGTGGTAGAGCGGCCCGACGTCCATTGCGCCTTTTCTTCATGGTGGGATCTCCACGATGTTCGTCAGGTGATGGCAGGTCTGCGGGAGTCCCGCGTCACCGCCCACGCCTGCGAACTGGAGACCTCCGTCTATCTTGCCGTCGATGCCAGTCGCGTCCGCATGGATCTGGCGGAGGCCGACCTGAGCTACCCGGCGACGCCCCACTTCTGGGGCGACCTCCTCGGCCAGAAGCCCGACCCCAGCTTCAAGAACTCGCTCTGGATGACCGAATATTGGAGCGTCGACAGCCGCCAGGGCGTGAAGGGCGACCCCACCAGAGCCACGGGCGAGAAGGGTCGTGCCGTGATCGAGGCCGGCGGCCGAGAACTGGTGGAGATCGTGCGCGAGTTGCGCGCCCGCCCCATCCGCCCGCGCACACCCCACCAATCCCAGCCGCCGGAACGGCAGTACATCGCGCCAACGTAGGCGGGCTGGGATACGCCATCCACTCGTGTGGCTGAGCCATCCCGCCACCAGGACCTTAGCAACCTAGCGCGATCCCACCAGCACGTGGGCACGTACCCCCATCTGCTCCTCCTGCACCGCCAGGAGTTCCGCAGGCGTCGCCCCGCCGTCGCTGGTGCGCTATTCCGCCCTGGCCGCGGCTTCGCTCAGTGTCCCCCGGGCGATCGCCATCCAGCGCTCGAACCGGCCCCGTTCGCTCGGCTGGATCGGATGGCCGAGCGCCACTGAGGCGGAGGCGGCGCCGCCGAGGCGCAGCGCGCGTTCGGCATGGCCTTCTGCGGCCGCCAGCTCCGCGAAGTCGGCCAGCACATACTGGAACCATTGCTCGTGGTGACCGATGCGGCAGGAGCGGTGGAGGAAGCCGGAGACGATGGCATCTTCTTCGTCCTACCCCACGGATGACGTGGTCATTGCGGTGGCGGACCGGACGTAGCATACTTTCTGCATCCGTCTGAAGCGGAATTCATGGCGATCCGCATCGGGTGTTCGACAACGAAGGGGTGGCTCCATGCTCACGGCATCAGCACTGGCGATCTTCGAGGGATCGAAAGCGCGTCATATCGAACCAGGCGACATGTTTCGCTGGCCGATCATCACCCAGGAGGATGAGGAGGCCGTATTGGACGTCCTCCGTCGGGGGGCTATGTCCGGCCTCGACGTCACCAGGCAGTTCGAGCAGGAGTACGCCACCTGGCAGGGCAGCCGCTTTGCTCTCGCCATGAGCACCGGCACCGCTGCCCTTCAGAGCGCCATGTATGGCTGCAAGGTCGGCGTCGGCGACGAGATTATCTGTCCCAGTGTCACCTACTGGGCCTCCGCTCTCCCTGCCTTCAGCCTCGGCGCAACGGTTGTCTTTGCCGAAGTCGATCCCGATACCCTCTGTCTGGATCCCAATGATATTGAACAGCGCATCACCGAGCATACTCGGGCGATCGTGGTCGTCCACTACCTGGGACACCCGACGGACATGGACCCCATCCTGGCCATTGCGCGCCGGCATGGCGTCAAGGTAATCGAGGACGCTTCCCACGCCCACGGCGGCCTTTACAAGGGTCGCAAGGTGGGGACCCTGGGGGATGTTGCCGCCGCTTCCATGATGTCCGGCAAGGCGCTGGCAACCGGTGAGGCCGGCATCCTCACCACCGACGACCGCGAGATCTACGAGCGCGCCCTCGCCTTCGGCCACTACGAGCGCTACGACGGTAACCAGGAAACAGCCTATCTCCGTGCAAACGCCGGCCTTCCCCTAGGTGGCTTTAAGTACCGCATGCACCAGATGAGCGCCGCCGTGGCGCGGGTCCAGCTCCGCCACTACGACGCCCGGATGGCGGAAATCCAACGGGCGATGCATGCCTTCTGGGACCAGTTGGCGGACGTGCCCGGTCTACGCCCCCACCGTCCGGCCAGGGACTCCGGCAGCACAATGGGAGGCTGGTATGCCCCCCATGGCCTCTACCGGCCCGAAGAACTGGGCGGCCTATCAGTGACCCGTTACGCGCAGGCCGTGCGTGCGGAAGGCGCCTCGTGCAGTCCGGGCACGAACGCCCCGCTCCACCTGCATCCGCTCTTCAACACCGCCGACGTTTACGGCCACGGCAAACCGACCCGTCTCGCTCACACCACCCGCGATGTCCGCCAGCCCCGGGGTAGCCTGCCGGTGAGCGAGCGCGTCGGGGCCCACAGCTTCAGCATCCCCTGGTTCAAGCACTGCCGTCCTGACGTCATCCAGCAGTACGCCGACGCCTTCCGCAAGCCGGCGGAACACTACCGCGAATTACTGGCCGGCGACCCCGGCAACCCGCCCCATCTCGGCGACTGGCACTTCTTCGCCCATGGGTAGGGCCGCCAGCCCGCCCAAGCATGGCGCCATACGTTTGACGCAATTCGGTGCCCCTACCAGCCGTCTCAAAGGCGGAAGGGCATGCCTTGGTTTTGGCTACCAACTTAAGCTGACCGGCGCTGCTGGTATTGGGGAATCGGTAGCGGCCGGCCTTCCCGCGCGCTGTCACGCGCGATCAGCCCCGGCAAGCTGTACATAACTGCGTCGTATACGTCGATCGGCGGTGGTGTTCCTTCGCGCAGCGACCGAACGAAGGCCGTGACCATCTGCCACTCCGCCGTACCGTGGCCGCCGAGCCGCGCTGCCGCCGGCATGTTCGGGACGTCCGTGCCGATTGGCAGTCGCACCGGCTGTTGCAGGTGCGGAATCGCCGTGGACCAGTAGCGCGGCTCCTCACGTCCGATCCAGCCGGTATCGAGGGAGGCCTGACTCCCGTACAGGGCATAGCGGTGGCCCGGCCAATGGGCGTTGGCAAACGAGCACGTCACCCGTGCCACGCCACCATCGTCCATCTTGAAGATGGCAACTTGCAGGTCGGGAACGGCCGCGTCAAAGTGAGCGCCGGTGCTGTAGCAGGAGACTTCCACCGGATAGCCGCCGCCGATCCAGAGCAGCGGCCCCAGGCTGTGCGTGCAGTAGATAATCGGCTCCATATTCGCCCGCCAGGTAGGCAACCCGGCGGCATCGCGGCGCGCTTCCGGGATATGGTGGATGTACTCAGCTTCACGGTAGAACAGTTCGCCAAAGTCACCGCGCGCTTGCATGGCCTGCGCGGCATCAACGATCGCCCAGTAGCAGCAGTTCTCCCCCAGCATGTAACGGCAGCCGCTCCGTTCGACGGCGGCGACCAACCGCTCACACTCGTCGACCGTTGCCGCCGCCGGCACCTCGGAGAGGACGTGGACGCCGGCATCCAGCGCCTCAATCGCCTGCGCGACGTGCAGTGGCAGCGGCGTCGCGATGACGACGAAGTCCAACCCGGTCTGGAGGAGCTCGTCGAGCGTGGCACAGCCAAGAGGAACACCGCATTCCCGGCAGACGCGCTCCCGACGTTCCTGGTCCTGATCGGCCACGGCGACCACCTCGGTTCCCTCCATCGCCTGGAGCAGGCGGACGAAGGCAAGTCCCCGTCGCAGGCCGATCACCCCAACCCGAAGCGATCGCGTATTTACCATCCAGTCACACCTCCACCGCTTGCAAGTGCGGCCTCTGGCCGCCCAACGTCGAGACTCCAACTCCCGTTACCTCAAGAGTGGCGAGTAACTCACTCCGGAATAGGCGGGCTGGAGCACCAATTAAGGGTAAAGGCCGCCGTCGGTGGGAGCAACAAGAGATCGGAACATTCCCTCAAGCGCGCGGTTGTTGCCGCGGAGACTAGCAAGGGAGGCGGTCACGTTCGTCTCAGGATCCAGTTGCACCCATCCGATACGCCAGTCCGCCTCCGCAGCCATCTGGGCGAAGAACGCCCGCTGGGCCCGGCCGTTACCGTTGCGGAAGGGATGAATCGCGTTGACTTCGCCATAGTAATGGGCAAGCCGCTCGATGAATTGGCTAAAGTGAAGACCCCGTAAGCGATTCTCAGCGGCGAGTCGGTCGAAGACCTCGCTTGCGTATGACTCGATGTACGAGTAAAGCGCAAAGAAATCGGTCCTGGCAATATTGACAGTGCGAATCTGACCGGCCCAAACGTAGATATCTCCGAATAGGGCACGGTGGAACGCCTGGAGGTGGGCTAAGTCATAGTGGCCGGGAAGTGAATGTTCCGCTAGGCGGAGCAGTGCTGCTCGGGTCAATCGCCGCTCGGCGCGCTGTAACTGCTGCGCGGTGGTGATCCCCAGCAAATTCCGAAGGATACCGGTGAGCGGGTCCATATACGGGTCGGCGGTCACCGGCGAGGGTCACGCGCTCCGGGAGCGGCTGAGCGCTCGCTCGTAGAGCTCGTCCGCCGTGATATCACCGTGGATCCACTGCTGGACGTCGTCCTCGTCCTCCGGGTCGAACTCGCCGGGCAGTTCGGCCAGGACCGAAGCGGACGCGGCGGCAGCATCTCGCTGCCGAGCAGCGGGCGCCTTGATCAATTGCTCGTAGAGAGCGAAGGGAATGACAACCGCCTCCGGCTTGCGGTGGGAACCAAATACGACGGGTTCCGCCGCCGCTCCCTCTCGGCGAAACCGTTCGAGCACCCGAGACAACTCGATGCGAGCCTCGGAGACCGGGCGAACAGTGCGAGCGAATGAACTCATGCAAGGAGTATACCTAAAATACGTACGTATTTCCATTCTCTCGGCTCGCGCTCGTGTCTGGTGCGCTATCGTACTATGATGGCGTTGGGTGCGACGCAGGCGCCGGTCAGGATCGAGACAACCGCCGTGAACGGAGCGACTCCCCCCCGCCGCATGGGCAATCCCCTGGCCGCCGTTCGCCGCTACTGCCGGCAGCAGATGCTCCTCTCGCCCGGTGTAATCGTCGTCGCCGTGTCCGGCGGCGCGGACTCCGTCTGCCTCCTGCATCTGCTCCACCAACTGGCGCCGGAGTTTGGTCTCCGGTTGCACGTTGCCCACTTCCACCACGGCCTACGCGGCGCGCAGGCGGATGCGGATGCTGCCTTCGTCGCTGGGTTAGCGGACCGGCTTCGCTTGCCGGCTGACTTTGGGCGCGGCGACGTGGCAGCGGTCGCTGTTGCCGCCCAGCGTTCGCTCGAAGCGGTCGCCCACGACCTACGCTGGTCCTTCCTGGAGCTGGTCCGCCGGCGCAGCGACGCTACCGCGGTTGCCACCGGCCACACGGCCGACGACCAGGCGGAGACCGTTTTGATGCATCTGCTGCGCGGCGCTGGTCTACGCGGCCTGGCCGGACTCGCTCCCGCCGGCGAGACGGTGCGGCGACCATTACTGGCAATGCGCCACGACGATTGCCTGACCTGGTGCCGGGAGCACAACGTTCCCTGGCGGGAAGACGCCTCCAATGCCGAACCCTGGTGCCGTCGTAATGCCGTGCGCCTCGAGGTGCTGCCGTTCCTGCGCCGCTACAACCCTGCCATTGATACGGCGCTCGCGGGATTGGCGGAAACGGTGCAGGTTGACCTGGCCCATGTGGACAGGCAAGCTGACGCAGCGTGGCAGGCAGTCGTGCGCACGACGGCAGACGACCAGGCACAGGTGGCGTTGGCGGGCTACGAGGCCCTACCGGCAGCGTTGCGCCGCCATGTGCTGCTACGGTGGCTCGGGCCGGGCGCCGAACGTGCGCACGTTCAGGCGGTCGATGACCTCCTACGAAACGGACACGCCGGTGACGCGGTGGCGGTAGCAGGCAATCGGCAGGTGATCAGGCGTTACGGCGATGCGATCCTGGCGCCGCGTACCAGGCAACCACCGCTGCCGGACGTGACTATCGCGGCGCCCGGCAGGACGAGCGCCCCTGCCTGGGACTGGACGATCCAGGTGGACCTGCTCACTACCCCCCTTGAGCATCCCCCTGATCGCTGGTCGGTTAATCTGGATGCCGACACGGTGCGCCTGCCGCTCATCTTGCGGTCGCGCCGGCCCGGTGATCGAATTCGGCTTCCCAATGTGGCCGGAACCAAAAAGCTGCAAGACCTGCTGGTGGACGCTAAGATTCCCCGAAGCGATCGGGAGCGGCTCGGCATCGTGGAAGCGGCGAACGGCATCGTTTGGTTGGCAGGGTGGCGTACAGCGGCCGGGGCGGCCGCCCACTCCGGCACGGAGCGGATCCTACGCTTGACTGTGCTGCGGAACGATCATCGAACGAAGGAAGGGGCGGAGCCATCAATACCGCCGCCGTAGCGCCTTCCCTGGCTCCTGGTCCCTGGCCCCCTTCGCCGATGGATGCCGACATGCTGACGGTGCTGATCGGCCCCCAGGAGCTACAACACCGGGTTGGCGAGCTCGCCGCGGAATTGGCGCGCGTCTATGCTGAGCGCAACCCTGTGCTGGTGGGCGTCCTGAAGGGAGCGGTCGTCTTCATCGTCGACTTGATGCGGGCGATGGCGATTCCCATGCAAGTCGAGTTCATGGCGGTCAGCAGTTACCAGGGCGGCACGCAGAGCAGCGGCGCTGTGCGCATCCTGATGGACCTCAAGACAAGCGTCGAAGGGCGCGACGTGGTTATTGTGGAGGATATCGTGGATAGCGGCTTGACGCTCCGCTACCTGCGGGATTATCTGCTGGCCCAACGCCCGGCGAGTCTCTGCATCGTCGCCTTGCTCGAAAAGCAGATTGCGCGGACCGATGGCGTGCCGATCGATTACACCGGCTTTCGTATTCCCGACCGCTTTGTGGTCGGTTATGGCTTAGACTACGCGGAGCGGTATCGCAATCTGCCCTACGTGGGCGTGATTAAGCCGACCGTCCTGGGCGGAGAGCCTGCCAGGGCGGAGGAGTAGCCCGAGCGGTTACCCCGTGTACGACCAAACTACCAGATTGGAAGGAACCTCGATGGCCGACGAAAAACATATCGTACGCACCAACCTCGCGCCCCAGCCGGTGGGACCGTATTCACAGGCGACTGTCTGGAACGGCATGGTCTTCGTCGCCGGGCAAGGACCGACCGATCCGGCCACCGGTCAGCGCGCCGATGATATCGAGGGGCAAACTCGCCAGGTCCTGAACAACCTGCGCGCCATCCTGGAGGCGGCGAACAGCTCGCTGGACCTGGCCCTACGCTGCACGTGCTACCTACGCGACATGGACGATTTCCAGAGATTCAACGCGGTCTACGCGCAATTCTTCACCCAGAATCCCCCCGCTCGGACGACGATCCAGGCCGGGCGCTTGCCGGGGGACATTTCGGTGGAAATCGACGTGATGGCCGCGGTGCGCGGCGTGTAATGAGGGTAGGGCGGGTTTCTAACCCGCCCTCGTTGCTAGTTCGCTACGTGCCCGCGGAGCAGCGCCGAAACGTCTTCGTGGCGGAGGCGGCGGAGCGCCTTCGTCTCGATCTGACGGATACGTTCCCGGGTGAGGCCGAGGGTGCGCCCGACCTCCTCCAGGGTGTGCTCACGGCCGTTGTCGGTCAAGCCATAGCGGAGGCGGATCACCTCACGCTCGCGCTGTTCCAGTACCGATAGCGCCTGCGTCACCGCGGAGCGGCGGTCTTCCGCTTCCGCCAGTTCTTCAGCGCCGGGATCGCTATCGCGAATCAGGTCACCTAAGGCCAGTTCGCCGTCTTCGCCGAGCGGCGCGTCCAGGGAGGCCACTGGGCGGGATGCCTGGGCTAGCGCCGTCACTTGCTCGACGGGCACCTGCGCTTCCGCCGCCACTTCGGCGTCGGACGGCGTGCGCCCGAGGCGTTCACGCAGCGCCTCGCGGGCGTGGTCGACCAGATTGCGCCGCCCGGAAAGGTATTCGGGCAAACGCACCAGGCGCGACTGCTCGTTGAGCGCGCGCAGGATCGCCTGACGAATCCACCAGGTGGCGTACGTGGAGAAGCGGAAGCCACGGGACGGATCAAACTTCTCCGCCGCCCGCATCAATCCGACGCTGCCTTCCTGAATCAGATCAAGCAGCGACATGCCGAGGTTCTGATACTTCTTCGCCACACTGACAACCAGGCGCAGGTTGTGCTGCACCAGCGCGTGCACGGCGCGCCGGTCGCCGGCCTGGGCGCGGCGGCCCAGGCTCACTTCCTGGGCGGGGGTCAGCAGTGGGGCAGCACCGATCTCGGCGAGGTAGGCGGCCAGGCTGTCGAGCGCCGGCGCATGCGGATCTTCTTCTTCATAGCGCGCCCGTGCCGGGCGGCTGACGACGGGCAACGCCCACTCGGTAGAATTGGCATCGTCGGAGGTCAGCGTGTCGCTTGCGTTTGTGTGGTACCATTCTTCCATTACTGCAGCCATTGAGCCACCTCCTCAGCATTGCTATTTCTGCGCCTGAATTTTTCAAGCGTGATATGTTACCAGCGTTTGCACAATAACACAACCGTCAGGCAGTAATAACGCACGGCGCCGGCGCCGTGTTGCTAGCGCTTTACCGCATTTTGCAAGCTAAGGACGCACGAACCGGCGTCCGGTCACGAAGCGAGATGGGATGCCTGCGGATCGACGGTCAATTCGCCGGCCAGGTCGAGGCTGATCGTCTGTTCGGCGCTGCCGACGCGGAGGCGTAGCGGCTCCTGAAAGGGGCCACGCGCCAAGATCGTCACGATAGCGCCAGGGGTGAGGCCGATCTCGGCCAGGTAGCGTAGCTTGGCGGGGTCGCGGTCGCTCACGCGCCGGACCTGGGCAGGTATGCCCGTAGGCAGGTCGGCCAGGCGTCGTTCCGCGGAGGGTGGCACCTGGCCCGCGAGTGTGGGAATGGGGTCGCCATGCGGATCGGCGGCCGGGTTCCCTAACTTTTCGGCGATGCGCGCTTCCAGCCGCTCCGACATGGCGTGCTCCAGGCGTTCGGCGTCGTCGTGCACCTCGTCCCAGCCATAGTTGAGCACCTGGACCAGGAATTGTTCGGCCAGGCGGTGATGGCGAATGACCTCCAGGGCCGCCCGGTTGCCTGCTTCGGTCAGGCGGACCCCGTAATAGGGGGTGTGATCAACCAGGCCGAGTTGGGCCAACTGCCGTAACATGTGCGACGTGCCGGCCGGGCTGATATGCAGCCAATCGGCCAGGGCGGTCGTGCTGACGGACTGGTCGGTACCGCCGAGGTGGTAGATGGCCTTGACGTAATCTTCAACAGCTTGCGTGGTCGGGCGACCCTGGGCATCGTGCGGCATCGTCCCCTCCAGATAGGGAGTGTACCTGACGGTCAACAACGGCCAGGGCAGGGGAAGGGAAACGATGGTACTCCTGCGCCGGTTCCTCGCTCAGCCTGTTATCGTGTCAGGGTAGGCGTCGCCTGGTAGGGGCCAACCACGGTGAAGGCCGGGTAGGGAGCGGAAGCCGATGCAGATGACGGCAGCTCACCGACCGGACGCGGTTGGAGCGCCTGCCGTCCCCCCACGCACCGCGCGGGCCGTGGCGGCGCGCGTCAACGTTGCTGCCTGGGCCGGGGCGACGATCACACTAGCCGCCTTCGGATTCCGCTGCTGGTTGTTGGGTGGACCGAGCCTCTGGTACGACGAAGGAGTCAGTTGGTCGCTGGCCCGCCAGCCGCTGATGTTGATGCTCGCGCAACTCGCCCACGGCGACTTCAATCCGCCGCTCTATGTCGCGCTGCTCCATTGCTGGTTGGTGCCGGCCGGCAGCAGCGAATATGCACTGCGCTACCCATCGGCCGTCGCCGGAACGTTGGTCGTGCCCCTCTGCTGGGTGATCGCGCACCGCCTTGTCCATACTCCGACGGCAGCCGCTACGGCGGCGTTGCTGGCGGCAACGTCGGTGTTTCTGATCGACTTCAGCCAGGAAGCGCGCGGCTATGCCCTGGCCGCCGCCTTCGGCTTGCTCTCCGCCTATGCACTGCTCCGGCTGCTGGAGGCGGATACGGCCGCCGTGTTGCAGTGCTGGTGGTGGATGTACGTGCTGGCGACGACCCCCGCGCTGTACACGCATTACGCCCTGGTGTTGCTGATGCCGGCGCATCTCCTGCTGATCATACTGCTGCGGCGCCGGTGGTTGGTGGTTGCCGCCGCCTGGCTCGCCGCTGCCGCGCTCTACCTTCCCTGGTTGCCTTCCCTGGCACAGCAATTCGCGACCATGCGGGCGGCGCCCGATTTCTGGGTGGGGCACATCGCGCCGACCCTGGCGCCCGAACGCGTACTGGCGGCCATAGCGATTGCTCCGGGCGCGCTGCCGCATCAGACCCGTCTGCTCCTCACTATCGGCGCCGTTTGGCTGGTGCTGTCGGCTCTGGCTGCCCTCCTCGGGCCGGAGCGCCACAAGCCGGCGGCGCTCTTGCCGCTCCTGTTGGTGCTCTTTCCACTGCTGGAAGCAGCGCTCCTCGTGGCGAACTTTCCCAAGTTCATCGATCGGTATCTCCTGCCGGTGGCGCCGTTCGCCTATATCGGCAGCGCCGGTCTGGCCGCCTTCATCCCTTCGCCGGGGCAGCCCAGCCGCGGGCGGCCGGCGTTCGGCGGACAGGTGATGCGCTGGGCATGCACCGTCGGCGCCGGCCTGCTCGTATTCGCCAGCACGGTGCATGCCATTGAGCACGCGCCGCAGGGCGCCCAGGCCATCAAGGACGGGGACACCCGGACTGCCGTGGCGATGGTGAACGCGCACGCCCAGCCTGGCGACGCCGTATTGCTGGCGCAAGATACCGGGCCCGTCTTTTCCTACTATTACCATGGAGCATTGGGCGGCGCGGGCATCGGCTGGTTCGGCGTCGTGCCGGAGTTCAGTCGGGGCGACGATTTGCCGGCCCTGGCTGCCGCCTTGAATGCCGCCGCGTACGGCCACAGCCGCCTCTGGGTGCTGCTCTGGCACACGGACTTCGCCGACCCCACCGCCTTTCTGCGTGGCGCCCTGGACGTCGGCGCCACGCGTCTCCTCACCAATACTTCTGCCGCCGGGTACGAACTGCGCCTCTACCAGTTGCGGCCAGACAGCCGTTTTTCGCCCCAGGCGGCACCCTTGCATCCGATGTCCGTTCGCTTTGGCCCCCATATCACCTTCCTCGGTGACGGCATTGAGGAAGCGGCCCTGCCGGCGGACATTTCATTCGCCGTCCACACCTGGTTTCGAACTGATGCCCCGCTGGACCGCGACTACCAGGCGGTGTTACGCTTGGAACGCGATGGCCACGTTTGGAGCCAACTGGCGCTCCGTCCATCGCTGTACTCCTATCCAACCCAACACTGGCTGCCGGGGATCGATGTGCCGGGCCGCCTCGACTTTCCGGCCGGGGCTGACGTTCCGCCGGCCGATTACCAACTGACGCTCTCGCTCTACGATCCGGCCACCCAACAGGACCTATCGGCGGTCGATGCGACACGGGGCGCCATTGGGACGCGCGTTGATCTGGGAACCGTGAAAGTACTGCCGCCGCAACGGCCGACCAGCGTCGCCCCTCCGCCAAATGTCCTCGACCTGCCGGTTGATCCGGGCTTGCAACTGTGGGGGAGTGGCGCAGTCCCGGCCCACCTCCAACAGGGTGGTGTACTGGAGCTGCCCTTGAGTTGGCGGGCGATGCGCCGGCCGCTGGCGGATTACCATGCGCAAGTGGAACTCGTCGCCGCAGGAGGAACTGGGACCGCGGTTGCCATCACTGCCGCTACCCCGCCAGCGCCGAGTTTCGGCACCCAAAGCTGGCGGACCGGCGATGCATTTCGGGACATTCGGACGCTACAACTGCCGGTCAACTTCCCAGTAGGGCCGGCACTACTGCAAGTGCGGATATCGGCGAGCAGCGCCGTCGGTAGCAAGGTCTTGCCAATCGCCACAGTCACCGTTGACGCTCGCCCGCGCGATATGGTCCGGCCAGTCGACATTGGCACACCGGTCAGCGCTCTCTTTGGCGACGCTGCCCTGCTGGCCGGCGTCCAAATCGCGAGTAATGCTGTGCAGCCGGGGAGCCAGACCGTCGTTACCCTCTACTGGCAATGCCGGCTGCCGCTTGATCGTGACTACACGGTCTTCGTCCATTTGCTTGATGCCGCCAACGCCATCGGGGGGCGGCAGCACGACGGCGTACCGGGCGGCGGCGCCGACCCAACGACGAGCTGGGTACCGAACCAGTGGATTACCGACCCGCACGTCATCCCCATCCCTGCTGCCACTCCCGCTGGGGTCTACCGCCTGGAGGTCGGCCTCTACCGGCAGAGTGGCGAACAGTTCCTCCGCCTACCTCTATCAGCCGGCGGTGATGCGCTGATCGCCGGCACGGTGATGGTCCGTTGAACCTATGGCCTCCGCTGGGAAAGCGCGACGAGAACCCCGCTCACGCCACTAGAGGCGATGACGATTGCCAGCCAGTGGCCGCCATGGCGGGAGATCGCTTGCGCCGGTGTCACCTGCTGGAACCAGCGCCTCGTGCGGGGCAGGCTCAGCCGCCAGGCGATCCAACCCGGCATTAGCAGGATGATGACCAACGAGAGACGAGAAGGGCTGCCCGGCGTTACCAGTACATGCCAGGTCCAGGGGAGCGATAGCCAGCCACTCAGGCCGAGAACGGCGCTGCCGCCAATCTGCCACCGGCGAAAGCGCTGGTCGCCCCGGCGCAAGCGTTCACCGATGAAGAGGGGCACACCGGCGATGGCGAGCATTGGTAATGCCAGCGCCCGGTTCGGCGGCGGCTGCCCGACGGCGCCGCTGAGCGTCTGGAAGATAATCTGGGCCCCAATCGCCCAGTCGAACGCCACCGCCACCGCCATGCCGCCAGGGGGAGGCAACCCCGCGGGGCCGGTCGGAAGTGGAAGAGTTTCAGGCACCGCGTGTCAACTCCCGTAGCTCGCTTCCGCTCTGCGAATAGCGTACCAGCGCGCATCGCTTCCCGAATGCGGCATCGGAAATACGCGTCGATGGCGATCAGGGAGGACAGTGCCGGCGGCAGGCCCCATCTGCCGCTGCTACACTGGTGCGCCAGTCGAAAGGTGGAACGTTGCTCGGTCGCCCAAGGCGCGCTCCTCAGGATGGTTAGTCCGACCGCTGAGCAAGGCAACGTCCGCACCTTGGACCTTCCAGACAGAGCGAGACGGCAACTCCCTCTCAATCTCGTGACCATCCTTGTCGGGTATCTCCTCCTTGCCACCGCGTTCAGCCTGGCAACACCAATTCTCGAAGCAAGCGATGAAAACTCCCACCTGGCTGCCATCTGGAATATCACCGCCGGCCATGGGCTCCCGGTCCTCACGCCGCGCGACCGGGGCAAGGTCCTTGTGCCGGCGCAGGAAGCGGGGCAGCCACCGTTGTACTACCTCGTTGTCGCCGCCGTGACGTTCTGGATCCACTTCCCGTCGCCCACGAGCGCGATGACCGTGAATCCCTATCCCGACATTGGCCATCCTGATTGGAGCGGCTGGAACAAGAATCTGGTGGTCCATACGGCCGCTGAGGACTTCCCCTGGCACGGGCTGAGCCTGACCGTGCATCTCGGGCGCTTCGTGTCCCTGCTGTTCGGCGTTATCACCGTCACGTTGGTGTACATGCTGGCAGGAACTATTGCGCCCAACCGGCCGGACGTCCAGACGCTCGCGACGGCCCTGACCGCCTTCAATCCCATGTTTCTCTTCATCGCGGCGTCCGTTGATAACGACGCGCTTGCCGTCCTCCTTACCACCACCGTGATCGTGCTACTGGCCAAGATGATCAGTGATGGGCGCCCGTCCCCCCGCCGCGAACTGGTCATTGGCGTCGTCGTGGGGTTGGCACTCCTTACGAAACTCAGCGCGGGCACCGTGGCCCTGCCGGCGGCCGCCGTTTTCCTCTGGCTTGCCTGGCGTCGGCACTCCTGGCGCAACGCGCTGCGGGCGATGGTGCTCCTCGGGCTACCGCTGTTGCTGATTGACGGCTGGTGGATCGCCCGCAACTGGGCGCTCTACGGTGATCCTACCGGACTCAATGTATTCCTGGCTGTCGCCGGTCGCCGTGAGACGCCGCTGACCCTGGCAGGCCTGGTCGCTGAACTACCCGGCGTTTGGACCTCGTTCTGGGGGGTGTTCGGCATTTTTGATGTGCTGCTTCCGCACTGGTACTACGTCTTCACCGATGTTCTGGGGTTCGCCGCGCTGGTGGGGCTGTTCCTGGCTCGACGTCGGCGCGGAGCGGCGCTCTCCCGACGATCATTTGATGTGCTCTTACTTGGCTGGTTAGCTGTGGAAGCCGTTCTCCTCGTGCGGTGGACGAGTCTCACCCTTGCCTCCACCGGACGGCTCCTCTTTCCGGCGCTGGCAAGCACGAGTATCTTCTTTGCCGTTGGGTTGGCGGAACTCGCACGGCGAGTTGGCGCGGTGATCGCGGCTGCACTCGCCGGCGTGCTCTGGCTGGGTGCGGGGGTGGCCTTGCCCCTTGCCATTATCCCGGCGTATGCCGAGCCGGCGTTCGTTCCGGCCGCGGCGTTGCACCCCACGACACCGAGCGGCGTGCAGTATGGCGGCCTGAGCCTCGTTGGCGTCAGCCTGCCCGAGGGAGCGATCCAGCCGGGCGCCGTATTGCCGGTACACCTCTCCTGGTGGAAACGTAGTGCGCTTAGCCAGAATCTTGCGCTATCGGTGCAACTGCATGGCCCCGATCGTACCTTGATTGCACGTACTGATGAACTGCCCGGCGGCGGCAAAGTGCTGACGGCTCGTTTGCCAACCGGGCTAGGCTGGGAGGAGTCGGTACCCCTTCGTATACCAGCGACGGCGCCGGCCCCCTTTCTCGGCAGCATTTCCGTCTACGTCTATCCGATCAACGATCCGGATCACCGAGTCGCGTCGACCACCGCCGCCGGCCAGGATCTGCCGGATCCGGTGGTCGCCACCCGAGAGGTGCGACGCAGCATCCCCTCCGTCCAACTGACAGTCCTTCCCCAGCCCGTGCATGTCACATTTGGCGGTCGCCTGACCGTGACCAGCGTCAATATCCCGGCCCAGGTTCAAGCGGGGACGGTGCTCAACGTCGGTCTCCAATGGCTGGCGCAGCAAGCGCCGGCAGGCAACTTCGCCACCGTACTCACCGGCCGGGACGCCGGCGGCAGGCCGGCATTCACCCTGGCCGCCCTGCCGCACGCCGGCCTCTTGCCCACGACCGATTGGGTCTCTGGTGAAACGGTCACCGATACACTCGCCGCGCCGCTCGCCGCGCAGCTTTCTCCCGGGACCTACACCCTTAGCGTTGGCCTCGTTGACTTGACGACTGGGTCGCGACTCCCGACCGCCGACGGCGCCTCGGAAGCGCCAATCGGTCGCATTGCGGTCGTGGCGCCGGTCCAGAACGACATGGTCCAGACCGTGGCGCCGGACCTCAGCTATGGGGCGCTTCGGCTACTGCAGGTTACCGTGCCGAAAGGGCCGCTCACTCCTGGCGAGCAGGTTCCGGTCGCGCTGCTCTGGCGACTGGAGGATCGGGCGGCCCAGGATCTAGCGGCCTCTCTGCAACTACGTGGACCGGACGGTGTGCTGATCGCTCAGCGAGACGTACAACCTGGCGGCGCCGTGGCGACCACGGCCTGGCTGCCGGAAATGGAAATCAGCAACGTCGTCACATTGACGGTCGCCCCCGCGGCGGTCGCACCGAGCCTGGGCATCCTGTCGATCTACGTGTATCCGGCGAACCATCCCGATCGTCCGATCACGGCGGTGACCGCACAGGAACGGCCGGATGCGCAGCCGGTCGTGGCGCGTTTGGTGCTGCGGCCGCCGCCTGGCCATCAGATTTTGCCGCCTTCCCTCCCCTTACAGCCCAATGTCGTGTTTGGCCAGACCGTTCGGCTGCTTGGCGCCGCCGTACCAGGGCACGTGGCGCCGGGGGGCCGGCTGACCATTGCCCTGCAGTGGCAAGCGGTGACCAATCCGCCTGCTGCGTATACCGTGTTTGTGCATGCTCTGGACGCGAAGGGCCAGTTGGCATTTCAGTTTGACGGGCAACCCCACGGCGGAGCCCTTCCGACGACGGACTGGGTAGCGGATCAGGTAGTGGCCGATACCCTAACGATTCCTGTACCAGTCGGGATGCCCGCGGGCAGCTACAGCATCGTGGTGGGCCTCTATCGCGTGCAAACGTTGGCGCGTCTTTCCTTGCCTGATGGCCAGACGCAGTACCCGCTGGCTACGGTCCTGGTCGGGCCGGCCGGCGGCGCGTAGGCTGGACGACCGCACCTCGGATGGGTGTCGCGGGCCGGCAACAGTCCCGATACCCCAACTCGCCTACCAATAGTGCCGCCACGGAGCGCCCACCACATCGCGCGTATACTGGCGGGATGGAGACTCAGCAACCGATCTCTGCGGCCAAATTCACCTCCCGGCGGCAACGTTGCGCCGCCGACCATGCCCTGGTGGTCGCCCGGACCGCGCCGGTCCCCGCTCTCCGCCGTCCCGCTCCGCCCCTTGCCCCGTCCGGGATGCCGTTATCGCCTACGGAGGCGGCGCTCGCCTGCGTATCCGCACGGATCCTTCGCCGGCGGTGGCAACCAGTCGCGTTACGAGCGGCATGGGTACAGGTCCGGCTGTTACAGCACGTGGTCGAAGAGCTGGAGCGGGAACGCGACATCGCCCTGGCCGATACGGCGGACCTTCGATTGCGCCATGCCCGCCCCTCCGCCCGCTTTTACACGCTGGAAGCGGAATGGCGGGCCGCCCGATCGGCGCCGGCGGCCCCGGCGCTCACTATCTCCGTCGTACCGTGGTACCGCCGTTTCTGGCTCGGCCTTATCGGCAAGGAAGTACGCGCCGCCGAGTGGCACGCCGCGCCGCGCGCGCCTTGATTACTCCCTTCCGCGGGATGCAATTGCGCCCGAGATGCTATTGTTGAGGCAAAGCATAGCGGCGTTGGCCGTCGAGGAAGGGCGGGCAGTGATCGAGGAAGAGGCCGACGGTCCGGAGGATAGCCAGCCGGTCAGTGAACAGGCCCGCCGGCTCAAATCGAGCAGCTTGCTCTGGTTTATTAGCAGCCGTCCCTACGTGCCAATGGCGGACGTTCGGCGGCGTTTCGGGTTGGAGACGGACACGGGTACGTTGTTGTACGACGAGGAAGGTACCGTTCATTTCGGCTTGCCCCGGCAGGCCGCTGAGACGTTGCTCGATCTGAAACGCAAACAAAAAGTGGGGTTGCAATACGATCTGGAATATGCCACGCGCATTGTGGTCGGCGCGTATCCGATTCGGATCCGACTGAGCGCCCCGCTACCGAGTGGGCGTACATACCAGCCGACGGTGGTGCTCTCGCCGGTGCCGGGACCGGTGGTCAAGCTCGATGAAGCACTGCCGAACCAGGTACCGCTTCCGCCGACGGTGCCGCCGCCGCACGCCGGCAGGCCCTTTTCTTCCGGCCAGCGCCGGCGCCGTCGGCGCTGATGCGTCGGGCGGTATAGTGAAGGAGCGTGGACCATATATCGATCGCCGGTGCGCTCAATACATAGTCGTTACATGGTCATTTGCGTGAGAGCAAGAGTCGTGGGCCTGCCGTGTGCGCAGGCGGGACGCATGGACTGAACAAAATGCATGTGGTTATTGTCGGGTGTGGCCGTGTTGGCGCTACCCTGGCGACGATGCTCGGCCGCGGTGGCCACACCGTCGCCATTGTCGATCAGAACAGTGAGGCTTTTGATCGCCTCCCCGAAGGTTTTCGTGGGGAGACCGTCATCGGCACCGGCATCGATGAAGACGTGCTTCGCCGCGCCGGCATCGAACGGGCTGATGCTTTTGCCGCCGTGATGACGGCGGACAATCGCAACATTATGGCTGCCCAGGTGGCGAAGCACGTCTTCCAGGTGCCCAAAGTGGTCTGCCGCATTTACGACCCGCTCCGCGAGGAGACCTACCGCGACCTTGGTTTAGAGACGATATGTCCGACGACGATTGGCGCCCAACAGATCGTTGACTGTTTCGTCAGCCATACCGCCACGGCCCTCGCCGGAACAATGGAGCGCTAACGAATGTTCGCCTTGATCTGCGGCGGGGGGAAGGTCGGTTACTATCTGGCCAAGTCCCTGCTCGTCCAAAATCTGGAATGCGTGCTCCTGGAGAAAGATGCCGCTCGCGCCCACATGCTCGGCGACGAGCTGGGCGATGCCGTGCTGGCCGGCGATGCGTGCGACCCCCGCGTGCTGGCCCGCGCCGGTATCGAACGCGCCGATGTTGTCATCGCCGTGACGGGCGACGATGAAGATAACCTCGTCATTTGCCAGGTGGCGAAGCGCCGCTTCAAGGCCGGACGGACGATTGCCCGCATTAACAACCCGAAGAATGAGGCGATCTTCATCAAACTCGGGATTGACGTCACGATCAGTCCGACGCAACTGGTGCTCGCCGCAATTTCGACCGACCTGCCGGATCAGGGCGTCGTCCACCTCGCGACGTTGCGCCAGTACGGCCTGGAGTTGGTCGAACTGACGTTGCGATCGGCCTCTCCCGCCGTCGGCCACACCTTCACCGAACTGGCGCTGCCGACGGGATCGCGCTTGCTCTCGGTCTTGCGCAAAGGGGAAGCGCCCCTCTACGACCGCTCCCTGCGCTTGGCGACCGGTGATGTCGTGCTGGCGACCACGCGCCAGGAAGACGAAAGCGAACTGCGCCGGGTCATGGTCGGCGCACCAACCGCCTCGTACCTGAGCCGGTAACCTAACTCCCTCGTCCCCGTCCCGTCTTCCCCCTTCCTTGATAGGGAAGGGGGCGAGGGGGTTAGGTTCTCTCCTCAGTGCCACAGCCCGGCGGCGCCCAGGAGGGCGGCGTAGCCGCCGAGCGTGAGGTACGTGCCATAGGCTGGGGCATCGCCCAACGCGGCCCGACGCAGCGCCACCAGGACCACGGAGGCCAGGCCGCCCAGGAAGGCGCCAATGAAGACGGCCGTCAGGATATTCTCCGCACCGACCATCAAGCCCATCAGGACCGCGAGCTTCACGTCGCCAAGGCCCAACGCCGGCTGACGGAAGAGCAGTAAGCCGAGGCCGTAAAAGGCAGCGAAGACGACCAGGCCGATGGCGCCGCCGCCCAGAACGCTGAGGAGCGAGGGATAGGCGGGGTGGGGGAGCACGACCGCCGCGAGGACCGCCAGCAGGGCGAGGGGCGCCGTCCAAACGTCAAGGATATAGCGCACGCGCAGATCGACCGTGAAGATGACGGCCAGGGCCGCCGCCCAACACGCTTGCACGGCGGAGACGGCGGTCAACGGGCGGTTCCAGAGGAGGAGCAGCACTGCTGCCGCCACTGCGACCACCAGCGCAACGCCGCCGGCAGGCGGCAAGTACGCTCCCCGTTCCGCCGGCTCGCGCCGGGTGACGAAAGCAAGCAGCAGCTTCGCAGCCAGCAAGGTGACGCCGCCCAGGCCGAAGGCGAAGAGCACGCTCGGAAGCGGCGCGGTGATCACGTCGTCTCCTTCTCCACCGCTTGCCCCACCCCTATGGTGCGGTGGATGACTGCTGGATGCGCTGCTGGTTTTGGGTCTGCTCTTGCAAGGTGTGGGAAAATACGTGCGTGCCGTCACCCTTGGCGACGAAATACAGGTAGTCGCCCGTGGGACTAAGCGCCGCCTGGATGCTGGCCAGGCCGGGGTTGCAGATGGGGCCCGGCGGGAAGCCCAGGTGGTTGTAGGTATTGAACGGACTGTCGGGGGCCAGGGTGCGCGCTTCCGCGTTGAGGGTCGGCCACCAGTTACTGGATTGCCCCAGCGCATATTGGACGGTGGGGTCGGCGCACATACACTGGCCGAGCTTCAGGCGGTTCCAATACACGCCGGCGATCAGCGAGCGCTCGGTGGGCACCGCGGCTTCCCGCTCCACGATAGATGCAACGATCAGCACCTGGTACAGGGTGTGCCCCTGCCCCTTGGCCTGGGCCACCATAGCCGGCGTCACGTGCTGACCAAAGTTGTTCAAGATTTTCGTGACGACATCCGTCGCCTTGGCTTTTTGCAGAAACTCGTACGTATCGGGGAAAAGGTAGCCCTCCAGACTGGCGCCGGCGGGGCGGTCGGCCAGGAAGGTATCGCTGAAGTTAGCGCTCTGGTTCTTCGTGATCGAGAGGAAATCGCTGGCGGTGACGACGCCCTGCTTTTCTAGTTGGGCTGCGTCCTGCTCCATACGCCAACCCTCGGTAAAGCGCACAGCGACCGAGACGGGTGGTGTCGCATTCTCCAGCACGGCGATAATCTGGTCCGTGGTCATGCCCTGTTTCAAGGTGTAGTTGCCGGCCTCAAGGGCGCCATTCGAGCCGGTCAGACGGACCTGGAGACGGAAGACGATCGCACTAGTGATCAGCCCTTGCTGTTCCAACTGATTGGCGACATCGGTCCAGGTGTCGCCGGTCTTGACCACAAAGGGAATATTCTGACCGCTGGCAACGGCGCTCCGACTGGTCGTCACTGTTCGCCGGCTCGTGGTGGCGAAGGCGGTGCTGGCGCTACTGGTCGTGGCCAGGCCGGTGGTACCGGCGCCGCCGGCCAGCAGACCGCGGCCGCCGAGGTAGAGGGCGCCGGCAATGACAACGATGACCAGCAGCAGGACCAGGCCGGCGAAGCCGCCGCCGCCACCGTTGGGTCGCTGGAACATTCGTTGCCCACCGGTCCGCTGCACGCGAGAGCGCCGAACGGCGGACAGTTCTCGCCGGCACCCCGTGACCTGTCGGTTAGCCATTCATTGGTCCTTACGTTGCCCGTCCAGATAGCCCTGCAACAACAGGGTGGCGGCAATCTCGTCGACGTGCTGGCGGTGTTGCCGGCGCTTCACCCCCATGCTGTCGAGGGAGCGATGCGCCTGCACACTGGTCAGCCGCTCGTCCAACACCTCTACCGGCACCGCGATGCTCTGTTGCAGCACGGCCACCCAGCGCCGGGTCAGTTCCGCTTGCACCCCCGGCTGACCACTCATGCTCAAGGGCATGCCGACGATCACGCGGGCGACATCTTCTTTGGCGATGACGGCATTAATCGCCGCCATTTCCTCGTCGCGCAGGCCGCGCCGGATGGTGCGAAGCCCTCCGGCAATATTGCCGGTCGGATCGCTCAAAGCAAGGCCGATCCGCTGCTCCCCCAGATCAACGGCCAGGATGCGGGTCAATGCTCATCCCTTCACCAACTCGTCACGCAACGCCGTTAACGCAGCGACGACGCCGGTGGGTACGCTGCTGCTGCCGGTGGCCATGCGCGGGTTGCCGCCGCCGCCGCCGCCACCGCTGCGTTTAGCCAGCTCTTTCACCAGCCGGCCCGCATCCTGGCCGTCCTTTGTCAGCTCGGGCGACACGGCGGCGAGTAACTGGGCCCGTCCGTTGCTGGGGGCGGCCAGCAAGATGACGGCCGGTTGCAGACGGTCGAGCAGGTCGTCGGCCAACTGGCGGAGCCCGGCGGCCTGGTCGGTGGTCACTTGCTCAGCAACCACGCGGAAGCTGCCGGCCGCCACCGCCCGACCGGCCAGGCGTTCCGCCTCGCGGCGCCGTTGTTCGCGTTCGGCGGATTGCACCTTTTGGCGTAGCTCCTCCAGTTCGTGTTCCAGCGCCTGTACGCGCTGCGGCAATTCCGTCGGGGCGGCCTTGAACTGGCGAGCGAGGTCGTCGAGAATCTGGGTTTGTCGGCGGGTGTAGGCAACGGCGGCCAGGCCGGTCACGGCCTCGATGCGCCGGACGCCGGCGCCGATGCCGCTTTCGGCCACGACAAAGAAGGGGCCGATCTCGCCGATCTGCCCAACGTGGGTGCCGCCGCAGAGCTCTTTGCTATAGCCTTCCACCGTCACTACTCGCACCGACTCGCCATATTTTTCGCCGAACAGGGCCATCGCCCCCTCGGCGCGCGCTTCGGCCAGCAGCTTGATGACGGTGGTGACCGGTAAATTTCGCCCAATGTGTTGATTAATGTCCCGCTCGACAGCATGCAATTCCTCCGCCGACAGGCGGGAACCGTGCGTGAAGTCGAAGCTGAGGTGATCGGGGGCGACGACAGATCCGGCTTGCTCCACGTGCTCGCCCAGGTGCTGGCGCAAGGCGCGGTGCAAGAGGTGCGTCGCCGTGTGGTTGCGCCGAACGGCGGCCCGCCGTTCCTGGTCGACGTAGGCCGTGATCGCGTCGCCTTCGTGCAGTTCTCCGCCTTCTAACGTCCCCGTGTGCAGCACGACGCCGGAAGGGAGCTTCTCCAACTCTTCTACGTTGATGAGGGCGTCGCCGGCGCGCAGTTCGCCGGTATCCGCCACCTGGCCGCCGCTCTGGACATAAAACGGCGAGCGGTCGAGTACCACGGAGAGGCGCTGGCCGGGCTCCGCCGCGCCGGCTGCCTCTCCGTCGATCAGGAGGCGCAGGACGGTCGCCTCCGTTTCCAATTCCGTGTAGCCGGTGAACTCCGTTGGCGGCAAGGTGGCGATCGCGCGGGAAGCGGTTTCCCCCACCGCGCCGCTGGAGCGGCGCCGGTAATCGCGTTTGCCGCTCGCCACCTGGCGAGCCATCTCGGTTTCGAAGCCGGCGACGTCGACGCTGAGGCCGCGCTCGGCGGCCAGTTCCTGTACGACTTCCAAGGGCAGTCCCTGGCTGTCGTACAGGCGGAAGATGCGTTCTCCCGGCAACACTCGTTCGTCCCGCCGTTCCACGTCGTGTGCCAGGCGCTCGAAAGTAGCCATGCCGACCTGCAATGTGGCGCTGAAGCGTTGCTCCTCGTCCGTCAGGACCTGGCGAATGCGTTCCGCCCGCTGCGACAACTCAGGATAGGCGGCGCTGTAATGGCGAATGACCACGCTGCCGAGATCGGCGAGGAACGGTTCCGTCACGCCGAGGAGCACGCCGTGCCGCACGGCCCGCCGGATCAGGCGGCGCAAGACATAGCCTCGGCCTTCATTGCCGGGGCGCACATTGTCGGCCAGGAGGAAGGTGACGCCGCGAATATGGTCGGAGATGATCCGCAGCGAACGGTCGTGGCTGGCGTTGGCGCCGTAGGTGAGGCGGGCGATGGTCGCGACCCGGTCGAGAACCGGTCGAAAGCGGTCGGTCTCGTAGTTGGTGCGGACATTCTGCAGGATGACGGCCATACGGTCCAGCCCCATCCCGGTGTCTACATTGGCTTTGGGGAGGGGCTGCAGATTGCCGGCGGCATCGCGGTTGTACTGCATGAACACGACGTTCCAGAACTCGACGAAGCGGCCGCAGTCGCAATCCGGTCCGCAAGTGGGACGATCGCAGCCGAACGCCTCGCCCCGATCGTAGAACATTTCCGTGTCCGGACCGCAAGGACCGATCGCGCCCGCTTCCGGCCACCAGTTCTTGGCGAGGGTGACGATGCGCTCGTCCGGGAGGCCGAGTTGGCGCCAGAGGCCAGGGGTGACGTCATCATCCGGGTGCACCGTCACTGAAATCCGGTCACGGTCCAAACCGAGCCCGCCGGTGGAGAGCTCCCAGGCGTAGGCTACGGCCTCCGCTTTGAAGTAGTCGCCGATCGACCAGTTGCCGAGCATGTCGAAGAAGGTGTTGTGGATATCGTCGCCCACCGCTTCAATGTCGGTGGTACGAAAGACCTTCTGAATGGAAGCGAGGCGGCGGCGTGGCGGCTCGACGTGGCCGAGCATGTAGGGCAAGAACTGGTCGACGCCGGCGCTGGTGAAGATCAGTCCTGATTCTTTGGGCGCAATCAAAGAGGCGCTGGGCACGACGAGATGGCCGCGTTCGCTGAAGAAACGCAGGAACGTCTCGCGAATTTGATCGCCCGTCAAGCCCGCCATGGCCCTGCACTCCTCCTTGCCCGCTATCTGTGCATGATACGGGGCAAAAGTTGAGCACGCCAAAAGGAGACGGCGAACCCCACGCTGGGTCTGCCGTCCCCTTTTGGCGGGGCGCTTGGTGGTTACAGGGAGTTGCTGATATTACTGAACACGCCGCTGAGCTGGCCGTTCAAGAGGGTGAGGGCGCCAACCAGCAGAATTGCCACGAGGGCGATGATGAGGGCATATTCGACCAGTCCCTGGCCGTCTTCGCTCTCCCGGAAGTCGGCCCACGTTTCGAGCGTGCGAACCACTGTTATTTTGATCATTTTTTCTCTTTCTGAGAAGTAGTACCCGTCCACTCCAACGCTTTCACGACTGTACCGGGAGACGGGGTTGCTGCCTATGACATAGAGGTACCAGAGTAGGTCCGTACCTTTGGTCGGCGCTCCGGCCGCCGACCCGGCGAATGGAGTCATCCGACGGTCCATTGTCGGGGAGGGCTCAGCGTTGCCGGGTCGGATGCCTCCTCGTATACTGGCTGCGGCCGCGGGAGGCAAGAAGGGGACCAGCCGGTAGTGGCCATCAGAAGACGCCGGTCGCCACTGTGGGTTCTCTAGCGAGAACCGTACCGGAGCCGTGCGCGGCGCAGCCGTCCCGTCGGCACTGGCTTCCTCTCGTCGTCACCGGTGTTCTGTGCCTACCGGCGCTCTATCCCTTGTTCTTGCCGGGCTTTGTCGAAGGGCACGACGGGGTAGAACACGTCTTTCGCGTCCTGGCGTTGGCGACGGCCTGGCGCGATGCTGGTGTCGTCGGCAATCTTTTGCCACGTTGGACCCCGAATCTGGCGCTCGGTTTTGGTTATCCGCTTTTTGGTCTGTACTCGCCGCTGGCGTACGCCTTTCCGGCGGGGCTGACGTTGCTCGGGGTTGTGCCGCTTTTTGCGGTCAAAGTGGCGTTGGCGTTGGTGCTGATGCTTGGCGGCGTGGGCGCCTATCTGTGCCTGCGCGCCCGGACCGGTACCCTGGCGGCGGTCGCCGGCGCCATCACCTACGTCTACGCACCCTACACGCTGGCGAACGCCTACGTGCGGCTCGACCTGGCGGAACTGAGCGCCGGCAGTTGCGCCGCCCTCGCCCTGGCGGCCTTGCTTCGATTGGGCGACGTGGCCACGACCTGGCCAGTGCGGTACCGTATCGTGCTGGCGGCCCTGCCCCTTGCCGCCATCCCGCTCTACCATAACCTGAGCGCACTCACGTTCCTCCCCCTCTTCGCGGCCGTCTGGTGTCTCTTCCTGGTCCGGGCGTTACGGAGGAGGCAACCTGAAGGGTGGGTCCACACGGTGCTGCCGGTGCTGGCCGGACCCTTGCTCGCCGCCGGCCTGGCCGCCTTCTTTCTGCTACCGGCCTGGCAATGGCAATCGTATACGCACCTGGCTCTCCTCCGAAATGACCCGGCCTTTTATGCTAAGTTGCTGCACCCGCTGGACCTCGGGCGAGACCATTTCCGCCTTCCGGCTTGGGGTTGGTTCGCGCCCGGCAGTGGCTGGTGGAACTTCAGCGTCGCACCGAGTGCGGTGGGCGAATTCGGCGCCGGACCAAGCTCGCTCGGTTGGCTCGCTGTGCCGGCGGGTTTGCTGCTTCTTTGGCGCGCCGGCGCCGAGCGTGGCCTTGCCATGGCCTTGATCCTCGCCGGCCTGGTGTCGACCATGCTTATGACGACGTTGGCCTCACCGATCTGGCGGTCATTTGACCACCTCACGCTCTTGCAGTTCCCCTGGCGTTTTGCCGGGCCGCTTTGCCTGGCGACGGCCTTGCTCGTGGGCCTGTTGCTCAACCTGTTCCCGGTACATTGGCGACTGTTGCCGGCGGCCGGCTGTATCGTCCTGGCGATGGCGCCGGCTCTCTTCTATCTACGCCCCACTACGGTCGCTGTGCCCGCCGGCGCGATCACCTGGCCGGTGCAGCTGCGCCGCGAACTGGTGGGCGGCTACGGCACCACCGGCAGCGGACTCTTCCTGCCGCGCTGGGCGCCCGGTCAGTCGCCGGACGTTCCCGTCTTTCCCCCGCCGCAAGCCGGCGTGACCGCCCTCCACATTTCCGCCCTTGCCGGGCGCGCGGACGCCTTCAACGCGACCTACGAGGCGCAAAAGCCAACGCCGCTGACGCTGGGCGCCTGGTACTTCCCCGGCTGGCGCGTGCAGATTGACGGGCAATCGGCGCCGATCTCGCCTGACGCGAGCGGGTTGCTCACCTTTCTCTTGCCGCCCGGCACGCACCAACTGACCGTCGCGCGCGGTCTGACCGCCACGGAGATCGTCGGCGGATGCATTACGGTGGGCGCGGCGCTGATCGCTATCGTCTTGCTGGCGGGGCGTACGCGGGCGGCCATCCTTGGCGGCGTTGGCGTTTTGTTCGTCGGTATCGGTCTATCGGGTGCGATTCCGTCCGTCTCCTTTTCCGCGCTGACCAGCCCTGGTCTCGCTCCGTCCTGGTCCTTGCCGGCGGTGGCGCCATCGTCTCCGGCCCTGCGCGTCGCCGCCTGGCGGATCGTGCGTTCGCCGGTCTGGGGGCCAGCTCCCGTGCTGGAGGTAGCCTGGCTGGCCGCCGAGGCGCCGGTCGGTGATGAACAGGCAACGGTACAGGTGCGCTCATCGTCCGGCGCTGTGCTTGCCAGCACGACACGGGGCCCGCGCCTGGGCGCCGTCAGTAGCAGCGGCTGGCCGGCCGGCACGCTGCTGTTCGATCATCTCACCATCCCGTTGCCGCCACCCGGAACTATCTGCGCCGGCGCCTATACCCTTACCCTGGCGATGGGTACGGCGAATTCCCCACCAACCACCTTGGGACCGGTCACGTTACCCTGCGCGCCGGCACCCGGAAATCTTGGCGATCCTGCGCTGCCCCACATTCTGGCATCGGGTCTGCATGGTCTGGGTGCGGGACGGCTGCCTGTCGTGGTGCCCGGTTCGACGATCGATCTGAACCTGTCGCTCGGCGTGCCGGGCCCGACGGCGACCGATGAGGTGCTGGCCGTTCAACTGTTGGACAGCCAGGGCCGGCCCCTGGCGCAGGCCCAGAGCTACGGTAATGTCGACTTGCGCTTCAGCTCGCTCTGGCGCGCCGGCCAGGTGATCCCCTATCACTTGCGGCTGTCGCTTCCTGAAGCGCTCGCCGTTGGTGTCTATCCCTTGACATTGGAGCTTTTTTCGCCGGTCGGCGGCGCTCTCCAGCCGCTGGCAGGCCCGACCGGCGCGGCGGCGCAAAAGTTGACCCTAGCGACGGTGAAGGTTGCGCCGCTGCAGGCCGCCGCCAGGCTGGCGCCGGTGGCGCGCTTTGGCCCGAGTATTGGGCTGGCGGGACCCCTCCGGCCGGAGCGGCCCATCCTCTCGGCGCAGGCCGGCGCGACGATCAGTGTCCCGCTGCGCTGGCTGGCCACGGGCAGGCCGGCAGGCGACTACACCATGTTCGTCCACCTGCTGGATGCCAGGGGGACGCTGGTGGCGCAGGCCGACGGCCCGCCGGTGGAGGGACGCTATCCAACCTCCGCCTGGGACCAGGGGGAACTCATCGACGACACCCGGCAATTGACCTTGCCGGCCGACCTGCCGCCCGGTCGCTATACCATCCAGGTTGGCTGGTATCTTCTCGCCACCGGGGCACGCTTGCCGGTGACGCCGCCCGTGCCCGATGATGCGGTGTCGGTGGCGGAGGTTGCCATAGGTGGGCATTAGCGTCGGGTAGCCCTCTGGGCGCGAAGTTACGGCCCAGCTTCCTACCGCACGGTAATCGTCGCGATCGGCGCCAGATCGCCGGTAGCGCCCGGCACAGGGAGGCGTGGCCCGCCGCCGGAGGGGTAGACAGCGACGGCCAGCGTATAGCTGCCAGGCGGTAGATTCGCTGGCAGGCGCACCGTGTGCGGATCAGGAATGGTCTCACCCGGCAGCCAACCGGTGGTTGGCGCCTGGCCATTCTGGGGCACGGCGTCAAGCTGGGCCACCAAGTGACCGGGTGGATTCAGCAGTTGCACGCTTACCGTGTCGCTTACTGGTGTCGGGGCGCCGGCGGTCCAGAAGAGGACGATTTGCCAGGGCTGTCCGGGTTGGGGGGCGCTTGGCATCAGCTCAACGCCGGTCAACGTCAGAACGCCGCCGAAGGTGAGGTGCAGCGTACTCGGGGGCGGCCAGGGGGCGAACTCGATGACATGGAAGCCGTTTGCCACTTGCCTCAGCGCTTGTAGATGGCGATTGCACCAGGCCAGGACCGTATGCCGGCGATCCCAGGCCCCAATATCATCGGGAATCAGCCAGACGTGCCCTTTGCCGGCGGTGAGCCGGCCCAATTCGGCGTCCAACTGGGTTGGGCTTTCGTCCGGCTGCGACGGCGCTACCACCAGCGGCGCGGTGACGTCGCCGCGTTGCGCATAGTAGCGGACGACCGGGTCGAGGTGGTTGACGATGATGATGTCGGAGGCAGTGGCGTGCTGGGCGAGATAGTCACTCAGCGCCGTATAGGCATGGCCGCGACCATCGGTGGGGTGAAAGTAGAGCGACCACAATGCCGGGATACATGGTGTCAGAGCCGCGGCGACGGCGATGGCGCCGCCGAGCGCCGGCAGGCGCGACCGCCCACGCCACCAGGAGGCAGGCAGCGCCAACAACAGATAAAAGGGCGGCGACGCTTCTATCAAATAGCGGACGTCAAAGATTGGCCGGGTACGTGAGCCGTACCAGATTGCCCCAATCGGAAGCACGAGCCACAGCAGCAGGAGCAATAGGGCAGGATCTCCCCGGCGCTGCTGCAGCAGTGCCACAATGCCAATCATCAGCACGGCGACGTAGACCGGAAGGAGCGGTGTGGCAAAGTGCGGCGGCAGATCCCAGCCCAGTGCGAAGGTACGTACGGCATCCTGCACGGCGGCGCGGAGACTTGGTGACCCGGCGTTCCCGTGGTACGTCGTCAGCGTTGGCCAGGCGTAGATCACCCAGGGAGCGTACAGCAGCGCAACCATAGCCTGGGCGATCGCCCAGAGGTGCAGGCGATGCGGTGGAGGGGACCTCTCTCCTGACCACCCAGTGCGCCGCTGCGCCGTCAACGCACAAACTGCAAATACATTGACCAGCACCAGCACGTAGATGCTGTAATAGTGGGTGTACAGGGCCAGCAGCATGCCAAGGGTGTAGCCGAGGACGGCGCGGTGGCGAGGCCGGTGATCCAGCAGCAGGCGCCAGGCCCAGTAGACGGCGACTGTGACAAAGGCGGTAGCCAGCGTATACATGCGCGCGTCCTGGGCGTTCCAGACGTGGTATGGCGCCAGCGCCAACACGATGGCGGCGACGGCGCCGACGAGCGGTCCCGCCAGCCGGCGCCCCAGTACATAGACCAGCACCACACCCAGCGTATCGCCGGCCGTGGATAGCCAGCGGAGGGCATAGGACCCGTTGCCGGCGAGCGGGATCCAGGCGTGCAGCAGCAAATAGAACAGGGGCGGATGCGGCTCGCCGGCAGCCAGGGCGCCGATCACCTGGCCGAGCGGTGCAGTGACGTATTCGATGCCGAAGACTTCGTCGCCGCGGAAATCGTAAAAGCTCAGATGCCAGCAGCGCAGCAGCCAGGCGATCAGCAGCACGGTCAATGGGGCTGCCTGCCGGCGTGCCCAGGGGATGCTAGCGGGAGTCATAGCGGCGCCGGGCGGAAGACCATTGCTGGCCGAAGGTTGCCAGAGCCAGGAGCAAGGCAAGCGCGGCGAGGGCTATTCCCTGGCGCAGACCGGGCTGCTGGTAGCGCAGCGCTACCGTGTGGCTACCCGCCGGTAGGGCGACCGCCATCAGTGCGGCGTCGGCGTGATAGAGGGGCGTCGGGCGACCATCAACGGTCGCCGCCCAACCGTGTACGTAAGGCTCGCTGATCACGAGCATGGCATTATCGCTCGTGGTTGCCGTGAGTAGGAGGTCGCCCGGAGCACACCGCAACCAGGTTTCCTGCTGGCTGCGCGGTGGGCTGGGACCAGCGATGGCCAGGGGCGACTGCTCCTCTACTACGGCGGCAGTGCCCGGTTGGGGCAAGGCAACGGTCAACTGCTGCGCCTGGTCGGGGGAGGTGGCCGGCCGGATGTCGCGCACCGCCCAGGCCGGGGGCAGGCCATATTGCATGGCATAGGTCACCAGGTCGCCTTCGCGATGGACGGCAAGGAATCCCTCGCCAGGTGGCCGGCGGGTCACGACGTAGCGGACGTTAAAGAGCTGCCATGTGCGATAGCTCCCGGCCGCGGCGATCAGATCCGCTGCGCGACGGTCCTCTATGGGCGAATCGCCGAATGGGCCGGCGATCTGGAACTGGGTGCCGAGGTTATTGGTGATGGCATCGTCGCTGGAGTTGCCGGCGCGGAACGGCGCCGGCTGAGCGGAAAGCCAGCGCAGGGTGGCGGCCACGGCGGGCGCGACGGAGGGCATGCCATCGGCCCGATTCAGTTGGGCGCCGGCCGACAGCAGATTGAGCGCCGTCACCGCAACGATCAGCGCGCCCAAGGTCCGTGCCGGCAGCGTCCGCCGGCGCGCCAACACCAATAAGGCGACCGCGGTGACGGCTAGGAGCACGGCGGTGAACGCGTTGAGGGGTCGAGGCATCGCCTCAACGGAGCCGCCCGGCGTCGAGCCCTGCGGCCACAGCAACACGGCGGCGATGACGGTGGGCAGGGCGATGAGGACGGCGAGAAGCGGAGACCTATCCGGGAGCGCCGGTGTCTCGCCTACCCCGGTTGCTGTGCGGACCCCCTGGTCCCTCGGTCGCGGCCCGGCTGACCAACCCACCAGAAACGCCGCCCCCTGCGCTGCCAGCGCGCAGCAGGCGAAGGCGGCGATAGCGGCGGCGCGCTCCTGATCGCGAAAGGCGGCGAAGCCGGGGCCGGCGATGTACAGGAGGCGAAAGAGGGGCGTCCGAGCGCCCATCGCCACCACAGCACTCACCAGAAACAGGCCCAGCCAGAACGCGCCGGCGCGACGCGTCGCGGCCACGACAGCCAGGGCGAGGGGTAGGATGCCGAAGTAATAGGTACGCTGAAAGAGGCCGCCTGGGAAGAGCAGTTCGACATAATCGTGCCAGTCGTAGCCGCCGCCGGCCTCGGCGAAGGTGAGATGGGCCCGGGTGCTTTCACCGGCAAAGGCCAGCGTCGGCAGCAACTGCAAAGCCGCGATGCCGCCAGCGATGCCTGCCGCCAGGACCGCGCGCTGGGCCATCGCCCGCCAGGCGGGGCGCCGGATGATGACGCGATAGACGGCAAAGGCGGCGGTGGCGTAGGCCGCCAGCATAGCCGTTTGGGCGTGGCCCGCCAGCACCAGGGCGCCGCCGGTAAGGCCGGCGGCCGCCGCCCAGGCTGCGCCGTGGCGAGCGGATGCCAGTGCCCGGTCCACACAATACAGCAACAGCGGCAGCCAGAGCGCCGACTCCAGGACCGGTAGTTGGGGCAAGGGGTAGGAAGAAAGGAAACCGCCGAACGTGAAGCAGATCGCACCCGTCAATCCGCCCACCGTCGACCGCGATAAGCGCTGAAAGAAGAGGTAGGCAAAAAGCGCCGCGAGCATGTAGTCGAGCACGGCCCGCCACTCGAGGGCCAGGTAGGAGAGACCATTGTGTCCGGCAGTGAGGTTCAGGAGTAACCCAAGCGGGGAAAAGACCGCCGTCTGTGGATCGGCCAGTTGGGGGTGGCCGGCGTACAGATATGGATTCCAGGTAGGCAACTGTCCCGCGGCGAGACGTTGGGCGACAAAGCGCTGGAACGGATAGAACTGCCGGCTGAGGTCGCTGAGGGCGACATATTGTCGCGGCCAGGGGCCGGGTAGGACCAGCCGGCCATAATCGAGCAGACAGATCGCCCACAAGAGCGCCACCGGTAGGGCGACCTGGCCCAAAGTCGCCCGTTGGGGCGGACGCGGACCGGCGCCTTCCATTTCCTGTGGAAGCGGGGATACCGCCGTCACGGTGTGGGAATGACGGTATCCGCCGGCGCCTCCCAGACGGGGTGGAACAGCACCCACTGGTGCGGATGCGCCCGCAAGCGTGGGAGCATCTGCTGCGCCAGCAGCGTGGAAATATGGCGCACATCGGCGCGCAGATTGCCGCTGGAACAGATCTCGAGCTCCCGCCCAATGCAGGCGCGCGTCCGGCCATCGGGTAGGCGTTGCGGCCAGATCGGGACAATCGGCACATTGCCGCGCAGGGCGAGCATGGCGATGCCGGCGGGGATGCGAATGGCGTGGCGGAAGCCGGGAAGCGTCACCGGCACGCCGTTGCCCTGCATATCCCAGTCGCAGGCGATGCCGACACCCCGACCCGAGCGCAAGGCGCGTTGGACCAGCGGTAGGACATTACTGGTCAGGGGCAGAACCTCGCCACCGAAGTGGCCGCGTTCCTCCACAAAGAAATCGAACAGCCAGTCCGGCTCGACGCGCTCCGTCAGCACGGCGCAGCGCGCTCCGCGCACTAGAATGGCGTGGCCGGCGGCGTCGACGTTGCCGATATGGGCAGTGGCGATCAAAACCCCCCGCCCGCGTGCTTGCGCCGCCAAAAGGTGCTCCATACCGGGGGCCTCGGTGCGCGTTCGCATCTCCTCTGCCGAGAGGGTCGTCACGGCGAGCATATCGACATAATTACGTGCCAGCATGCAAAAGGCGCCCAGGGCAGCCCGCCGTACTCGGCGGTGGTCTTCCGGCAGATCAAGCAGGCCCGCCATATTGTGGTGGGCCGTGAGGCGCAAGGACGTGGCGGAACGATAGAACAGACCGCCGGTGACGACGGCCAGCCCCATGGCGAGTTCCGAAGGCAGTCGCGGCACAGTCCGGCGCAATACTTCGAACAGTTGGCGCTGCACGCCTTTCCCTTACTCCCTGCCCAGAACACCCGCACGCATCGCCAATGCTACCGAATGGAGCGTGCTTTTGGGCCGGAACGGCGACGTTTGGGGTGCGGGATAGGCGTGGTAGCATGCGCTGTTGCCTGTCGCTGCCCAGTGGAGCATGCCCTTGCGTCCGATCCGTCTGCTCATCCTGGGCTGCATGCTCCTCCCCTTGCTCGCGGCTTGTGGCGGGGGCAACCCACTCACCTCGGTTTCCCTCTCGCCGGGGACGATTTCACCGAACGCCACCTCCACCAACCGCCTCGCCAACCTCAATTACGTCCTGTCCCGCCGGTCTGACGTCACCGTGTCGTTTGTCGGGCCGGACGGCGTGAAGCGGACGCTCCGCGATCACCAGACGCGCACGCCCGGCAGCTACACGCTGCAGTTTGACGGCGCCTACGACGGCCATGTATTGCCGGACGGCGTCTACCACTGGACGTTCATGGTGAGTGACACGGCCACCCACCAGACGCTGGCGACCCGCACCGAAGCCCTGACCATCACCAACGCCGACACCAACGGCCCGCAGATCACGCAACCAAGCGTCTTCCCCAGCCCTTTCCATCCGAACGGCAACCTCAGCACCGACACGGCGACTTTTACATACCTTCTCTCCAAGCCATCCCAGGTGACGATCGCCGCGGTCGGACCGCAAGGGGCGCCGCAGCCGCAGACCTATGACGTGCTGTATCAGGCGCCGCAGCAATCCGGCCCGAATCAGGCTACCTGGACTGGCCAGATCAGCCCGGAGCAGTACGTTCCCGACGGTACCTACGATTGGACAATTGAGGCCACGGACGGCGCCGGTAATGTCGGTACCGCCAAGGGTACCGTTGATGTCACCCAGAGCGGTGTGGCCGACGCCCGCATCACTGGGGTGAAAGCGACGGAGGCGGACCAGGGGAGTCAACGCATGATCGAAGTGCAGGTGGCCGTCTATAACACCGGCAACGCCACCCTCTACGGCGACGTGCAGCCGGGCGCGCCGCAGAGCGGTTTCACGTATGGCTCACTGGAATCGAACTACCTCAACCCACCGCCGTTCGGGGTCGGCTGGGGGGAGCAGGCCATCGGCCGCGCGGGTACCTACTCCATCGGCGTCAGCTACACCGAACGGGGCCTCAGTACGGCGCCGCCCTATCCCTTCCGCTGGAGCCTCGGAGCCCCCCTGAAGCCGCACGACTCTCGCGTTATCACCGGCTATGTCAAGCTCCCGGCCGGGTACCACGGTCAGGCTTCCTTTTTTGCCGGGATTATCCACGAAGGCCAGGGCATCCTCAGCGGCCAGGATCAGATTCCGGCGAAGCAGACTTTGGTGCTGCCGTAGGGGGACCTTCCCTTTCATCGCCGTAACCAAGCAGCAGTGTACAACTGCGGGGGGACGATCAGGGGAGACGGCGGCGCCAATTTGACGGCTACTCCTGCGTAACGGATAATGATTCCGAACAAGGAATGGCTGACAAGAAAGCGCTGTGAAGACGTCCCAAGACCTCATCACACGGCTGCGCGCTGCCGGTGGCAAGCTGACGCCCCAACGGTTCTTCCTATTCCGAGCGCTGGAGCACGCGCAGAGCCACCCGAGCGCCGAGGAATTGTTCGAGGAAGTGCGGGCTGACCTGCCCAGCCTGTCGCTCGGCACCGTCTACAAAACCTTGTCGGAGCTAGTGGAGCTGGGTGAATTGCAGACGGTGGAGACCGGAGATGGGCGAGCGCACTACGACCCGAATACCGAGCCGCACGCCCACCTGCACTGCCGCCGCTGCGGGCGCTTAGAGGATGCGTCGCTTGACGTCGTCACCGTCGAGGCGCCCGCTGAGGTCGGCGGCTTCCTCATCACCGGCCGGCGCGTGGTGCTGGAAGGGTTTTGCCGAGGCTGTCATTAAGGCGCCGGCACGCGGTCGTCACTATGAGGGAGTGGGTGCTCAGGTAGAGAGGCCGGCATGGCCTGGTGGAATAGAAAATGGTATGCAGAAAACGGAGATAGGTCACATGGCCACACCAGCAGACATGCGGCCCACGTCCCCCGAACGCGCAGCACCACTCTTGACGGGCCAAGGGCACCGCCAGGATCTTGTGCTCCAGGTTATCCAACCGGGCCTGGCCGGCTTGATGGATGGGTCGGTCTCCACACTGGCGCCCATCTTTGCTACAGCTTTTGCCACCAAAACACCCCACACCGCCTTCCTGGTCGGGCTGGCGGCAGCCGTCGGCGCCGGCATCAGCATGGGCTTCTCCGAAGGTCTGTCGGACGACGGCGTGCTGACCGGGCGTGGCAGTCCGCTCAAGCGGGGCTTCATCACCGGCGGCATGACATTCGTCGGCGGCATCTTTCACACCCTTCCCTTCCTCCTCGCCAGCTATACCTTGGCGCTGACGCTGGCCTGTGCCGTTGTCGGCGTCGAACTCGTCGTCATTGCCTTTATCCGCTATCGCTTCTTTGCCAGCTCCTTCCTCCGTTCGGTGCTGCAGGTGGTCGTCGGCGGTGTCCTCGTCTTTATCGCCGGCGTGCTCATCGGCACGTCGTGAACAGCCAACGTGAGTGACGTGAGTTGAGTGACGTGAATAGTGCCGTGAATTGGGAATAATTCGTGCTGTTGTATCTGGTCCGTCATGCGCAGTCGCGTGCCAATGCGGATTCGTTGTGTCGCGACGTAGACTGTGAGTTGACGGACCTGGGCTGCCGCCAGGCGGAACTTGTGGCAGCGGAACTGAGCGGGACGACCTTTACCCAGGTGCTGGCGAGCCCCTACCGCCGGACGGTTGCCACAGCCCGCGCGATTGCCACCGCCTGCGGCGCCCCACTGGCATTGCTGCCGAGCGGCCACGAGCATCACGGCATCGCGCCCGCCGATTGGATTCCGCCGACGCGGGCGGAACTGCTCTGGCGCTACCCGGATCTGCCCCTGGTCGGGGACGTGCCGGAGACCACCTGGCACCAGTTGCCGGAGAGCTACGAACAGGTGGCGGTACGGATGGAGGCGGTATTGGCGGCATTGCGACAGCACTACGAAGATGCCGATCGCGTACTGCTGGTGTCGCATGCCTCACCGATTCAGCAGTTGGTCGGCGTGGCGACCGGCGCCCACACGCCCCTGGAGGCGACTCGCCTGCTCATCGGCAACGCCTCGCTGACGATACTCGATCTGGCGCCGCTACCGGCCCGCCTGGACGTGTTAGGGCGTAGCAACTATCTGAACGTGGCGGAACCGGCGCTGCGGTAGCGTCTGTCGGAGCGCGCCATATTCCTGGTATACTCCCCCTGCCGCACGCGGGCAAGATGTTGTGGTGGCATGTCAGCTTCCCAAGCTGAACGCACGGGTTCGATTCCCGTTGCCCGCTCTCCCTTTTCCTTCATGTCACCCGCGGTTCGTTGCTCCATAGCGAAAACGGACGCCCGGCGGGGCAGAGACCGTCGGACGCTATAGCCCAGATGGGGTGGGTTGGGGCAGCGCCATGGTCCTATGGGAACGGCGAGTGCTTCCGGTATACTGCCCGCAACAGAGGGAGTTGGTCGGCTCCGGCAATGAACTTAAACGAGGGCGAACGTGGACTTTAACATATTCTCCGAGACGCCCGACGAAGGTGAGGCGATGCTGAGCCTGACCGAAGCGGTGCGCTACCTCGGCACGTTCCGGCCGGCTCTGTACCGGCTGATTGCCTTGCGGCAGCTCCCGGCCTACCGCATGCTTGGTCGGCGGCGCGCAATCTACCTGAAAAAGCGTGACCTTGACGCTATTCGGCTCCAACTGGCGTAGCAGCGCTGCGCCGCCGGCTCTGCTTCGCCGGCGCGACGCGTGGGGTTGAGAGCGCCGCCGCCTGCTGGGGCAAGGTGAAGCGCATCTGGGTACCCTCCCCAATCACACTGCTGGCGGCGATGTGGCCGCCATGGGCCTGGACAATTGCCTTGACAATTGCTAAACCCAATCCGCCGCCGCCCGTTTCCCGGGAGCGAGAGCGGTCAACCCGATAGAACCGTTCGAAGATGTGCGGCAACTCCTCGGCGGGGATGCCGGCGCCGCTGTCAGCGACCGTCACTTCTACGTCAGTTTCCACGGGTCGCGCGCTGAGCGTGATCGTGCCACCGCTGGGGGTGAAACGCAGGGCGTTGTCCAGCAAGTTCAGGAGCACCTGAGTAATTCGGCCGCCATCGGCCAGTACCAACGGGAGATCGGCGGGGATCGCGCGGATCAGCGTCACGCCGCGCTCGGCCGCTTCGACGTGCTCCACCGTCAGGGCTTCTTCCAGCAGTTCCCCAAGGCGCAAGGATTGGGGCTGCACGTGCCCCATACCGTTTTCCAGGGAGGAGAGGTCTTGTAGATCACCGACCAGGCGCCGCAAACGATGCACCTCGCGGTAGATGTTGCCGTAGAGTTCCCGCCGTTCCGCGTCGCTGCCAACCATCCCGTCCATCAGGGCCTCCGTGAAGCCCTGGATGCCGGTCAGTGGTGTGGCCAGGTCGTGCGAGACGTTCGCGATCAGGTCGCGCCGGAGCGCTTCCTGACGACGCAGCTCGTTGACGTCCGCCTCCAGGCGTCCGGCCATCCGGTTGATGTCTGCGGCCAGACCGCCCACTTCGTCCTGAGAGCGCACGCGCACCCGCTGCGTGAGGTCGCCGGCAGCGATGCGACCGACGGCGCGGCGCAGTTCCTGGATCGGGTCGGTAATCGAACGGGCCAGCCAGACGCCGAGGCCGATGGCGAGGATACCAACGACCACGCCGATCAGGGCGAGTCGATGCTCGACATTCGTGACAAAATCAGCCGTCGATTGGAGCAAGCGGAAGGGGAAGGCGTCCGTGCGGACGCTCGGCACCGCAGTATCCGGCGCCGCCACGATGAACACCGCCCCAATGATGCTGTCGTTCGCGCGCAACGGGACGGCCGCCCAAACCTGGCGCGGTCGCCCCAGCAGGCCATTGATCTGGCCGGTCGTCACGACACCCAGCAGAGCCGGACGCAACATGGCGAGGGTCGGACGCTCGTTGGCGGGAGCGTTCGCCGGCTGCGACAGCACCGGGACACCCTGCATATTGAGAATCCAGATGTCATTCCGGTCCAGTTGGGTCGAAGTGCTGAAATAGGGGGCGATCTGGTGCCAGTCGTGCGTGTTGTTAAAGTCCTGGCCAAAGACATGGGCGACCTGATTCGCATCCCGAACGAGGCTATTTTCCTGATAGGCGGCGAAGATCGTGCTGATCGAATAGCGAGTGAGCACCACGACCGCCACCAGCACCGCTGCCACCAGCAGTAAGTAACTGCCGATCAGTTTCCAGCGCAAGCTGTGGAAGGAGATCATGCGCTTGCTTCAGCCGGAGCGTCTTCGAACTTGTAACCGATGCCCCAGACCGTCTTGATCCAGCGGGGCGTAGACGGGTGCGCTTCCACCTTCTTGCGCAGGGTGCCCACGTGGACGTCGACCGTACGCGCATCCCCATAGTAGTCGTAACCCCAGACCTGGTTGAGCAGGGCGTCACGGCTAAAGACTTTGCCGGGGCTGCCGGCCAGCGTGCGGAGCAGGTCGAACTCTTTGGCCGTGAGCGCGACCAGGCGGCTACCGACCCGAACCTCGTGGCGGGGAATGTCGATCACCAGCTCACCGAACTCCATCATCCCATCGCTGCCTAGGGCCACGACGGTGGTTTGCTTGGCGCGGCGCAGGATAGCGCGCACCCGCGTCACCATTTCCCGCGGGCTGAACGGCTTGGTCATGTAGTCGTCGGCGCCGAGTTCCAGACCTACAATCTTGTCCGTCTCGTCGCGCTTGGCGGTGAGCATCAGCAACGGCACAAACGATTGGCGGCGGATCCGCCGGCAGACTTCCAGGCCATCCATTTTCGGTAGGAGGAGGTCAAGGATGACTAAGTCGGGATGGTCGTGCTCAAAGCGCTCCAGCCCTTGCTGCCCATCGCGAGCCACCGTGACCCGGTAGCCATCTTTTTCCAGGTACATGGTCAGCAATTTGGCGATATTCGCTTCGTCTTCGACGACAAGGATAGATTCGCCCGCCATACGCTCCTCCACCAGGGTTATCGGCATCATTGTAACCTTCCTGAGGCATTGCTGGTTGGAGCGGGATAGAAGCGAAGCATGTGACGTACAGGCATGCTACGCGATTTTCCGCCGGAGGTTATCAGAGAACTCTCAACTCTCGGCCCAGGGTAGCGCCCGTAGGAAAGTGAAGCCGGCTGCCGGCAACCCTGGCGGTTTCCGCGCCGCCGCCTGGCGACTGAAGTCGCGGCTAGATCGAGCGAAGTCTGCGTAGGCGGACTTCGCCTGTCGTAGCCCGCGACTTCAGCCGCCGGGCGCGCTCGGGACCACACACCCGACTTGGTAGACGAGCCACTAAAGGCGGCCTGGCACCCGCTATGCAGTACCCTGAACAGACGAGCGGCAGGAAGCACCATCCCGCCGAGGAGACAGAGGAGGCCGATGCATGGCGGCGCCTGAGCCAGTGTTCCGGCGTCTGGTGGCGGGAGCGCTGATGGCTCTTACCCTGTCGCTGACATCCTGTTCCATTTCCATCCAGGCGATGGAGGCGACGCCTGGGCCGACCGATACGCCGGTCCCGGCCACGTCCGAACCCACGCTGGCGCCCCTACCGACCGCCACGCCGATCGAAACCCCGACGCCGGAACCCACGGCGACCGCGACCGCCACACCGATGCCGGATATGACCGCCACGGCCGGCGCCGCCATCCGGGCGCGCTGGATGGCCAGTACGCAGCAGATACTGCAAATCGACAGCACCCTGACGGATGTCGGCACGCGCTTTCAGAACGGCAGTCTCGATACCGCCGCCGCCGCCGGGCAGTTGCGGCAACTTGACCAGCAAGCGGGAGCCGTCAGTCAGACCATCGACGGATTGCCGGCCCTGCCCGGTGTGGACGCCGCCGCCCTGGCCCAATATCACCAGACCGTCGATCAATGGGCGGCCGCCATCCGCGATGCCGACGCCAGGGTTGCCGCCAACGACATTTTCCGTGCGCCGGGAGCCGTCAATCATCTGGAGCAGGTCGCCGGTAGTCTGGAACAGCAGACGGCGAATCTGCATCTCTCCTAGCACGGGTCTACACGTCGGGTTGACCACTGCGCGGCAACAGAGGACAATAGCGCCATGAGTACGATGCTGAAGTCACCACCCCTACCGTTCGCCCCCTGGGCGGAGGTTGTCCCTGGCTATGGACTGGTCCCGGTCGATATTCTGCTGACCTTGCCGGATGACGGGTACCAATACGAGGTCGTCGAAGGGGTCCTGATCCGTATGGCTGGCAGTGGGTACGAGGCGTCAACGATTGGCGGGATGCTCCTTATTGCCCTTGGTTCATTCGTTTATGCGCACCGGCTGGGTATCGTCACGCCATCGGATGGGGTGTACAAGTTCGCAGGGGCCGAAACGGGCCTGATCCCCGACGTAGGTTTTTGCCGCGTCGAACGTCGCGCGTTGATCGTGGATCGCCGGAAGCCCATCCCCTTTGCTCCCGATCTCGCCATCGAAGTCGCCTCGCCCGATCAGGGAGCCGACGCCTTGGCGGCGAAAGCGCGGACCTACCTGGATGGCGGCACGCGCCTGGTATGGGCGGTATGGCCCAACCGGCAACAGGTTGACGTCTGGCGAGCGGGCCGCAGCGTCGGGCCAGTCGCCGTGCTCACCGTCGATGATGCGCTGGACGGGGAGGACGTGGTATCGGGCTTTTCGCATCCCGTCGCGGCCGTGTTCGCCGATCCGCTCGACTAGCCCCGGCCGCCCAATAAGGCCATTGCTGCAGCGTATGAAGGGGATACGCCCAGTCAGCAATACAGGAAAGTGGAATGCAGCACTGTGGTTGTATC
>JBPCLN010000388.1:0-13887 GCA_051003235.1 Chloroflexota bacterium | reverse complement strand
AGAAAAAAGCATGCCTCTGCTTTCGTTCTCCCCACCCGTGCTCCCCCCTGCCGGGCGCCCCCCCCCCCGCGGCCCTATCGCGGGTACGATGGCGGTAGGTGGCGTACGGTATCCTTGACCGGCTCAGAGACGGGAGCGACATGCTACATCGGAACATTGGTCGGGTGCTCGGCGTCATGCTGCTGTCGATCACCCTGGCCGGCTGCGGCGGCGCTGGATCGTTCAACGCTGGGACCTCCGCGACCGCCGTACCGTCGCCGGCAGTTGCCCAGACCACAAACGCAGTAGTTGCTACCCGGACGGTGGTCATCACATCAACCATTTTTGTGACCGCCACGGTGGGAAGCGGCACGGCGTCAACGAGCAGCACGGCGTCAACGAGCACCACCGCGCCCACGACAGCCAGCCCAACTGTAACCGCCGTTACGTCGAGCGTTTCCACATCAAGCGTCGCCACGTCGACAGCCCATGCGACGCCGACCGCCGAGCCGGGCAGCCTGCCGGTGGCTGATGCCGGTACGGTCACCCTCGCATTTCTCGCCGCGCTGGAGAAGGACCCGTCAGGTGCGACCAGCCTGCCGTATCTCAGTTCCCGCCTTCAGGCCATGGTCCGTGGTGGGCACCCGGTCGCCTCGATCGTCGGCATTCAGAACATGTATACGCGGTACCACGCTGACACGCCGATCTCGCGTGGCGGGGGCCGTGCGGCAACCGTCCGTGTCACATTGACCTTCGCGGCCGGCCCCATCGACCGGCTGGTGACGCTGATACCAGAGGGGGGAGCCTGGCGCATTGACGATATCGCGGACAGCAGCGCCGGGTAAGCAAGCATTATGGAGGAGAGCGAGAATGGTCGCCACGACTGACCGCAGCGAGGTACTAAATGAGTCGAGAGGTGATGAACTGACGGCAGTTCGGCGGTCGCTGCTGGCGCAGCGGATCGAGACGCCATCCTGGGGGTTCGGCAACTCAGGCACCCGCTTCGGGGTGTTCGGCCAGCCGGGCGTGCCTCGTGACCCTTACGAGAAACTGGAAGATGCTGCAGAGGTACACCGCCTGACCGGCATCTGCCCATCCGTAGCCTTACACATTCCCTGGGACAAAGTCGATGACTACGGCAAACTCAAAGCAGCGGCAGCCGACCTTGGTTTGCGGTTGGGTGCGATCAACCCGAACGTCTTTCAAGACGCGACGTACAAGCTAGGCAGTGTCTGCCACCACGACGCGGCAGTGCGCCGTCAGGCCGTCGCGCACTTGTTGGAATGCATCGACATCGCTCGCCAAACAGACTCCCATCTCCTGAGCCTCTGGTTTGCAGACGGCACCAACTATCCTGGTCAGGCGGACTTCCGCCGACGAAAACACTGGCTGGTAGAGAGCCTGGCCGAAGCGTATCGTGCGATGCCGCCGGACATGCGGATGCTGGTCGAGTACAAATTCTACGAACCAGGCTTTTACCATACCGACCTTTCTGACTGGGGCGTCGCGTCACTGGTCTGTCGGGAACTGGGACCGCAGGCGCAGGTCCTAGTGGATCTCGGCCACCATGCCCAGGGCGTCAACGTCGAGCATATTGTTGCCCTGTTGCTGGACGAGGGCCGATTGGGAGGTTTCCACTTCAACAATCGCAAGTACGGTGATGACGATCTGATCGTCGGGGCGATCAATCCCTACGAACTCTTCCTGATCTTCAACGAGCTCGTGGCAGAAGAAGCGGGCGGCGGCGGCCGCGACGTGGCCTACATGCTGGACCAATCACACAATGTCGAAGCGAAAATCCCGGCGATGCTCCTCTCCGTTCTGAATGTGCAGCATGCCTACGCCAAAGCGTTGCTCGTTGATCGGGGAGCCTTGGTAACCGCCCAGGAGCGGGGCGACGTAGTAGGGGCAATGCAGGTGCTCCAACAGGCTTTCGAGACGGACGTGCGCCCGCTCTGTGCCGACGTCCGTGAAGAGCTCGGCGGCGCTCGCGATCCGCTCGCCGCCTTCGCCGCCGGCGGCTATGCCGAGCGCAAGGCTGTGGAGCGCGTCGGCGGGCGGCCGATGAGCTGGGGAGCGTAACAGGGCGGCGCAGTGGGCCGCCCCGCACGTGTTAACATGACAGGCGTCCCCGACCCGTATGACGCCGCAGGGAGTATGCATCGTGCCGATCTTTGGCTTCCGACGTCCCGCGTCCAACGGCCACGTCGCGCCGCCTCCCGCGCCATCACCGGTGCATCCAGCCGGCGTTGCCCCCGCTGGTGGCGTTGGCGAGCCGCACGTAGCCGGGAACCGCGTCACCGAAGCGATGGTGTTACAGGCGCTGCGCGCTGTCGAAGATCCTGACCTGCACCGCGACATCGTGAGCCTGGGCATGATCAAGAATGTCGTCATCAAAGGCGGCACTATTGGACACGAAGTCGCCTTCACCTTTGAACTCACGACCCCGGCCTGCCCCGTCCGTGACCAACTGCAAGCGGCGGCCCGCAGCGCGGTGCAGGCCGTTCCTGGCGTTACGGCCGTCGAGGTCAGCATGACGGCCAACGTGCGCGGCGGCGCCCGGCGGGCGGAGTTGCCGGGGGTGCGGAACACGATCGGCGTCGCCAGTGGCAAGGGCGGCGTCGGTAAGTCCACGGTTGCCACAAATCTGGCGGTAGCGCTCGCCCGCAGCGGGGCCCGCGTTGGTCTGCTGGACGCGGACATCTACGGGCCAAGCGTTCCGGCGATGCTCGGACTACACGACAACCCCGAGGTGATCAACGAGCGGCTGCAGCCGCTCCGGGCCTTTGGCATCGTCGTCATGTCGATGGGCTTTCTCGTGCCCGATGAGCAGGCGGTCATCTGGCGCGGACCGATGATCAGCCAGGCCGTCGCCCAAATGATCCGCGATGTCGACTGGGGCGAACTGGATTATCTATTGATCGATCTCCCGCCCGGCACAGGCGACGTCCAGTTAACCATCGCTCAGGTGCTCAATCTCACCGGCGTGGTGATCGTCTCCACGCCCCAGCACGTCGCCCTCGGCATCGCTGCCAAGGCGCACGCCATGTTCAAGCAACTGCACGTGCCAATTCTGGGCGTCGTCGAGAACATGAGCTTTTTCGTCTGCCCCCACTGCGGCGAACGCACGGACATTTTCAGCCACGGTGGCGCTCACCGTCTCTGCGATCAGTTGCACGCGCCGTTCCTGGGCGAGATCCCCTTGGATGAACAGGTACGCGAGAGCGGCGACCGCGGCATCCCGATCAGCGCCCAACCGGACCCTTCCCCCCAACGTGACGCCTTCGAGCGCGTGGCCATGGCCTTGGCCTCCCAGGTGAGCATCCGCGCCTCGCGCTCGTTGCCGTTACTCCAGATCGAGCGGCGGTAGGTGAGCCCAATTACGGTTTAGGGCAGGCCGCGATTGCGGAAATGGGGCAGGGCGGCAAGTCCGCAGTCGCCGCCCTGCCCCCATTACCTCACACCGGCCAGTGCGCGTCGATTTCGTCCTGGTACGTGTGAGCTTTGCCGGAGAGGACGTCCGCCACTTGCACGGCCTGTCCGGTGTAGCCGGACTCGTAGACGGCGAGCGGTAAGGCCAGGGTCTTCAGACCTTCTTCACCGTTGACCTCCGGCTGGCTACCGGTGCGTACGGCTTCGAAGAAATCGTGCAGTTCGATGGCAAACTCGTCGGTGAGACCGCCGGGGAAGACGCGGTCGCGCTGGACCGGCGAGAGGCTCGCTAGATGGCGTTCCTTCAGGTCGTCGAGGGTGAGTACCTCACCATCGCTGGTCTTGAGTTCGCCACCGTTCATGAACAGGTGGTATACGGCGTACTGGCTGTGCGTGCCCGTGTCACTCAGGGAGCCGCCGCTGCCGTAGATGATAATACTGCTCGCCGCGTGCCCCGTCAGGCCGGCCGACCACGTCCAACTGCCGACGACTCCGTTAGCGAAAGTGAACGTGACGATCGCCGTATTTTCCCGGCCCTCCTGCACGGTGTTCGTGCCATCGGGACGGAAGCCGCGGAGCTCGGCATAGACACGATCAACTTCACCAAAGAGCATGCGAACGCTGTCCATGAAGTGGAAACCGCTGTCGACGACCATTGCGCCGCCGGACATGACCCGGTCAGCGCGCCAGTTCTCCCGGACGGGCCGCCGTTCGGCGGCAACGGGCGCGGCCGGGGCCGCTCGGCGGGGCGGCGCCGCGGGCCGCGGGCGAACGTCGTGGCAGAAGAAAGCCCGTGGATCGCCGATGAGGTGCGCGTCGTTGATGGCCCAGTTCGCGGCGCGTTCGCCGGGCATGCGTCGCATCGGCACGGCCAGGGCGAGCACCTTGCCGGCCTTGGCGCCGGCATCTACCAACGCCCGACCCGTCTTCATGGTCACCGTGAAGGGCTTCTCCAGGATCACGTCGCAGCCCGCACGGAAGGCGTCGATGCCGGCGACGTGATGCAGGCCGTGCGGCAAGCAAATGTCGACGGCGTCCAGTTTGGCGTCGGTCAGCATCTGGCGGTAGTCAGCAAACTGCGCCGGGCGTTGACCGAGGTGCTCGCCTGCCCAATCCGCGGCAATCTCCGCGTTCTGCACGGCATTATCGGCGACCGCTACCAACTCCACGTCCCGATCTCGGTCGACCTGATGCAACCTCTCCAACGCCGTCAGGTGGCGATTCCGGGCGATGCCGCCGCAGCCGATCAATCCCAAGCGCATCGGGCGTTCCTCTCGTCAGCAACCAAATGGTGTCTACCTCCGCCACGCCGTCACCGTGTCTGGCGCGTGCCACGCGGCGTGACGGCGCAATGGTAACACCAGGAAGGAATCGGCGTGGCATGATTGCTGCAGGCAGGGTGCGCCGGTGGTAGCGGGTGCTGTTGCCTGGGACAGATGGGGATTCCACGTGGCGGACCACAGACTTGAATCGGAGGAGTCTATTGGGCCGATCAGTCGCGACTTCACGGTCGCGACATTTGTCGTCGATCACGATCGCCTGCTACTCCTTTTTCACCGTAAGCTCCAAATGTGGCTGCCGCCCGGTGGCCACATTGAACCGAATGAACTGCCGGACAGCGCTGCCTTGAGAGAGGTGGAAGAGGAAACCGGCATCGTGGCCCGCCTCCTGCCGGCGCCCGCACTGGCGGCGCCCGGTCCACGCCCGCTCGCCCGACCGGAAGGCATCCAGTTGGAGGAGATCACGCCGGACCATCAACATATTGATCTGATCTATTTTGCCGTGCCCGTTGGGGATATGACCGTGCGCGAGAACCCCCGCGAAGGTTCCGGCGGCGGCTGGTATCCGCTGGATGCCTTGGCGGCGATGGACGTGAGCGCGGAGGTGCAGCAGTGGGCACGGCTGGCAGTGCAACGGGTGCCGGAACGCCTGGCGGCAGAATGCAAAATGCATTGCTGCCCATCGACATGATCGGCAGCAATGCACTATCCAGCGATTCGGTGATCAGGAATACCGAGATCGCAACCGACTAGAAAAGAACACCGCAAAGGCAATCCCAACCGGGATGCGTCAGCATACCGCATGCCGCCGATTCCGGTCAACGCTCGGCTGTCGCGCGGCCAATGTCGGGACGGCCAATTTCACAAATTCTCAAGGATAGACAGATGTCCCGTTGACATGAGGCCTTGTATCATAATAGTCTCACGGCGGTACGCTTGGTGACGTCCCGTCGGGTTGCTCGAGTGTCGTTCGCCCTCGTTGCCGCGGTGAAGGATTCTGCCGGTGATTGGACAAACTACTGCTACTCGGAGCGTCAATTCGCTGCCATTGCGTCTGCTGGCCCTACTGTTAATTGTACTGGTCGCCGGAGGCGGCGTCTATTACTTCGTCCGCGGGCGGACTGCGACCGGTGCGGCGCCAATCTACCAGACCGCCAACGTTAACACGGGCAATATCTCGGTTGTCGTCGCCGCCACCGGGCCGATCAGCACCGCCGATTCCATTCCGCTCACCTTTAAGACGAGCGGCAAGATCGCGGAAATTCTCGTCAAACCGGGCGACAAGGTGACGGCCGGCCAGGTATTGGCAAAAGAGGATCCAACCGACTTCCAGAACACCCTGAGCCAGACCATGGCGACGCTGGACCAACAGAAAGCGGCGCTCGCTAAGCTACAGACCGGTCCCAACGCTCAGCAGATCGCCGTGTCGCAACAGGCGATCGACAGCGCCCAATCCAACCTCGCCAACGCTCAAAAGAATGTCCAATTAGTGGCTAACCAGAACGCCAAAGACCTCCAAACAGCACAAGTGGCGTTAGCCAATGCCCAACAATCACTCGGCGACGCCCAGGCGAACTATCAGAGCATACAGAATGAACTTTCCAAGGGCTTGGACGCCGATCGCCAGGCGGTGGCCAATGCGCAAACGGCGCTGGCTAACGCTCAGAAGAACTACAACTCCGTGCAGGCCCAGATCACGGCCAGCACTCAGGCGGATCAGGTGGCCCTGCAAAATGCCCAACAGTCCGTCAATAACGCCAAGCAGAACCAGATGACCACCGCCCAGCAGGTCGCCGCCGCCTTGCAGGCGGACGCCACCGCCGTGCAAAACGCGCAACTGACTTTCCAGAACACCCAGGCGACGCTGGCCGCCGGCACGCCGGTCCAGCAGCAGCAACTGGCGCAGGCAAAGAACGATCTCAACACGGCGCAAATCAGCCGCGATGCCGCCTGCAATCTGGGTAATCACAACAATAGCCAGTCAAGTTGCGATGCAGCCAACGGCGCCGTCAATTCCAAGCAGACCGGCATCGATACTATCCAGGCCCAGATTCAACAGTCCCAGGCCCAGTCGCAACAGACCCTGGCTACAGCCCAGTCCGCCTTGAAGACGGCGCAGGACAGCGCCAACGCCGACAAGGCCAAGCAGCAAGCGTCGAGCCTCACCGCCCAACAGGCGGTCGACCAGGCAACAAACGGAGTGAAGACGGCGCAGGCCGCGCTGAACAACGATACTGCGAAGTTCCAGGGGAACGTCGTGCAGGCCCAGACATCCATCGACTCGGCGCAAGGGGCGCTGAAGACGGCGCAGACCGCCCTTGCCTCCGACGGGGCAAAGAATAGCGCCCAACTGCAGTCGGCGCAGCAGCAGATCGACACGTCGACCGCCGGCGTGAAGACGGCGCAGACGGCGCTCGACAGCCAGGCGTCAAAGGCGGCCTCGGCGTTGCAGGCCGCTCAGGCCACCGTCGACGCCGACACGCAAGCGGTGAAATCGGCCCAGGCGTCGCTCGCCCAGCTCCAAGCGCCGCCGACGCAAGCGGACCTTGACGCGGCCAAGGCCCAGGTGGAGAACGCCACGGTCGCCGTGAAAACGGCGCAGGACAATGTCAACTCCACGACGCTCACTTCGCCAATCGCCGCCACGATCGCTCAGGTCAACGGGAACACCGGCCAGTACCTCGCCGGCGGTTCCGTCAGCGCCACGGCCACCAACGGCGCGGCAAACGGATTCATCCTCCTTAACGACCTCACCTCCCTCCAGGTGATCGCCCAGGTCAACGAAGCAGACATGGCGAAGATCAACCTTGGCGAGCCGGTGGACTTCACGATAGATGCCTTCCCCGGCCAGACCTTCACCGGCAAAGTTGCCGTCATCCAGCCGCTGGGAGCGGTGCAGCAGAACATTGTCAACTACAACGTCACCAGCACGATCGACCCGACCACCACGAAAGTGCTGCCCGGCATGACGGCCAACGTCAATATCGTCACCGACCAGCGCAAAGGAGTGCTGGAAGTGCCCAGTGCCGCCATCTCCTATGCTCGCGCCCAAGCACAGCGTCAGGCGGCTTCCGGCACGCCGGTAGCCGGCGCCGCAATCCGCCAGGGTGGCAATGCCGCCACCGCGACCGAAAGCATCAGCGCCACCGGCAGTGAGAGTACCAGCGTAACCGCCAGCCGCTCCGCACGCGCCGGTTCCGGTCAAGGCCGAGCCGCGCAGACCGGCACGAATACGACGCGGATTACAAGTAGCGCTGGTACCGCACAGGGAAGTCAGGCGCCACGCGGCCAGCGCAATGGTGGCGGGAACGCCGCCGGAGCCACCGCTGGTCAGGGGGGAGTGGTGCGTGCCCCCATCCTGGTCATAGATAACGGCAAAGCCACATTGCAGTTGATTGAGGTCGGCCTGAGTGATGGTCGTAACACCGAGGTAGTGTCCGGCCTCACCGCCGGCCAGACCGTAGTGATCGGAACAGGAAGCTCGTCGCCAAACACCAGTAGCCCGAACACCGCCCGCCCTGGTGGCGGCGGTGGCGTTGGCGGCGCCTTTGGCGGTCGGGGTGGCGGATGATGAACGGAGAGGTTCATCCTGTGCTGAATGGGACAGCGCGCGGCTACGGCCGAGACCAATCGTTGCCGCACGAGGTCACACCGATCATCCGGGTGGAAGGCTTATCCAAAGAGTACCGGATGGGAAACAATTTGGTCCGCGCCCTGCGAGGCGTTGATCTCGACGTGTTGCCGGGCGAGTTCGTGGCGGTGATGGGGCCATCCGGCTCCGGCAAGTCGACCTTCATGAACGTGGTTGGGGCGCTCGACCGTCCTACGGGCGGCAGCTACTGGCTGGATGGCGACCTGGTGAGCACGCTGTCGCGCGATCAGTTAGCCGCTATTCGCAACCGAAAGATCGGCTTCATCTTCCAGGGGTTCAACCTCTTGCCCCGGCAAACCGCGCTCGGTAATGTGATGCTGCCTATGCTGTATGCCGGCCTCAACGGCCAGCAGCGGCGGCAGCGCGGCCTGGAAGCCTTACGTCTCGTCGGGCTGGACGATCGGAGCCATCACCGGCCCAGCGAGCTCTCCGGCGGCCAGCAGCAGCGCGTGGCGATTGCCCGCAGCCTGGTCAACGACCCGGCGCTGATCCTCGCCGACGAGCCGACCGGCAACCTCGACAGCCGCACGAGCGTCGAAGTCATCGCTATCTTGCAAGAACTCAACGCCGCCGGCATCACCATAGTGTTGGTGACGCACGAACCGGATATTGCCGCCTATTGCAAACGCAATGTGGTCTTTCGTGACGGCAAGGTAGTGCGCGACACGCTCGTGCCGAACGTGCGTCGAGCGAGCGACGTCCTGCTCACGCTGCCGGTGATCGGTCAGGAGGAGGAAGTGGCATGAGCACGGCAGTGCAGACCCGGCCTCGTCTCGCGACGCCGGACAGCGCGGACCGGCCAAATCGGTTACCGGCAATCCAGGCGAAGGGCGGCTCTTCCGCCCTGACCACGATTGTCCAGAGCATGCTGTCGGCGTTGGAGGCGCTGGCCGCCAACAAACTGCGGTCGTTGCTCACCATGCTTGGCATCATTATCGGCGTCGGCGCCGTGATCGTCGTCATTGCGATCGGCCAGGGCGCCAAGGATGCCGTCGCCGCCCAGTTGGCACGGCTCGGCACGAATATGGTGACGATTCAGCCCGGCAGTTCCAACATTGGCGGCTTCACTACCGGCGCCGGCGGCCGGCCCACACTCACGGACAAGGACGTCCAGACCATCCAACGCCAGGTGCCGCACATCACCGCCATCAGCCCGCTTGTTGGCGGCAACAACCAGGTGGCGTACCAGGGGCTCAACTGGCAGTCGCGGGTGCAGGGCGTCTATCCCGACTACCAAATTATCCAGGACTATACCACCAGCAGCGGCGCCTTCTTCACGCAGGACGATGAAACCAGCGCCAATACGGTGGCTCTGATCGGCCAGACCGTCGCCGACAACGTCTTCCCCGGCATTAATCCCGTGGGGTTACGCTTCCGCATTCGCAACGTCATTTTCCAGGTCGTGGGCGTCCTCTCCGTCAAGGGCAACAACGGTTTCCAGGATCAGGACGACATTGTCCTGATCCCCTATAGCACGGCGGAGCGCCGGCTCTATGGCAGCAGCAATGTGAACCAGGTGCAGGTGCAGGTCGACCAGGCGCAGAATATCAACGGCGTCATCGATAACATCTCGGCGGTGCTTCGCCGGTCGCACCGCCTGCCGAGCTTCAAGCCCGATGACTTCACGGTACGCAACTTGCAGCAAATCCTGCAAGCAGGTGAGCAAACAGCCAATACCATCGCCACCCTGCTCACCGCCGTTGCTGCCGTCTCCCTGCTCGTGGGCGGGATCGGCATCATGAATATCATGCTGGTATCGGTGACGGAACGGACGCGGGAGATCGGCATCCGCATGGCGATCGGGGCGCGGGCGCGCGACGTGCTGCTTCAGTTCCTGGTCGAGGCCGTCACGCTCTCGGCCGTGGGCGGTTTTATCGGCATCATCCTTGGCTTCCTGGTCACGATTGCGGTCAGCCACTTCGCCGGCTGGCGGACGGCCGTAGCACCCGCCTCAGTGCTGCTCGCCTTCGGCTTCGCCGCCCTGATCGGCATCTTCTTCGGCTTCTATCCCGCTCGCAGGGCCTCCCGCCTCGACCCAATCGACGCCCTGAGGCATGAGTAGGGCGGTAAGGCTCGGCGACGTACGCCGATTGTGGCGTTCTGAGGCTGCCGCCCCAGCGTGCGGCAGCCGTCAGTCCACGACTACCCGCACCGGCGCTCCGACGCCCAGCCCGGTCGTTCGCGCCGCGTCACCGTTGGCGACCGCGACCTCCAACAGCCCGGCGCTGCCGGCGAGCAGGAGCAGGTCCGGCGCCGGATGGGTTGATGCGATCGTCATCCGCCCTTCACCGTAGGTCCGCACCGGTCGTAACGGCAGGTCACTCAGCCAGGCAGTAACGCGCCGTTGGGTGACACCTTCTCGCCAGAGTTCCGACGCCTGGAGGTTGGTGACCATGTTGCCGAAGTGGTCCACCGTTAGCACCGTGCCGCTGGTCTGTCCGCGCCCAATCGCGTGTAAGGCGAGGTCCGGCAGCGCGAGCAGCATGCTCGCCGGCGTTCCCAGTTCCTCCGGCCGCACCCCGTTGGCAAGGTGGGCGGCGACGGGAGCGAAGAGGTCCCGACCGTGGAATGTTGCGGACAGGGTCGGCAGGTGATACTCGCGATTGGTCAGTTCCCAGCAGCCGAGGAGCGTTTCCGTCGGCGCAGCGAGCGTAAACAAGCCGTTATCGGGACCGATATACCAAAATGCGGTCGTGCGTAAGAGGAGGGCGCGGCGAAGTGTGCCGACGCCCGGATCAACCACGGCCAGGTGAATCGCCCCGGGAGGAAAAAGGGAGCAACCGGCATAGAGCGCGAGCGCACCGGCCCGCACGTCCTGCGACGGGATGCCATGCGTCAGATCGACGATATGCGCGTGCGGAGCGATGCCGGCGATGACGCCGTGCACCACACCAACGTAGACATCGTTGAGACCGAAATCGGAGGTGAAGGTGATCAACGGCATTAACGGCGCAGCACCGTGGCGAGGATCAGCAGCGCGACCGACCCGAGGGAGCTTTCCACGATCGGCACCTGTCCTAGTCCGATGGTGAACAGATGGCCATGATCGGCAATGGCGAAGCCGAGGAAAAAGCCGAAGACACTAAAGGCCCAATACCACCAGAGGCGATTGCCGGTCTTGCCGATCACGAGGGCGTAGGCGAGGGCATAAATGGTCGCCAGAACCACGCTGATGATGACAGCCGGAGGTTGAACCATACCGGCCGCTCAGGCCGCCAGATCGCCGGCGCCAACCACAGATTCACCCTGGTAAAGGACGACCGCTTGCCCCGGCGCCACGCCGCGCAATGGCCGCTCCAGCCGGATGCAAGCATCATTATCCGGAAGTGGCTGCAGCACGCCGGCCTGCTCCTGGGCGTGCGCCCGAACCTGCACGGTAACCGGCACGGGCTGTGCCGGCGCAGCGCCTGCAGTGTAGTGCATGTTACCCGCGCGGAACTCCTGGCGCTCCAGGTACTCGCTCTCGCCCACCACGACCGTATTGGAGGCAACGTCAAGTTGCGTGACAAATAACGGACGGGCGCCGGTAACACCGAGCCCTTTCCGCTGGCCGACAGTGTAATCGATTAGCCCGGTGTGCCGGCCAAGGACCCGACCATCAGCATGGCGAATCTCACCCTCCTGGATCTGCTCCGGCATCTGGCGGCGCAGGAAGTCGCGGTAGCTCCCGCTGGTGACGAAACAGAGTTCCTGGCTTTCCGGCTTGGCGGCAATTTCGATGCCGAAGTCGCGGGCCAGGGCGCGCACCTCCTTCTTGGTGTACGCGCCGAGCGGAAACAGGCTGTGCTGGAGCTGCTGCTGGTTGAGCCGACACAGCGCATACGACTGGTCTTTGGCGCGGTCGACGCCGCGCAAGAGCTGCACCGGCCCATCCGGCGCTCGCTCCAAACGCGCATAGTGACCCGTCGCCAGGTAATCGACGCCAAGGGCCAGCGCACGGGAGAGGAGCGCGTCGAACTTGATGAACTGGTTGCAGCGCACGCACGGGTTGGGCGTGTGCCCGGCGACATACTCCGTCACAAAACTGTCGACGATCTGCTCCTTGAAGCGCGCCTCGACGTTCAGCACGTAGTGGGCGGCATCCAGCGCGTCGCAGACGCGACGGGCGTCCTGAATCGATTCGAGCGAGCAGCAGCGATTTTCGCGGGTGGCCTCCGGCCCATGCTCTTCACTCCATAGGCGTAGGGTGAGGCCCACGATCGTGTGCCCTTCGCGCGCGAGCAGTGCCGCCGCCACGGCGCTGTCAACGCCGCCGCTCATTGCCACCGCCACGAATGCCATCGCCTGTCCTCGCCCGCCTCCGCCGCGCTTCGCGTGTAACAGCGACGGTCAGGTCACGATACCACACCAGGGGATGGGTGTTGGGATCGGGAAAAGGGCGCCGTGTTCGATACCACCGCCAAGCGGTCATGCGTCCGGCGAAAGTCAATCCCAAGGAATACCAGTAATGCCTTCTACGCCTTCTCGGCCGCTTGCTGCGCGAGCCAGCAACTCTCTCGCGGTGCAATGTCGGATTCGCCTAGAATCCACGCCGCTGACACCATGTCCTCCCGTGCATAACGCAGCCAACGCCGGGCATCGCTCAGCAGCTCAGGATCGTCCATAGAGCACTTTGCCCTCGTGCACGGCCGGACGGAGGACGGTTCCCACGACGTGGCCACGCCAAGTGATCTCGTCGGAGGTAGTGACGATGATGTCCTTAGGCATCGGAAGGTCCGCGACCGCACCGTGAATTTGTATGGAAGTTTCACGGCGATCGACGGTATCGGGCATTACCACGAGGAGATCGATGTCACTGCCTTCGTCGGCGTCGCCACGTGCCTGCGAACCGAAGAGAATGCTCTTCTCCGGCTGAAATCGCTGGACAATCATCTCAATCATCGCCGCGATGCCTCCGCCGGGGATAACGGCTGCTGAACGGCGGAACGTACCAACTGCGTATCACCTCTCGAGAACAACGCGATCCGCTTGGTTCGTCCAACCTGCAGTGCACAGTGAGCCGATAATCGGCGTCTACTCGCGCCGCTGGAGAGCACGGCCTTGTGGTGCTCGCCGGCGGGCGCATGCACGAAAACCTCCGTCTTCTATGCCTCACGCTGGCAGCCCAAATGTAGAGCGCAGCACGCATGGTACAGTCCCAGCGGAGAGGTGTCCGAGTGGTTTATGGTGCCGCTCTCGAAAAGCGGTGTGCTGAAAGGCACCGGGGGTTCAAATCCCTCCCTCTCCGCTGCCCCTGGAGGGGTCGCCTAGTTGGCCTATGGCGCCGACCTGGAAAGTCGGTATGCCCGTAAGGGCATCGTGGGTTCAAATCCCACCCCCTCCGCTCAGAGGACGGAGACGATCTCCGTCTGGACGTCGGTCACCAGTCCCTCCGTCAGGTAGCGTTCGACGACGTTGAGCGCGCTTGCTACCAGGGCGTCGGCGTGCCGCCCGTCATTGGACACGCTGGCAACGCCGATGGTCACGAGTTGCCATTTGTCCTGGGTATCCACCTCCGCCGCGGCGAGGTTGCCGGTCTGGTGCAAACGGGCGATCAGAGAACGG
>JBPCLN010000387.1:0-10405 GCA_051003235.1 Chloroflexota bacterium | reverse complement strand
CGCCCCATCAACTATCCCTGTCTCCACGCGCACCACCGCGGCCGCTAGACCCACAGCCTACCCCATTCCCTAGCTATTTGTAGCGTGACCCACTAGTACCTGTTTCGTCAACTGTTCAGTCCGGTGCGGAGCCTTCCGGCGCCAGGCCGAGGGCGATGGCGGCCTGGCCTTTGGCGGCGGCGGCGGCGTGGAAGCGGTCCGTCGCCTGAGCGGCCAGTGCCTGGTAGATGGTCTCATCACCGTTGTGCTGGGCGGCGCGGGCCAGCGCCGCCCAGGCCTCGGCCAATACGCCGTAGCCAGCGGCGGTTTCCGCCTGGTACTGGGCGATGGCCCGATAGGCGCCGAGGGGTGGTGGCAGCGGCAGCATCGTGATGGCGGCGGCAGCGCGTTCGTCGGCGGTGGCTGCAGCTTGCAGCGCCGGTAGGAGCGGTGGCAGGGTGGTGCCGGCGTTGAGGCGCGCCTCTAGCGCGGCGTTCTGACGGTCGGCATCGGCCGTCCGGCTGCCAATGGCGCTGTTCAGTTGGGCGAGGGCGGTGGAGGGCGGCAAGGCCGTTGGCGACGGAGGCAGGGCGGTGGCCGTTGCCGCCGGCGCGGTCGTCGGCAGGGCTACTGGTGTAATCTGGGCGACCGGTATCGCCGGAGAGCGGCCACAGCCTGCGAGGAGCACGGCGATCGACAGCAGCGTCGCTGCCGACCGCCGTACGGTCCACCGCAGGAATACGTCACGCATCAGCACGGCTTTCAGCGGCTAGGAAGTCCGCAGGAAGTCGAAGTGGAATTCCCCCGCCACGCTGCAGTCGGTGTAGTTGATGGTTCGGGTATCGGAAATTGGGTTGCCGCTACCGTCGATCAAGAAGACATTGAAGGTGAGCGGCGTCTTCGGGCAGTTGGTGGCCAGGACGAGGGTGAACTTCCCGTCATAGGCGGTCTGTACGTCGGTGGTATTGCCATAGTACGTCATGCGTACGGTGACACCGGCGACCCCGTTGGCGCTGCTGTCCACCACGTGACCCGTGATGTACTGCTGTCCGAGGTTCGGCGCGGAGGCCTGGCAGGGGACGCTGGCGCCACAGTCCTGCGGCGGCGCGGTCACGTCCTTGGAAATATAGGGAAAGGCCGGACGTGGGGCGGCGGTTGGCGTCGCTGTTGCCACGGGCGTGGCCGTTGCCGCCGGCGTAGGCGTCGCCGTAGGTGTCGGCGCATTGACGCTGCCGGCGCTGGTCTCAGTGAAGGCGGCGGACGCTGGGACGAGGCCGAGCGCCTTGGCAATGTCGCCGCCGTTGACGACGCTCACGTCGCCCGCCTTGATGCCGGCGGCCGGGTTCGCCACGCTCCAGTGCTGGATGGCGATGCGCTGGGCCCGAAGGGAGGAGAACGGCCCTTCGTTGGTTACATTCGACGTCGGCAGGCCATTGTACAAAATGGCCGCGGCCAACGAACCGCCGTTGTAGTAGCGCGCAGCGATGGCGAGGTCGATATTGAGCAGGGCCAGGCGGGCCTTACTGATCTGGTCGAAGGTCGTCTTCCCGGCGTCGAACGAGGTATCAAGCTGGGGCGGAATCTGGTAGGTCGCCTGGAGGACGTTATCCATCCCCATGTCGTGCAGCTTGTCGAAGACATTAATGAAATAGACCTGCCGGATTTCGGGACGCCACTGCAGAATGACCTTCTGGGTGGCCTGCACGGTGAAGCCATCCAGGGTGAAGCGGCGTGATACGGGATAGCCCAGCACGTTGATCCCGCCCAGACGCTGGAACTCCGACCAGAAGTTGATGCCGTCTTCGTTCGTGATGCGATAGCCGAACTGCGGCGCTGCGCCGGCGTTGGTCTGCGTATAGAAGTGGCCGGCGCCATCCGGCAGATCATAGTCTGCGGCCGTGGTTTGCGCCTGCGCGCCCGGATGCTGCCCAAGAGCGAGTACTAACAGTAACAACGCGGCGAGGGTCACAAAGATCGAACGTCGCCTCATACCATTCCCTTCCCAGAGCATGCCTGACACGATGGCGCCCCTGAACCCGGCGCTGCCCGCAGTATGGCAAGTTGCCACGAGGCTGTCAATGTCGGTAGCCGGAGGGGGGATGCCGTTCGCCCGGCAACGCCGGCCGTTTTCAGGGACGGCTCACCTTGAAGCGATCCATGTACTGGCGGGTCAGGTCGATGAAGCGGCGGCCGTCCTGGACGGTTTCCGCCACTTCGGTGCCTTCGCTGAACTCATTCCAGGTCTCAACCGCCAGAATCCGGTGAGAGCCGGCGACGGCCTGCTGGAGTTGCGCGGCATAGTAGCTGCCGTCGCCCCGCCCGACGTCAAAGCAATTATGGGAAGGGCCGCCTTTGCAGTAGGCGGTGTTGTTGAAGCCGGGGCCCACCTCGGCGACGGTGAAGCGGGGGTCGGCGTTGTAGCCACTGGGCCCTGCCCCCCAGCCGTAGAGGCCGTCGGCGTGTAGAGTCTGAGCCGGAGTGACGCCCTTGCTGTGCTCCCACTGGCTTTCCAATACGATATAGGGGTGCAACCCGCCAAAGTCCTGAGCGAAGCGATCAGAGAGATAGTTCAAACTGGATTGGTCGAACTTGGCGACCCAGAGCGTGTCGTAGAGCCAGACGATAGGCCGGTCGTCGATCGCCGCCCAATACTGGGGTGGAATGCGCGAGTAATAGTCGCGGACGTTCACGTAGAAATACTCTTTGCCGGCGGCTGTCGTGAGGTCGGCATTGGCCAGGATCGTCGTGTCGTAGAACATGCCAATCTGGAGTGGCTTCGGGCCGCGGGCCTGTATCTGCTCCAGCGCCGTCACCATGGCGGGGATCCCTTCGGTGCTCCAATAGTGCGGGGTGGTCTCGTCCGTCGTACGGCCCGGATGCCCGGGCTCACCCCAGTACACGGGTAGCACGAAGTCCAAGCCGGCGTCGAGCATGTCCTGGAACTCGCGCTCGTGCGTGGCCGGCAGCAGGAAGCTGTAGTGGGCGGGGTCTGGCGGCCGGCCAAACTCATTGCGATCGAAGCGCGACAGACGGGAGGGGTCGGTAAGGTCGTGCCAGTAGAAGTAGTAGGTGGTAGCCAGGCGCTGCGCCGAACTGAAGCTGTTGAGGGCGAAGTTGGTCCAGAGGGGCGCGATATACGGTCCGGGTTGGGCCCAGGCCAGCGACCCTGGGTCGTGGGGCGGTCCGCCGGGCACCAGCCGTTCGTAGGCGGTCGTGGGCGTCGGGAAGCCGGGCGGCACTAGGTTCGACTGGCCGGGATAGCCGAGTGGCGCCGGAACCAGAGTGGCAGTGAGGGTCGGTGCGGGGGGCGTGTCGGTCGGTGCGACGACCGGATTGACGGTCGTATCGCCTTCGGCCAGGGTGGCGCCCGGGTCAACGCCGCCCTCGGGTGTGGCCGGGACGGGGAAGACCGTCATCGTTGGTGTGGGCAATGGCGGCGCCGGTGTGCCGGTCACGGTCGGCGGGACCGGCACCGTCGTCGCCAGCGTGGCCGCCACACCTGCCGGGGCGGTGGGCGCGCAAGCGGATAGGAGCAGAAGCACCAACAGGAGGGCGCGCCGGCACGGGGCCGGCCACGGACATTGCGATCGCGACATACCCGACACCTGCGATTCGATGACTGCGGACAGGATGAACGTCTGCATCTACTGTACACCACGGAAAGGCGATAATGGAGCTGCGTTCCGTGGGCGAGGTAAGGCAGGAGGCACCGGCAGGGTTAGCACAAAACGGCTGCCGCCGCCGGGGCGCGCTTCCACATCCAACCAGCCGCCGTGAAGTTCGGCGATTTGGCGGCTGATGAAGAGGCCCAGGCCCATACCGCCGGCCTGTCCGCCTTGAGCCTGGTAGATGCGCTCAAAGATACGCTGGCGGTGGCTCGGTGTGACCCCGATGCCCCGGTCGGCCACACTGATGGTGACGGCGGAGGGTTGGACGTCCAGGGTCATGTCGACCGTTCCGCCGGCGGGGCCGTACTTGATGGCATTATCGAGCAGGTTGGTCAGGACCTGCTCCAGCCGTAAAGCGTCGACGTTGGCGGAGATGGTGGGGGGGGGGGGGGCCGTCCCCAGGATGGCGTGTCGAACGGTAGAACTCTGCGCGTTCTCGACGCAGCGACGAACCAGCACCGCAAGGTCGGTCGGCGCTCGGTTGAGGGAGAGTCGGCCGGCGTCCAGCCGCGCCATTTCCAGGAGTTGGGCGATCAGGTGGTCCAACTTGGACGATTGCTGTTCGATCGTCGCAACAGCATGGCGCAACTGCTCGGGTGAAATGGGCCGCTCCTGGTCCAAACGGCGGGTGAGCAATTGGGCAAGCCCCGCAAGCTCGTGATCGGCGTTTTTAGTTCATGGGCGGCGATGGACAGGAAGTCGTCACGTTTCTGGATCGCCTCCTGGGCTTCGCGGTAGAGGCGGGCATTTTCCACCGCCAACGAGGCCCGGCGTGCCAACTCTTCGGCCAGGGCGAGGTCGGCAGCGCCGTAGCAGCGTCGCTCGTTGGACAAGACGAGGGTGATGATGCCGATTAAGCGGTCGCGCGCCCGCAACGGTACGAACATGGTGGACCGAAAGCCGAGGCTCCGGCGCAGCGCCAGTTGCTCCGCATCCGGGCCGGAAGCAATGAGATCAGCGTCAGTGACCGTCTCCAGTAGCAACGACCGCCCGCTGCGCAGCACCGCGGAAATCGGTTGGGTGCCATACCGGTCCGGCGAGCAGCGCCGCTGCAGCTCCTGGATCAGCCCTTCCCGTGTAGGTCCCCGGTGGCTGCCGCCCTTCGCTTTCCCGGAGTGCCGGTTCGGTGCGGCGGAGCGCTGATGCCGCTCCCGGGCCGTCCGTTGCCGCCAAGCGCTACTCTCCCTTGACACCGCCGATAGATACTGTACTATCTTTTAGGATTCATCTTTTCTCCAGCGCTGCGGCGGCTGCTCGTAGCCCACCATCGTCCGCCATTTCGGCGTTTTCGGGCTTGATTTGGTTGGTTGCTGGTCGAAATGACGACACGGTCGTTGGATTGTGGGAGAGACGACCGCAGAGCAGAGGAAGGAGTCGCGCGATGGGTCGGTCGAGGGGCGAGGGGGGGGATCTGAGCAGGCGGCGCTGTTTGCGTCTGCTGGGTCTGGGGGCGGTCGGCGTGACCACGGCCGGCCTGCTGGCCGCCTGCGGCGCCGGTGGCACGGCGACCACGGGCGCGGGAACGACCAGCGCCGGGGCGGTGACTGCAGCCTCGCTGACCGTGTCCGGGAGCACGAGCGCCGCCGGTGCGGCGACTACCGCCAAGGCGGCGACGAGCAGCGCTGCCGCTACCGCCAGTGGTCCGACGCCGACTGCGGTCCCGGCGCCGAAATCCAGCGGTAAGGGCAACATCGTCTTTGAGTTGCCGGGGCTGGATGTACAGCAGGCGGCCGTCTTCCAGCAGATGATCGATAACTTCACTAAGCAGACGAACATCAAGGTCGAGGTCGCGAACACGGGACTGAACTGGGAGAAGTTCGCCGTGCAATTCGCCGGCGGCAGTGGCGGCGACCTCTACGAGTACGAGACCAAGCAGATGCCCCACTACGCCGCCCTGGATGTGTTCGAAAACCTGGACCCCTATATTGCCAAGTCCAAAATCGTACAGCCCACCGACTATTTCGCCATTACCTGGTCCAAGGGCAAGGTGAAGGGGCACCAGTACGCCGTGCCGTGGGACACCACACCAGTCGCCCTCTACTACAATAAAGACCTGTTCCAGCAGGCCGGTCTGCAGCCGCCTCCGACTGCCTGGGGTGACAGCGCCTGGGACTGGAACGCCTTCCTCAGCGCCGCCCAGAAACTGACCAAGCCGGACAAGTCGGCCTTCGGCGTCGATATCTCCACCTGGTGGGTGTATAGCTTGCCCTGGATCTGGAGCAACGGCGGCCATGTCGTCAACGAGCAGTTGACCAAAACGCAGTACTCGCAGCAAGCCGTGCAAGACGCCTGGCAGTTCATGGTGGATTTGCGCTGGAAATACAACGTCTGGGCGCAAACGACCCAGAAGCACGCGAGCTTCGCTACCGGCGGTGTGGGCATGATGTTGAGCGGCCCCTATTCGATCCCCTCTCTGCGCGCGACTGCCAAGATTCCCTGGGATGTCGCGCCGGTACCGAAGGGAAAGGCCGGAGTCTGGACGCGCGACCCTTCCGACTCACTAACCATCTGGCAGGGCAGCAAGAATAAGGATGAAGCTTTCCAGTTGCTGGAGTACATAACCGGTCCCGACGGGCAACTCATCATCGGCAAGGGTGGCCGCGGCGTGCCGGCGCGCAAGGCGGTGGCCCAGTCCAAAGAATTCCTGAACCAAGGCGACGGCATCAACTGGCAAGTCTTCGCCGATGGCGTGGACCACGAGGGCCTGCAAGCCGTCACCGATGTCTGGCCGGAAATGGATAGTGAGGTCGGCAAGGTGATCGGCCCGATGTGGGACAACAAGGCCAGCGTCTCCGAAACGACGACAAAGCTGGACCAGGTGATTCAAGCGATTCTCGATAAGGCCACCGTGCGCCGCGACCTCTCGCAGAGCTACATTCCCGAAGGTGGTTGGAAGTCGCCGTCGTATTCATAGGGGTGAAGCACCTTCGTACCCTCTCCCAGAATTGGGAGAGGGTGGCTCGCCTCGGGGAGCCGGGTGAGGGCGCTCACCATAAAGGAAAGGAGAACTGTCATGTCCACTGTCCAACACTCGCGGCGAAGGGTACTGGCCGGAATCGCCGGCCTGGCGGGGATCGCCGGCTTGGCGGCCTGCGGCGCCGGCATTCCTGGCGGCAACGCCGCTGCCTCGGCGAATCTCACTGCGGCGACCAGCAGCGCCGCAAGCACCGGCGCTGCCGCCAGTAGTTCGGCGGCGACCAGCGCCGCCCAGGCCTCCGGCAGTGTCACCGCCAAAGCATCTGGGTCAGCCGCGGCAACGCCGGCGCCGACCCAGATTCCGGTCAAGGCCGGCCAGACCGCAATCGAATACTGGTACTGGGGCAGCACGGATTACGACGCCCGCGAGAAGCGCATCGCCGACGCCTTCATGCAGGCCAATCCGTCGATCGTGCTCCGCCTCAGCAACCCGCCGGGCAGCCTGTACGAGAAGCTCCTGGCCGCCTTCGCCGGCAGTTCCGCCCCCCGACGCCTTTGCGATGGACTTGCCCTGGGTGATCCAGTTCGGCGACGCCGGCCTGGCGTTGGACCTCGCGCCCCGCATCCATCAGGACAAGGACCCCTGGCTCGACCAGTATTTGAAGGACCCGCTCTCCCAGCCGATGTACGAAACCATCTACCAGTACAAAGGCGGCCAAATTCTGGCGCTGACCGGCGAAGCAAGCCCCAACATTATGTTCTACAACGGTGATCTCTTCCGGCAGAAGGGGCTGAAGACGCCCTACGAGCTGTACCAGGCCGACCAGTGGACGTGGGAGAACTTCCTTGATGCCGCGCGCAAGCTCAACGATATGAAGCCGGACGGCAGCTACAACACCGCGGCTGCGGTGATGGGGCAGTCACGCCTGTGGATCAATGCTGCCGGCGGCAACGAGTTCGATGACGTACGCCATCCGACCAAGGCGCTCTACGATCAGAGTCCCGACGTGGAAGCCTTGAACTTTCTGCGCGACGCCATCAACAAGGACAAAGTCATCCCGGGGAACTTCGATAAGCAGGTCGGCACCAGCACCGACAAAGCCTTCCTGGCGGGCCGCCTGGCGATGAACGCTCGCTGGACGACCGGCATTGGCATCTACAAGGATATCACGCAGTTCAAGTGGGGGATGGCGCCCTATCCGAAGAAGGCCAATTACGCCAACGACTACGCCACCGGCGGCCCGACGATGGTGGCCATCGCCAAGGGGAAGCCGACCAACGACGCCGCCTGGAGCTACGCCAAATATAAGTGCGGACCGGACGGCCTGATGATCTTTGCGGAGTGGGGCACGGGCGTGCCGTTCGCCAAGAACGCGCAGGATAAGACGCTGCAGGTACACAAAGGCATCGCCAATCTGGAGACGCCAGGCTTTGACATCACCCTGCTGCAAACCGGCAAGTACGACCACTTCCGCCTGCTTAGCAAGGACCAGAGCAAGCTCAACGACATCATCAACAAGCACCTGCCGATGATCTGGAATGCCCAGGCCGATACCCAGACGGCGGCCACCCAGATCACGCAAGAGGCCAACGCATTCCTGAAACAGAACCCGCAATGACCTAACCCCCTCGCCCCCTTCCCGCTTAGGGAAGGGGGGAGACAGGACGGGGACGAGGGACGACCGCCCGTCGTCACCCCCTGGTGGCTCCCTCGTCGTGGCCCCCTTCCTTTTTAGGGAAGGGGGTTGGGGGTTAGGTTCCCCGTTGCATTCCCGTATACAACAATGCCAACAGTCGGTCCAGGGCGTCGCGCGTGGCGAGCTTGATGGCGTTGGGGGAGGAGCGATGGGCGGCGGCCGCCTCTTTGGTGTCGCGATTGCCGATATCCCAGATCGCCTGCTGATCACGCGGCGAGAGGCGCTTCACGAGGGCCTTGACGGTGTCGCGCTCAAACTGCAGGGTAGCTGGTTGGAGGACGAGCTCGTCCTCCGCGTAGCTCCGCCAAGCAGCGACATGGCCGGCCTGGAGGCTGACCGGGTCGTGGCCGCTTGGCCCGCGCACCAGGGTCGTCGCCCCGCCCAACTGGTGAAACGTGCGTAAACGTGGCCGGCCAGAGTCATCCAGGCGTGGATCGTCACTACCTGGCCGGGCGGTGTAGACATCTGCCTCGCTGAGCACGGCGACATCCAGTCGCGGCAGGGTGAGGGCAGGGGCACTCGTGCGGGCCGGTATCTCCGCATATAGCGTCCAGCGGACGTACGAGCGCAAGGCTCCCCGTAGCTCCGCCCGGCTCTGCCCCGGCGCCTGTCCTGCTCCCACGTCGTCCACGGTGATCCCTCGCCTTCGTCTGCATCGGTCTAATAAATAGGAACGAATGTTCTATTCATGAACCCAATATAGATAGCGATAGGAACGGTGTCAAGCGGGGACGTGACGGCCCCCCCATCTTGGTGTTTCCCGGGTCATCGCCGGTGATGCCGCGGGTATCGTGGCGCGGTGCCTAATACACCAGTCACCGCGCGTGCCGTCGGGTTGGCGAACCAGGCTGCGGTTCAAGGCGCGTTTGGGGAGGCATTGCATGGATCGGTCCAGGCTGGTACAGCGAGTGACTACGCTGGTGCTCTTGCTCCAGTTCGTCGTGTCGCCCCTGGCCGCCTCGGCGGCCGGGCTACACGCGCCGCTCGCGCTGACGCCCAAGGCGGCGACCTTCGCCGTTGCGCCGACGACAGCGCCACCGCCGCCTGCCAATGCCCGGCCGGATCATCCCACCCTGCTGCTTACCTGGTCTGTCCGGGAGACACACGTCGGCGTACCGGTCGAACTCACTATCCAGGCGCTCGGCGCCGACGGCAAGGGCGACGCGGGCCAAGGGGGCGTGGCCCTGGTGCTGATTCGGGATGACGGCGCGCGCATCGCCGGGCTTACGGCCACGCCGGTGACGGGCGGTGAGCGGGTGCAGGCGCCGCTGACGGGAGGCGTCGTGCACCTCTCCATCACCTTCGAGACAGCCGGACGGCGGGGCGCCGAGGTCGTCATTCAGGGTGCGCCGGACATCGCCGGCGGCAACGTCGACCTCCTGGTCCACGACGTTTTCCTCGTTCTGCAAGGCCCGATAACCGCGGAACAAGGGAGCGCCCAGCGGTACAGACTGGTCGCGCAGGATGACCAGCAACGGACGGTGGACGGCTATCAGGGGGCGCTCGCGCTGTCGAGCGACGACCAGGAGGCGGGGATCGCCGACGTGAGCGGGCAGCCGCCCGACCGGGGAGGCCACGCCCACCGCTTGACCGGCGAGGAGCATGGCGCGACCCAGATGAACGTGACGTTCTCCCGCGCCGGCAGTCAGACGCTGACGCTGCACGACGCCGACCGGCCATTCCGTCCGGTCGCGTTGACCGTCACCGTCCGTCCGCCCGCCGCACTCACGACGACATCCACTACCGTCAGCGCCGCCCGTACGACGGCTACCACGCACTCTACCGCCACGACTGCCACAACCGGCGCGACGACGGTGAGCGGCGGTCAGTTGCTCCAGCGCGTGCAGTGGGCCCACGACGCCAACAACGATGTCACCAGCATGACCGACGCCAACGGCGTGGTGACGGCCTACACCTACGACGCCAACGCCAACGTCTTGACCAAGACGGTTGATCCCAGTGGCCTCAATCAGCGCTGGACCTTCACCTACGATGGTGCGAACGACGTGCTGACGGCCGCTGATCCACTCGGCCACGTCACGACCTCTACCTACGCCGGGCATGGCAACCGCACCGGGGTGACGAACGCGCTGAACCAGACCGCCGCCGCCTACGACGGCACCGGGCAGCTCACCAGCGTCACCG
>JBPCLN010000386.1:0-3047 GCA_051003235.1 Chloroflexota bacterium | reverse complement strand
CCGAGCCGCTTCAGCCAGTGGCCACCGCCGGCCCAACTCCAGAGGTAGAAGGCCTGCGGCCCAAAGTTCATGGCCATGCCGAGCTGCTGGACCTGGGCACCTTGCGCCTTCGTCAGGCGGGTGGCGTAGTCTTTCAGTGTCGGCCAGTCCTGGGGCGGCTTCTCCGGGTCCAGGCCGGCTTGCTGGAAGAGGTCTTTGTTCCAGTAGAGCACGCGATCGTCGGTGCCGGTGGGGAGCGCGTACTGCTTGCCGTCCATGCCTTTGCCTTCATCGACCGTCGCCGGCATGAAGCGCCCCATGTCGTACTTCTCCTGGGCGATGAGGTCATCGAGGGGGCGGAAGGCGCCGCGAATGGCGTAGGTCGCCACCTGGAAGCGGTCGAAGACGACGACGCTGGGGGGCGTGCCGCTCGCCAGCAAGGCGATGTACTTGGATTCCGCCGCCACGCCCTGCCCCAGGCTGAGCTGGATGATTGTGGTCTGGGCATCGGGATGCTGCTTATTCCAGAGGGCGACGCGGGCCTGATCGCCCATGTTGGTCGGTGACCCGGTGATCGTGAGCGGTGTCGAGGCGGCTTTGAGCTGCGCCAGCACATCGACCGTCGGCGTGGGCAGCGGCTTACCGCTCGCCTGGACGTTGGTGACCGCCGCCTGGGACGTCGTGGACGCCACCGTCGCCGTGGCGGCTCCGCAGGCGGACAGGAGCCCGGCGGCCGCCAGCGTTGCCGCGCCACCGAACAGGCGCAGCGCGCCCCGCCGAGTGAGGGATCGGTCCATCGTATCCGTCCTTTCCTGAGAGGTCAGGCAAACCATACGCCAGGGGAGGGTCAAGGGGAACCACTCGCAGGTAAACAGGTAAGGGCCGGCGACGTCAAGGCGGCCGGCGCTCACGCCAGCCGGTAGAGTCCGTTCCCTTTCACGGCGTCTTTGCCGGCGTGGGTGAACTGGCCCCACAGCAGCCAGGACAGGAAGGGGGCGAGCGGGCCGCCGAAGGTGACACTGCCGACCAGGCCGCCCATGGGGGAGCGTGCCTGGCGGCGAGTGGAGTAGGACTCCAGTTCCACCCAGTGTGTCGCGTCCTCCAGCACCGTCACCTGCTCGGCGGCGGGCAGCAGTTGGCCGTGGTCGAAGCCCAGCCGCTGCCCGCCGTAGCGAACGGAGAGCGCTTCCAGGCGCTCCAGCAGCCGCAGCAGGAATGGTAGAAAGGTGAGGTGCTGGACCAGGCGGCCCTGGTCGATCAGGCGCAGCGGGGTCAGGAACTCCAGCGTCACTCGCTCGGCCTCCGGCGTCAGGGTGGCGACGGCCTGGATGTGCGCATCGGTGATGGGAATGTCGGGCACGCTGACCAGATCGTCGCCCGCCTGCATCACCGGACGCTCCTGCCGGGTGAGCGGGTTGACGGCGACGATGCGGCGCACGGCGAAGCGTCCGCGGCCCCAGCCGCCGCGGCTGCCGGGCTGGGGCCGGCTGAGGCCGATGCCGCCCTCCTCCAAATCCCGCACGCCAACGATGACATAGGGGAACAAGTCCAGCGCGCGCGCGAACAGCGTCAACCCGAAGTCCAGGCGCTCGCCCGGCTGGTACACCGTCTGCATCCCCACCGGCGGCTCGATGGTGTAGGGTCGTGGCACGTCGACGCCGCGCGCGCTATCGTCGTCGACAGTAGCGAGTAAAGCACTGATCGGGCAGACGGTATGATGCGGGCAGCGATGGCAGAACAACTCCGGCTTGTTGATGCAGAAGCCGTTGTTTTGCCCTTCGTCCCCTCGCAGGCCATGAAACAGCGCCCCCCGCAACGCCGACCCCTTATGCGCCTGGAACTGGATGGGCGTGCACACCTCGCACTCGAAGCGGAGCTGATGGGCGGTGAAGGTGCTGGTCGCATTATCCATCTGGTTGCACGATCGCCGTCTACCTGCTGCTCAGTCGTTCGTAGGCCGTGTATCCGCGACTTGATGACACTCGTCGGTAGGGTAAAGCTACCGGCACCAAAATCCGGTCCCGTTGCACTTTGGCGCTCTGTGCGGAGAAGGTGTTAATCGCACCAAAGGTTGCTTTCGGTCCCATGTCGTCGAGATATTGAATGAGCATGTTACTCGGAAAGGCTCCTCTTTGCTCCCTTACGGTGAAACTGAACGTCGCGTCCAGGTCCGAAACTTCCTGCATGCCATCAAACTGGAAAAAGCTTGATCGTTTACCGAAGTAGTTGACCACAGGCAAGAGACTTTCAAGATGGCTGCGATCGTCGGCATTCATGGCCTGAAGGTCAAAGGCGATAGTGAGCGTGCCGAAAAAGTGACATAACTCTCGGAAGCCAACGGACGCGGTGTACGTCGCCATGTTCTCTCCGGCCTCCGGCGGAATCTCCGTATCCGTATCCGCCGCCGGTCCGATTCCACCGTCGGTCGACTTCGGGGCTGCTGGAGCACGAGCCTCACGCAGGATTTTCACGAAAGTGTTCGTCACCACCGCCCGCGCTGGTGGTTGAAATCGGATCGGCACATCGCGCACGATAGGAAAGATGCTAGCGCCGTCCTCTCCTGCCCGATAGGCGGCGTCGATCAGGGCAACTTTCACCGCGTACATCGTCGGCACCAGATTGGTGCGACCGCCGGAACTGGTGGTCGCACTGGAACGCAGCGAGAACGCCGCCGTTGGGCGATAGGAAGCGGCAAGCCACATGTGCCGGCCCTCAGATCGCTGCAACGATGCTGGCGAGTTGTTCGGTAAAGCCGGCGCTGGAGTCGAAAGGGGTAACGGCGATGGCGCCATCGCCCACCATGCGATTCAAACTCGTTGCCGTTTGCGTCATCTGCTCAACATAGTTGGCCGACAAGGCGCTCGCCGTCGGAGCCGGGGCGGCGGCACGCGAGACGGCCAGGACACCCTCAAAGTTGAGTACATGGGGGTGCTGCGTATTGCGATGCGCGCCGGCCGTCCGCAGAAAGGTGTAGAGAAGGCTTTGGAGCAGCGCCTGTTGGCGGTTGCGACGTTGCTCCTCGTTCAGCGGGTAGGAACGGCTGACATCGTTGTAGCCAACACGATGCA
>JBPCLN010000385.1:0-24370 GCA_051003235.1 Chloroflexota bacterium | reverse complement strand
GCCACGTTGAACTGGAGCAGAGGGCGCAAGGCCTCCGTGCCGTCCCAGCCCGCCTCGAGGAAGGGCAGGCCGCAGAAGCTGCTGGCGGCGTAGCTGCCCCCCACCAGGTAGCAGTCCTGGGTGGGGGGCGCAAGCGTGACGCTGGGGTCGATCCGCACCGGATAGACGCGGGCAGGGTCGGCCAGCCAGGCGGGGTCGGCCGCGAGGGTGGGGGCGCTGCCGCCGGGCCCCAGCGTCCGGGTGACGGCACGGGAGCGCCCGGCGGGGCGACGGGAGCGATCCTGCATGCTGGGGGCGGGCAGAGTGAAGACCAGTGTGCCCTGGGCAGCGCCGATGCGGATGCTGCCGTCGGGCTGGGCCGTCGCGGAGAGGCCGGAGGAGAGGCTGAGGCGGAAGCTGAAGGCGTGGGGGGCGGCGGCGGAGGCGAGGGTGAGGTTCTCCTTGAGGCCGTCGGGGACAGCGGCGTCGGTCACGTCCACGCCGGGCCAGGCGTTGGCGTAGCTGGCGCTGGTCCCGGCCAGGGTGGGGCGGCCGCCGGCGCCCAGCGCCGTGAAGCCGAGCGTCTGGCCGGCCAGGCTGAGCTGGATGGGGCTGGCGCCGAGCTGGCTGGGCAGCTGCAGCTGGTAGCGGTTGGCGCGGTTGGTGTAAGCGTAGCCCGCCGTGGCGTCGGGTACCAGCATATCGTCGATGGGTTGCCAGGCGCCGTGCTGGTCCTGATAGTTGAGGGAGCCGGGGGCGATGGTGGTCTGCACAAGGCCCTGGGCGGTAACGACGGTGCGGCTGGTGCGCGTGCGCAGGGCGGGCAGCTCGCGGGCGGCGCCAGTGCCCAGACCGAAGGCGCCGGGCGGCGCGCTGGTGGGCGGCAGGCTCGCCAGGAGCGCTGCGGGGGATTGATCGGCCAGCGTCCCCTGCGGCCAATGGCGGCAATGCCGGCGGCCAGGGCGGGCAGCGGCGCCGCCCAGAGCGCGCTGGGGAGCACGAACAGCAGCAGGAAGAGGCCGCGCAGGAGCCGGCTGCAGCGTGAGATCCGGGGCCGAGCGGATGGCCAACGAATGGCGATAGCTTCCTTCCCGTGGCCGCGGCAAGCTACCGCAGCGCAAGCTGGCGGGCGCACCGGCTTCAGGCAAGCGCGTCAGGACGCAAGGCGACGAAGGACGGGACGCCACAATATACTGCCAAAATTCGCCGGGAGTAGGGCCATGACGCCCTCCCTCGGTGATAACGCCGGGATTTTTGGCGTCCCTGGGAAGCTGGCGGAAGACTACCGTAAGGTTGGCCGGTACGCAAGAGCGAAGCGGGCGAACTGCGCAGTTTTGGTCGATCGCTACAAAAGCGTTACGCAGCCGTGGTGCATCTGCCATTCGGTGACGAACGCGCGTCCTGCCCACCACGCGCCATAGTCTAGTTGCGGCTCGGCAGCTCGCCCACGACCCGGGACTGCGACCTAACGAAGACCTGTGCCAGGGGCGCCGGCAGTGCGGCGCGATTTCGTGCAATCGGTATCGAAGCCGTATGCTGGCATTGCACAGCCCAGTCATCCCCCCGCCGGTTGGCGTGGGCGGCGGGCGACATCGGTGGCGATGGCCGCTTCCACGACGGCGTAGGCGACGTCGGTGACGACGCGCCGGTTGAAGACGCTGGGCACGATATATTCCTCGGAGAGCTCGTCCGGCCCCACGCGGGCGGCAATCGCCTGGGCGGCCGCCAGCTTCATCGCTTCGTTGATCGTGCGGGCGCCGCAATCAAGCGCCCCCCGAAAGATGCCGGGAAAGGCCAGGACATTGTTGATCTGGTTCGGATAGTCGCTGCGACCGGTCGCCATGACGCGCACCAGGCCGCGGGCATCCTCCGGTTGGATCTCCGGCACCGGATTGGCCAACGCGAAGACGATCGGGTCGCGGGCCATCGCCGTCAAATCAAGCGGCGTGAGCACGCCGGGCCCGGAAACGCCGATGAAGAGGTCGGCGCCCCGTACCGCCTCGTGGACGCTGCCAGCGAGGCGTTCGGCGTTCGTTTGACCAACGATCCAGCGTTGCGCATCGCCCGTCAGGGGACCGTCCGGCGCCAGGATGCCGAAGCGGTCGCACGCCAGAATGTCACGGACACCGGCGGCCAGGAGCATTTTGATACAGGCGACGCCGGCGGCGCCGACCCCGTTGACGACGACGCGCATGCCTTCCAGTCGCTTACCGACAACTTTGGCGGCGTTAATGGCCGAGGCGAGCACGACCACCGCGGTGCCGTGCTGGTCATCGTGGAAGACCGGGATGTCCAGCCGCGCCTTGAGCGCGTCTTCGATGGCAAAACAGCGAGGGGCGCTGATGTCTTCCAGGTTGATGCCGCCGAAACCTGGGGCGATGGCAGCGACAACGGCAACTATTTCCTCCGGGTCGCGGGTGGCGAGACAGATGGGGAAGGCGTCCACGTTGGCGAACTCCTTGAAGAGCATGGCCTTCCCTTCCATCACCGGCATTGCCGCTTCCGGCCCGATGTCGCCCAGGCCCAGGACGGCGGTGCCGTCACTCACCACGGCGACCGTGTTGCGTTTGATCGTCAGTTGGAAGGCCTTGGCTGGGTCGGCGGCGATGGCCATGCAGACGCGCGCCACGCCGGGGGTGTAGGCCATGGAGAGATCATCACGCGTCTTGATAGGGGCCTTAGAGTGAATCTCGATCTTGCCGCCCAGGTGGAGCAGAAAGACCCGGTCGGAAACATTGACGACTTCAATGCCCGGAATCTCCCGAACTGCCGCGACGATCGCCGCGGCGTGGTCGTCGTCACGGGCCGCCACCGTCATGTCCCGAACGATCAGCCCTCCCTCGGCCCGAACAATGTCTATTGCGCCCATGTCTCCCCCCACTTCGCCGATGCGCGAGGTGAGGCGCCCGAGCATGCCGGGGCGATTGGTGATGGCGCAGCGTATGGTGAAGCTGTAACTGGCACTTGGATCGACAGGCATGGCATTCCTCTCCCGGTTGGTACAACAGCGGGTGGCGCTAACCGGTATCTTAGCGACCAGGAAGGAGAAGCGTTTGGAGGACAGCGGCGCTCCGCGCTTGTTTCTGCCTGATATCCTGGTTCCGGCCCTTGACCTGGTGTTCGTCGGTATCAACCCCAGCGTCTATTCCGCGCAGTACGGCCATTACTTCGCCCGACCGTCCAACCGTTTCTGGGCGCTGCTCAACGCCAGTGGCTTGCTGCCCATACCGGTGGGGCCGGACGACGACCGGCGTTTGCCGGAGTTTGGTGTTGGACTGACCGATCTTGTGCCGTGGGCAACGCCGTCCGCGGCTGAGGTGCGCCCCGAGGAATTCGCTGCCGGCCGCATCGCCCTCCACGCCAAGCTCCTGGACGCCGCGCCGCGCGCCGTCTGCTTCATCGGCAAGCTGGCCTATGCCGAATATCGTGGCGTGCGGAAGGTGGCGTTTGGTCGACAACAGGAGCTGATCGGCCAATCCGTCGTCTTTGTCATGCCGTCTACCAGTGGGCGGGCGAATTCCTTGCACCGCGAGCGCGTGCGGTGTCTGGCAGCAGTGCGGGCATACCTTGGACAATAGCGACCACTCATGGCCGGAGCGCGGGCGGGTTATCCACCCGCCGACTATGTACTTCGTCCCTCCTGTCCGGTATACTAACTCAGAACATAAGTTCTATTTTCTGGAAGGGACAGGGGCATGCGAAAGCGTATTTTCCGGCTGCGAACGGCGGTTGACGAGGGGCGGCGACCGCTGGTCGTGCTGACGTATAACCTGCAGGATGTGCAGCCCTGGAAGCAAGCGTGTGCCTGCTATCAGACGGCGGTCTATGAGGCAGACCCGACCGGCCTCGCGCTAATAACGCTCGTCGAAGGTCCAGTGGTATACCCTTCGGAGGAGCTGGCCCGCCAGGGTCACGCGGCTACGGTGGCTCAGTTGCGCGGGCAAAGTCAACGCACGGCGAGGACAATTCTCCCCGCGGCAATGTAAACCGTCCCCGCCGCGACCGTCGGCGCGATAAAGTGGGGCAGGCCGCCAGGGCTGCGGGGCAGCGCCTGCTGCCCGCGAATGGCGCCGGTCGCAGCATCCAGGCCAACGAGCATATTCTGGGACGGATTGACAGCCCAGACCACGCCTCCGCCCACGACCGGTGAGTCCGGCGCCCAGGCAGGGCCGGTCCAGGCGACGCTGAACGAGGCGGCGGACCCCAGGCGCAGCGCCACCATGCCGTTGCGACAGGGCACATAGATATACGGCGCGGCGAAAGCGGTGCTGCCGAAAGCGCCGTAGCCGCTAGCGCACACGGGGGCCGCGAACGCCTGGCCCCCGATCTGGCCAAGGTGGTCGGTATGTAACAAGTAGCCTTCGCCACTCTTGCCGATCTGAAAGATCAGGCCATTCGGCAGGAGGAGCGGCGAAATCGAGCCGATGTCGAGGTCGGTGCGGTTGAGTTCCGCCCAGTTGGTCGGCGCGAACCAATCCAACACCTGCAAATCAGGGGACAATTTAATGACGGCATTGCCGAAGTCGAATTTGGTGGTGGAACTGCCGTTGCCGATGGCGACATAGAGGTTGCCGGCGTCATCGATCGCGGGCCCGGCGGGTGCCCAGATTGCCCCTTCGCGTTGCGTCGGCACCTGATAGCTCGCCCGTGGGGCGCCACTGCTGGCGGTGGCCGCCTCGACCCAACCGTGATATTGGCCGCAGTCGCCGTCCAAGCCCCCATACGCTACATATACGATGCCGTTGGACAGCGCGAGCGCTGAGCGCTGTTGCTGGACGATCGGGTTGGCGCCCGGCGGATCGATCGGCAGATGATAGCGGACCGCGCCGGTGGCGATGTTCAGGGCATAGAGTTCGTGCTTGCCTGGCTGTTCGAAGGCAACGGCAAAGATACTGCCGCTCGATGGGTCAATCACCGGCGTCCCGGTGATGCCGGTGGGGTCAATATCGCCACAGGGAAGCGACGAGCGCGGCACCGGCTCACCAATATGCTGTTGCCACTCGATCTTGCCGTTGGCGGCGTCCAGGCTGTAGAACGTGTCGTTCTCGGTGACAATGTAGAGGCGCCCAGCGTTAAGGAGCGGTTCGGCGTAGATATCACCGTCCAACTGGGGAGACTGCCACCCCGTCCGCACCGTTTGGAAGCTGGGCGATGCCGGGTCATCGCCGGCACGCGTGAGCGTGCGGTTATACGTGAGCCAGTTATCGGAGCCGGCGCTCGCGGTGGCCGTGGCGGCCTTTGGCGCACCGGTAGCACTGCCGCTCGTGACCGTGGTTGCCGCCGTGCTGGTCCCAGCTGCGGTGGTCGCAATGGCGGGGCTGGTGACGACCGAAGTGAGAGCACTGGCGGTACTGCTCGTGACAAGTGCCGCCGTTACCGCGGAGGAAGTGCTCGGGGTACGTTCCACCGACGTGACGGCGACTGCGCTACTCGTCTGCGCCACCGTCGGGGCGGCGCCCCCAGTCGTGGTGGCGCCCGTGGCCGACGATGTTGCGAACGACGACACCGTGCTGGTGGCGCTACAGGCGGTTAGGAGCCAGACCAGGCCAAACAGCGTCACGGGCGCAAACATACGGGGCATGTGTCCTGCCGGCGGAATGATCCGAAGGTTACTCCGTGGCATTTTCACATTTGGCCTCGTCTCCAGACCTGGCGTTCAAGCCGCAGGCTAACATGGCCAAGCACCTCGACGGGAGATAGGATATCTGATCCGTTCCGCCGGCAAGAAGAGGGCCGTACCGCGCTTTCCTGCCACATCGGGCATCGGCCCTGCCGGCGACGTACCTTACGATCATCAGTCGTTGCAAATTGAAAGGAAAGACGCACCATGCGGGCAGTCGTCCTGCACAGCGCCGGCGAAGTAGCAGATCTGCGGGTAGAACACGTGCCCGATGCGCTGGCCGGTCTTGGCAAGATCGTCGTGCGCGTGCATGCAGCCGCGCTTAATCATCGCGACGTCTATATTTGCCGCGGCCAGTATGGCGGATTGCGTCTTCCCGTGACTCTGGGCGCCGATGGCGCGGGTGTAGTTGCGGCGGTGGGTACTGGTGTGGACCGCATCGCGGTAGGCGATCCCGTCGTTGTAAATCCCTGCCTGGACTGGGGCGCCGACCAGCGCGTGGCCGGGCCGGCGTTCCGCATCCTGGGCATGCCCGACGACGGCACGTTTGCCGAACTGGTGACAGTGCCGGCAGCGAATGTCCTACCCCTCCCGCCGGGCTTGAGGGTCGAGGAGGCGGCTGCCATCCCCCTGGCCGGGCTGACCGCCTACCGGGCGTTGGTAAGCCGCGGCGGACTAAAGGCAGGGGAGCGCGTCCTCATAACAGGTATCGGCGGTGGAGTGGCCACTTTGGCGCTGGTCCTGGCCCTTGGCCTTGGTGCACGGGTCTTCGTCACCTCAGGGAGCGCGGCCAAATTGGAGCAGGCCCGGACGTTGGGCGCCGAAAGTGGTTTCAACTATCGAACGGACGACTGGGTCAGCGCGGTGCGGCAGGCCACGGACGGCGGACCAGACTTGATCCTCGACGGGGTTGGCGGCGCCACCTTCGAGCAAGCACTCGATGTCGCCCGACCTGGTGGACGGGTGGTCAGCTATGGCGCTACGACCGGTGACGCGCCCCACCTGACGGTCCGCCGCCTCTTCTGGAAACAGCTTTCGCTCCTCGGCACGACGATGGGCTCGCCCGCCGACTTTGCCGGCATGCTTGACTGCTTCGCCGGCGGAGGCATTCGGCCGGTCATTGACCGGATCTATCCCCTGGCGGACGCCGGCGCGGCAATGGCGCGTCTGGAACGGGCGGAACAGTTCGGCAAGATCGTGTTGCGCGTTTCCTAGCCGACGCCAAGCTGCCAGTTCACCGTCTGCGGCACATAGCTGAAGACCTGCACCGATATTTCCGCCCCGGCCGCCGGATGAATCACCAGGGTCGCCCCACTCTGGCCGCCACCGGGACTGAGCGTGCCAAGGTTGGACAATCCCTGGAACACGCTGACACCGACGGCGCCGGCGGCAGCGTTGATCCCGGTATAGCTGAAGTGCAAGGTGATGGGCGCCCCGGTTGGCTCGGGGATGGTGTAGTAGGTAAACGCGCCACCGCTGTTCCCAACCAGTTGACCGCTGGCGCTGCCCTGGAGCGTAAAGGGCTGGGTGCTGCTGCCGTCTGCCGGAACGCCGGCGGGTGTCGGCGCCGGGGTTGGGTTCACAACCGGCAATGGAACGGGCGCGGGCGCTGCGGCTTTTAGCTTCTCCAGCACCAGCGCAATGACCTGATTGATATCCAGGTTGCCGGGGTCCGATTTCTGACGGTTGATCTCCTTATGACCAACGATGTGCTGACGATCGAGTTTTATCGGATACCCTTCTTGAATCAATGCGGCAATGATGTCCGTCATCACGCCTACTTGATAGCTGTTCGGCGTGCTTTTGCCGACATTCTCGAAACCCAGCGAATGCACGTTGCCGTTCGGGCGGCAAGGGCTGCCGGGGATACAGAGGAGATGCGCGGCATCCTCCCAGACGCCCGCATTCAAGGGGCCGGCGTGCCAGGCAGCATTGCGCGGGTCAATCATTTCCAGCACGGGTTGGCTACCATTGGCGGACAGCGGCACCAACCAGTGAACGGAGACGCCGCGCTGCAAGGCGTAGACACTGCGGGCGTAGTCGAGATCGGTCCAATGGATCACCACGTCCGTGACATCGGCACTCGTGCGCTGGTTATGCATCAGTTGCAACTGCGTTGGTGACCAGCAGTTGCTGTTGTGTTCAATTTTTACCGGCGTATTGCCATAGGCCAGATAACGGCCGGCTTCCGGCGCCGGCGTCGCCAGGACATTCTGGTCGGCATGGGGATCCACGGCGGAGGCTCGGCATGGATAGAGGGGAAACTGGTTGGGTCCGGTGGCCGCTTGGATACCGGCAATTGCGCCATTCGCCGGCGTGGGCTGCGGCGTTGGCGCCGGTACGCCCGTTGGCACCGTAATATCGGACATTCCCGTGTCCGGGACGGCAGTCGGCGCCGAGCTAGCGGCAACGCCCGTTGCCGTCTGCGGCGTCTGGGCGGCCAGGGGCACGAGCCCCTCCTCTTTCGCCAGATCGCCGCCGAGGACCCGATCCACCGTACCGGGGGGTGGCATTCCCGCCACCTGCTCGGTCCAGCGCTGAAAGGTGATGCGTTGGAAGCGTTGGCTGACGAAGGGACCGAAGGCCTCCGGCTGACTCATGGGTAAGCCGTACAGTTGAATGGCGTCGTCGCGAGACCACGTCTTGACGCTTCCGGGATTCGGGTTGGCATAAAAACGCTGGGCGATGCCCGGATCGGTCAGCCAGGTCAGCCGGATCGTGACGGCCTGCTGGTAATTGCCCCCCGAGCCGTCGTCGGCGACGGGCAGGGGGATCTGCCGTTGCTGGAGGAGCACGGAATCCAGGCCGGCGTTGCTGAACTGCTCGAAGGTGTTGGCGAGCACGGCCCGATTGAGGTCGGGCCGCCACTGCAGCAGGGCACCCTGCACCGCCTGGTAGGTGAAGCCGCCGGATTGATACGGCATGGAGGCCGGATACCCCAGGGCGTCGGTACCCCCGAGCGCCTGAAACGAGGACCAGAAGTCGCCGCCGGTGGCATCAACGATGGGAAAGCCGAAACCGGTCCCACCGCCCGCCTCGGTGTAGAAGTGTCCGTGCGGGAGTGGGGCGTCGCCGGTGGAAGCGCCGACGGCCGCCGGCTGCAGGAGGAAGGCCGCCAGCAGAATGCCGGCGAGCAACCGGAGGCGATGTACAGGTGCGATGCGCATGGCGGATCACCCGTTCTTGGCGGAGCGACGCCGCCCTATTGCATTGCCGATAACCAACGGCGCCCCATCCTAGCGTCAATGCGCGGCGTTTGACACGCTTTTAGGACCAAGGGGCTAACACGATGCGCCACTCCCCTGAATCGCGGCCCTGCTGTTGACGGCACGAACACTACAGAGGATGATAGTCCTTGTGGACGAAGGCAGCGAAGGAGCCGGCACGTGCGCAACGACGAAGTCGCAATGGCGCTGAACAGCCCATCGCAGCACCCGATGCCGGACGTGACGCCGGACAGCGCAAGTTGGCGTTTGCACGTCGACGGCTTGGTGTCCCGCCCGCTGGCGCTATCCCTCGAGGAGCTGCGAACGTTGCCCCGCCTGGAGCATCAGGGAAGCTTCACTTGTGAACGGGGCTGGGAGGCGGGCCGGCTGCGCTGGCAAGGCGCGTCGCTCGCGGCACTTTTGGAGCGCGCCGGTCCGTTACCCAGCGCCACCGCCCTCTATGCCTATTCCGGCGGCTTCCGCTCCCTTGTCCCATTGGAGGCGATACCCGGCGCCTTTCTGGCCGACGCGCTGGCCGGGCAGGCCCTGACCGTGGAGCGCGGGGCGCCCTGCCGCCTGATTGTCGTCGATCCTGACAGCCAGCTCAGCCTGAAGTGGCTTGAGCGACTGGAGTTGATTCAGCGTGCCCCGGAGCAAGTGCCGGGGCCGCGCCGTCCGCCGTCCTGAACACCATCCCCGCCAGGAGTCGCGCCACGATGCTATGTAGCACCCCCCAGCGCGCCTCCGGCGCGCGTAGCCGCCCGGCGCATACCAGGACCAGACCATCGGCGAGTGCCTCTGTTAGCGCTGCGCCGGCCACCACGGCGAGCGACGCGCCGGCTATGGCACGGAATCGCTCCAGGTCAACGCCCGAATCCGTGCGCAGACCGAGCAGCAACAACTCTTCCGCGCGTTGCACAGGGGTGAGGCGCTCCTCTTCCGCCACCGCCGAACGGTCCTGCTCCACAGCCACGCAATAGCGTTCGACCTGGCGTTGATTCCACCAGCGGCGGCCGGCGAGGCATCCGACGGCGCCCGCCCCCAGGCCGACGTAGTCGTCGCCGTGCCAGTAGAGGCGGTTATGCCGCGATTCGTGGCCGGGCCGGCTCCAGTTGGACACTTCATAGTGGCGATAGCCGGCGGCCGCCAGCCGCGCCCTGGCGTGGTCGTACATGTCGGCGGCGGCATCGTCGTCCGGAATCGTGATCCTGTGCTTGCCGATCTGGCGTCCCAACGGCGTCGCTGGTTCCACCGTCAGCGCGTAGCAGGAAAGGTGCGGCACCCCGAGGTCGAGGGCGCGTTCCAGCGTTTCTCGCCATGCGGATAGGGTTTGGCCGGGTAGTCCGAAGATCAGGTCGGCGCTGACGGAGTCCACGCCGGCATCCTGCAGCAGGCGAATGGCGGCTTCCGCCTGAGCGCCGGTGTGCAACCGGCCCAGGCGGCGGAGGAGCGCGTCATCGAACGTCTGGACGCCGACGCTGAGGCGGTTGAAGCCGGCGGCGACGATCCCTGTTGCGAACGCTGCGTCGATATCCTCCGGGTTTGCTTCCAGGCAATAGTCGACGCGCTTGTCCAAAGCAAAGCGCGCGGCCAGGTGCGCCCGCAAGCGGGCCAGTTGCGCCCCGCCCAGGACGGATGGCGTGCCGCCGCCGAAAAAAAGGGAACAGCCCGGTTGACTGTGCACCTGGTCGGCCCAGGTTGCCGCCTCGCGTAAGAGCGCGTCGACATAGCGGTCGTGCCACGCCTCCATGCCGCGGTATTTGACGAAATCGCAATAGGTACAGAGCATCCGACAGAAGGGGATATGCACGTAAACGCCGAAAGGAGACCCCGCTGCCGTCACGAGGGACCGGCACCGGCGGTCTCCCGCCAGAGGCGGAGCAACTGTTCCAGCGGTTCCCCCCGGAGGTCCATCCCGCGCGTTGCGGCGAGCCCCTCCATGGTCATGAAGCGCTCGCGGAAGCGGCGATTGGCAGCGCGCAGACATTCCTCCGGATCGAGCCCGAGCAAACGACCGACGTTCGCGACGGCGAACAAGGCGTCGCCCAGTTCGGCGCGGCGTTCGGCCTCGTTGCCGGCGGCGCGTAGCTCGTCCAACTCCTCGTCTAGTTTGGTCCAGGCGCCCTGCACGTCCGGCCAGGTGAAGCCGCTCGTGGCAGCGCGGCGGCTGATTGCCAGGGCCATTGTCAGGGACGAGAGGGACGCCGGTAGCCCTTCCAGCACCGACTGCTTCCCCTTTCCTTCCGCCTTCTTGATGGCGTCCCAGTTGCGTAGTACTTCTTCCGCCCCGGAGACTGCCAGGTCGCCGAAGACGTGCGGATGGCGCCGTACAAGCTTGTCCGTGATGGCGGCGGTCACGTCGCCCAGATCGTACTCGACGGCCTCCTTGCCCATCTGGGCGTGCAGGAAGACCTGCATGAGCAGGTCGCCGAGCTCTTCCGTCTGGGCGGCGGCGTCCTCGGCGTCCAACGCCTCCAAGAGTTCGTAGGTTTCCTCCAGCAGGTTGCGCTTAATCGTGTGGTGGGTCTGTTCGCGGTCCCAAGGGCAGCCGTCCGGCGCGCGTAGACGGGCGACAATAGCCTCTAGAGTCCGCAGACTGGAACGGGGCGCGAGTTCCGCCAGCGGGGGCACCCAGAGGGAGCTGAGGTGGTCCAGCCGGTCATTGCGATCCAATTCGCCGAGGGCGCAGCGTTCGACTCGTTGCGTGGCCGGCATGCCGGCGTGCTGTACGATCTGCACCGGGTGCTCCGGCGGATAGTGCCGGAGCAGCGTCAGCTTGACGTCGGAGGCCACGGCGCGGGAATAGAGTTGGAGCACCAGTAACGGCGCCCAGGGCGACGGGAAGCCGGGTTGACTCAAATCGTCGTCGAGCGACAGCGCGTCGGCTACCTGCAAGCCGGCCGCCACGTCGGCGCCGACAGCCTGGCAGACCACTTCGAGGCAGGATGGACTGCCGACGATGTTCACGCAGATGCCGGCGGTTCCCGCCCGCTCCTGTAACAACTGCACCGTCCGCTCGGCGACCAGCGGATGCCCTGGCACGGCATAGATCACGGAACCGTCGGCACGCGCCTGGGTATGCAGGCGGTCGACGATGCCGTCGTACACGCCGGCAAACGACTCCCCCTCCTCGTAGAGGTGATCGAAGCTCTCCCAGCGCACCGCCCCGACCAGCGCGTGACCGTCCGGCGTTTGTAAGGCATCGATCGTCGGATGGCGGCGGGTGCGGGCATAGACGACCATCGCCGCCTGCAATACCCGCACGGCCCCGAGCGACAGTTGGTCCACGCCGCCAGGGCCGAGTCCCACCACGGTGATCGTCGGCTCCGGTACCGACGCAGCCGTCGTGCTGTCGCCGACGCCCATGTCCGACGAGTTCATGCCGTCGCAGCCGTGACAAAGGGGGACTCCTCGCGCTCGGTCAGCAAGCCGTCGGGACGGCCCGGAAAAACCGCCGGTCGCCCGGCGGCGAGGTACTGTCGTTTCAACTCGGCCAGCCCCCGTTTCGTATCGGACGCGACCCGTGCCGGCAAGCAGTAGAGGATGCGGCGCTTGAACAAGAAGTACGTAAAGGCTTTCTGTTGCTGGATGTCGAGACTAGCCGTCCGTTGGGGTTGGGACTTGCCCAGGAACTCGGCCAGTAAAACCGGCTCCTCAGTGCCATAGAGATCGACGTACAACGGATTGAGATCGAACTGGCTCCCGGGTACCACGGAATGGCGGCGCGCCTCCTCTTCCAAGGCAAAGAAGAGCGCCTCCTCTACCGTGACACCGTAAAAGAAGTTCAGGAAGCAACCATACTTGAGGGGACCGATCAATTCGCGGAATGCTTCCGAATCCAGCCGGATCGGCGCCTGGCCGTTCAAGAGCAGCGCGTCCAGTTCCGCCACTGGAATCAGGTCGCGCACGTCGCGGCAGAGGCGACCGGCGAGTAAGAGCCAGTCCAGCGCTTCCCCGGCGATAAGATAGGTCAGCAGGCGTCCTCGGTAGCGCTCAGTGGGCTCTTCCCACAGGGCGATCGATTCCAGCAGCGCCACGTACCAGGGCGTCCCCTGCTGCAAGGCCCGCCGGAAGTGCGTCAGCGCCGGATTGGCCATCACGCTGCGCACTGGCCCGCCCATCAGGACGGCGCCGCCACTACCACCGACCGCCGCTTCCCCTGCCATTGCTCTCCGCTTGGAACCCGCCCATGGACACATGAACCCATATTTTACCCGCCGCGAACGCCTTACGACGCACTACGGGGCAGACGGGCACGGCTCGTTCAACATTGCACCAAGCAACGCTTGGCCGGAGCGTGCGTGCCTCGCCGCCACGGCAGGAACAGCTATACTCCGAAGTTGGAGCAGCCAGGCGGTGCAACCGGCGTCCATCAGTGATCCGTGTTTGCTCCATCGCCACATGTACGCAGCGGAAAGAATAGCGGATGACCAATCTTCAAGCGGGCGATCAGGCGCCGGATTTCGACCTGGAGACGGCAAAGGGACGCGTGGCGCTGCGCGATTTGCGCGGCAAGCGCGTGGTCCTCTACTTCTATCCAAAAGATGACACGACCGGCTGCACGAAGGAGGCTTGTGGCTTCCGCGACAGCATGGCCCAGTTCGAAGGCGCCGACGCGGTGGTTGTTGGCGTCAGCCCCGACAGCGCCGCCTCGCATGACCGCTTCGCGGAAAAGTATGGACTCCCCATTTTGCTCGCCTCCGACCCCGATCACGCCACCGCCGACGCCTACGGCGCCTGGGGACCCAAGAAATTCATGGGGAGATCCTACGAAGGCGTCCTACGCTCCACGTTCGTGATCGACGCCGATGGCAAAATTGCCCGCGTCTTCCCCGATGTCAAGCCGGACGGCCACGCCGAGGAAGTGCTGGCAGCGCTGACGATATAACAGGTGTGGGCGACGGACCAGGGTCGCGGTCCTATTTAGCCCGCTCCCAGGCGCGCCATATCCGTCGCTGAGACACCGCGGCAGAGTTGCCGGAAGGCCGGCGCTCCCAACATGAGGGCGACGACCACGATAAAGATGCTGCCAGCGACGGTCATAAGCATGCCGGGCGCGGTCCCATTGGCCAGGCCGCCCAGCCCCCAACTGAAGAACGCCATCGTGCCGCTGGCTAGGAAGTTGTACAGGCCGGTGACTCGACCCAGAAAAGCGTCAGCGGAGAGTTGTTGAAGAAAAGTCAGGCTGATAGCCATGAACATGGACTGCGTTGCACCAACGGCAAATGCTGCAACGAGGGCCGTTTCGACACTCCCGCTGCGCCCCAGTAACAACAATGTGGCGCCGCTGGCGAACGCGGTCAGCACGTAGCCGGTGCCGTACCAGCGCCGGTTGGAGACGGCGGCCAAGGTCAGGGTGCCGACAACGGCGCCCATTCCCACCGCCGTCATCAAGCCGCCGTAGACCTTGCCGTCGCCAGGAACCATCAGGCCGGCAAACTGCGGCAGCATTCCTTGATAGGTCATGGTGAGGCTGCAATGGAACGCCACCAGGAAAACTACGCTGCCGAGCAACGGCACGGCACGCACGTAACGCAGCCCGGCGCGGAGGGGGGCGAAAGGGTTGCCCCAGCGCTGGGTTGCTCCGAGCCGGCGTACGCGTATGCGCAGGGCGAGCAGCAGGGCGCCGGCGTAACAACAACCAGCAAACAGGAATACTGCCCCCGGACCAGCGAGTGCCAGCAAGGGGCTTGCCAGGGCAGGCCCAAGAAACTCGGCCCCCTGGCGCGCCGTGCCCTGCAAGGCTATCGCGTTCGGCAGCGTTTCGCGAGGGACGACATTGGGCAGTAGGGTGCCCCAGGCCGTGCCCTGGATGCTGAAAGCGATGCCGCAGAGCAGCGTGCAGGCCAGCACCGACCAGAGCGAGGCGAGACCGAGGAAGGTCAGCGCCGCGAGTATCCCCGTTGCCCCCGCCGCCAGGCCGAGGGCGGCGGCGAGGAGGTGCAGTCGGTCATAGCGATCGGCCCAGACGCCGGCCAGGGGCGACACGACGAGGGCCGGCCCCTGAATACAGAAAAAGCTTGCGCCGACCCAGAACGAAGAATGGGTCAGGTTAAAGAGTAGCCAGCCCACGCCGAGCGCCAATGTCCAGCGACCGGAGTTTGCCGTGACGACGCAGAGCCACAGCCTCCGGTAGTCCGCAAAGCGCCAGGACGCAAACACTGCCACCCCATCACGCCAGGCGGCGCCTGGCAACCGGGCCCGGTCGCTGTTATCCGGCGGCCCGCCCGTCACGGCTACGTCGCTCCACCCCCTGGTCCTGCATCACCGTAGCATACATGGTTGGGTTGGTCCGATCTATGCATTAGCGACGTGCAGCATTGGTACAGATGGGGAGGACAAGCCGCAATGAATCGGAGAACTGGCGCCCTGGCCGGCGCTCTCGCCGCACTGAGTATTCTCAGTGGGTGCAGTATGTCCAGTGCAGTGGGCACACACGCCGGTGACGCCGCGGCCGGCGTTGCGCCGGCGTTGCTGGCTTCTCGGAACGGAGCGCCGGCCGCCCAATCCGCGCCGACTGCCCTGGGGACAGACGCGTTTATTAATGTGTCCAAGAAGGATACACCCGGCGTCGTACAGATCACGAACGAACAGGTCCAGTTGGGCGCAATGGGTCAGGGCAGCGGACAGGCTGTGCCCACCGGCGTCGGCACGGGCATCGTCATGGACAATCAAGGGCATATTCTCACGAACGACCACGTCGTACGCGGGGCGCAGAAGCTGATCGTTACGTTGTCCAATGGCACGAAGGAATATCCGGCGACGCTCATCGGCGGCGACCAGCGTTCCGACCTGGCGGTGATCCAGGTCACCGGCGCGAACATTCCGGCCCTCGTCCTCGGCGATTCCAGCAAGCTGCAAGTCGGCCAGTGGGTGATCGCCATTGGTAACGCCCTGGCCCTGCCGGGCGGGCCGACTGTAACGGCCGGCGTCGTCAGCGCACTCGACCGCACCGTTCAGGAGCCGGCGCCGCAAAGCAGCGGCGGACAGCCTGCCCAGTCCGCCGCCGGCGGGCCGTTCCTCTTTGACGCCATCCAAACCGATGCGCCAATCAATCCGGGAAATAGCGGCGGCCCACTCGTCGACCTCAACGGTGACGTCGTCGGCATCAACACCCTTGGCGCCGGGCAGGCGGAGCCGGGCGTGCAGGCCCAGGGGATCGGCTTCGCCATTTCCATCAACACGGCGAAGAAGATCGCCGACCAACTCATCTCCCAGGGTCACGTCACCTACGCCTTCCTTGGCGTCAGGACGATTGACAACACGCCGGCGCTGGCCGCCCAGTATGGGCTGCCCACCGTTCCTGGTGTGGCCGTCGTCGACGTAACCCCAGGGTCGCCTGCTGCGACGGCAGGTATCGCCTCGAAGGACGTCATCACCGCCATCGGCAACACGCAGATCAAGAGCACCAGCGACGTACAACTGGCGTTGACCTCTGACAAGCCAGGCGACCAGGTCAGTGTCACCTGGGTTCAGGTCGGTACCAACCAGAAAGTGACGAAGACCGTCACCCTGACCCAGGCGCCCGCGGCGTAGTCCGCATTGTTCAGTGGTTTGGGACTACCGCAATCAGCCGGCGCTCAATGACCCGGTCGACGTCGTGGACTACGACCCGGGCTGGGGCGAAGTGTTCCAGCGCGAACGGATGCGGGTGAGTGCCGCACTCGGCCGGGTCGCTGTCGGCATCGAGCATGTCGGCAGCACCGCCGTGCCGGGGTTAGCGGCTAAACCGGTCCTCGATATCCTCGTCGGGGCGCACCCTTTCCCCCTCTGCGAGGACAAATTTGCCTGCCTTGGCGCGCTTGGTTACGAATATCGGGGCGCAAGAGGCTTGGGACTGGGTCAATTCTTCCGAACGAATCCGCGTAACCGCCATCTGCGTGTCGTAACGTTCGACGGCGAGGAATGGCGCACATGCTTGTTGTTTCGGGACTACCTCCGGGCGCATTCGGGCATCGCTGAGGACTACGCGGCGCTCAAACGGGAATTGGCTCGCCAGCACCGTTACGATCGTGGACGGTACGGCGACGGGAAGGATGCCTTCATCAGGGCCATCCTCCGGCAGGCAGCGGCGGAACTCGGAACCATACAGTCGCCACCCAGTCTGGGTTCAGCCCATCGGTGTTCGTGAGCAGTGAGGACGGTGCCTCGTCGCTGGCGCTACGTCGAGCTGCTTCTCGAATTAGGGTGCGCCACAGAGTTTTGCTTTACCGGTCGCTCGCCTGCCCGTCAACGAGCAGGCAAACCACCCGCTGCGGCGGGTATCCGCAAAGCACGCTAAAGCGCGCTCAGCACGGCTGCCGCTTGGTACGACGCACGCGCTTGGGGCACTCTCGCCTCGTAGCGCCATGCATGGTGCTTGGTTTCTATAGCCTGCTCGTTGACGGACAGGCAGAATGGCGACGCATCTGTCGATATCGATAGCAAGCGACCTCCCACGCAACACTCTGTGGCGCACCCCTCGAATAATCGTGCGCTCCACCGCTGACCGGTGACCGTTCCGCATTCTCTGAAGCCGGCGGAAAGGTAGTTGCGGCGCAGCGGTTCGGACCCTTTCCGTGGACGCTGCGAGGAGCGGAGAGAGCGTCGTCTTGCCGGCGGCGTGATCCGCGTTACGATGCACCGTGCGACCACTGTCGGAGTTAGGATCAAGGAAAGCGCATGCACATGCGAGCGAGCATCCATCATATTCAAGTCGCCATCCCCGTAGATGGGGAAACGAAGGCGCGGGAGTTCTACGGCACGGTGCTCGGGTTGGAAGAGATCGCCAAGCCGCCCAACCTGTCACGGCGTGGCGGAGTCTGGTTCCAGACGGGCAACCTCCCGGTGCATCTCGGCGTCGATCATGCCTTCCATCCGGCGGAGAAGGCCCATGTTGCCTTTCAGGTCGTCGGTCTCACGAGCCTCGTCCAGCGCCTGGCAGCCGCCGGCTATGTCACGACGGAGGATGAATCGCTACCAGGCTTCGCCCGCTGCTACGTCAGTGATCCGTTTGGGAACCGAACGGAGCTCCTCGAACCCTGCTAACACGGTATCGAACAGAACACCACAGACCATCGTAGTCAAGTTCGGCGGCATCCGCACGCGATTCGGTGCCATTCTGGATCTGTGGCCACGCTCCTTCTCGCTCGGCGGGACGATGGTATGGTTTGTCCGCACCGCCGGCTCGCTGGCCGTGTTGTGGCGCAGCCGGCGATTCGGTATGGGCGCCGACAGCAGACCGGTTCAGGTGGCGTCGCTCTCAGGCGGTATCCCCAGTTCCATGCAGGAAGTCCATGGGGCTGGTAGGGGTATTGTGGCGCTCTTCGCAGGGAGTCATTCATGCGCTACGGGGCCGTTGTCTTCGATCTCTTCGGGACACTGATCGATAACTTCTCCCGCAAAGGAGTACGAGCGCCTGCTCGTGGCGATGGCCGGCGTCCTCAGTATCCCAGTCGCCGATTTCGCCCGCTTGTGGCTGGCAACGTTCGATGCGCGCGCAGTCGGCCGGCTCGCGAGCGTGGAGGCGAATATCCTGCACTGCTATCGAGTGCTTGGCCTAGAGGGAGACCCGGCGTCCATCACGGCCGCTGTGCGGCTGCGCATGGCCTTCACCGAGCGCGCCCTCGTCCCGCGCTCCGGTGCCATTGAGACGCTCGTCAGCTTGCGGTCAGACGGCTGCAAGCTGGGGTTGATCAGCGATTGTTCGTCGGAGGTACCGCTTCTGTGGCCGACGACGCCGTTTGCCTCGCTGTTTGACGTAACGCTCTTCTCCTGCTCAGTTGGGTTGAAGAAGCCCGATTCGCGGATTTATCACTTGGCGTGTGACCGGCTGGGCGTCCTTCTGGAGTGCTGCCTCTATGTTGGCGACGGCAGCAGTCGGGAACTCAGCGGCGCTGCCGCTGTCGGCATGGAGCCGGTGTTGCTGCGGGCATCCTACGAGGACCCTTACGATGCCCACCGCATTGATCCAGAGGTTTGGGACGGCCCAATGATTGCCGGCCTCAGCGACGTCCTCGCGCTTGTCGGCGCCGAGACACCTTCGACTTTGCTTTGAGGCGCGCGGCGTTTACATCAAAACCCGGCGCCACCTTGAGGGCTGGATTGTCGCCAACACCGAGGTGCTGCAGGCTCTCCAGGTCCTGACGGTCGAGTGGGAACGGAGCAGAGAGGAAAGATCCATGGAATGTACAGCCAAGCCGGCGTACCGTTGCTCGTTCTGCGGCAAGGCGCAGCACGAGGCAGGGCTGCTGATCATCAACGCCGAGCAGGACGGTGCCAGCAGAGACTACATTTGTCGCGGCCGCGAGGCGCTCTGTGACGAGATGCTTGCCGAACAGCGGCAACAGGCGGCCAGGAAATAAGGAGCTGGCGGAATGGATTCCGCTTCACATGTGACACGTTGAGGGGGAGTCAAGACGTTGGTCATGACCCCTGCCCGAAGAGCCGTTGACGCACAAACTGGACAATCTCCGTTGCCAATTCCTGAGCCTCGCGCGCATCCGATAGCGGCGGTTCGAGGGGACCCGGAGGGTAGCGGAATCGTACGGCATAGGGAGTCAGCGTTTGTGCCGCTCCATGGAAACGGGAGAAGTCCGGAACAATGGCCTGGCAGGCGGCAACAAGCGGAACCAGCGCATGCACTTGAGGAATCGGATGATTATGTGCTGCGAGGAAGCTCTTCAGCGCCTTTTCTGCCGCCTGCTGGGCGTGATAGGCGGCGATGTCAGGCAATGCCTGCGACGCCTGCAAGGCCAGGGTCACTGTTTGCAAATCATGTTCAGCGCGATCAAGCCACTCCCGAGCTTCCTGAAGAGACTCACGCTGCATAGAGCACCCGGCCTTCCCGTAGCACCGTAGTTGGCAACGAAGATGGGGACAGGCTCCGGCTCTCAAACTCCGTCGCCGTCATGACGAGAATGTCAATCGGTGTCGTATGGAGACCAATCGCGCGATAGGCCAACTGGTCGCGACGATGCGGCAGCAAATCGGAATCGGCAACGATTACCAGGATATCAACATCACTGTCTGAGCGTGCATCGCCGCGCGCCTGGGAACCGAATGCGTAGATGCGCTCCGGCGCCATTGCCGTTATCAAGCATTCGATCACCCGTGCGACCTCAGCACTGCGCTCGACGGCAAGCCGAGGCAGATCTCGCCGGATGCGTTCCTCTAGTTCAGTGCTTGTAATGCTACGGGCTTCCAAACTGTCCTCCCAAGAGGGCCGTTCACGTGCGGCTGGTCGTTGCCGACTGCAGCGCGTCGACGCCGCAAGCATACCACTGTACTTTCAGCGCTGACTCTTGCGCCGTGCGTCCACTCTTTCCCTTCCGTTCGTTTGGCGAGCCGCGGTTTACGCGTGCCCATATGGTGGAGTGGATCGAGAACGCCCTCATATGGCCGACGCGATCCTGAACGTACGCTGCGTGATCCGCGCCACTTCGCTGAGGGCACGCAGGCGGTCTGGCCAGGGCGGCAGGGGGAAGGCATCAAGCACCCGCCGGCGCGCTGCCGCGATAACTTCGTACGTCCCTGTCCCTGGTGGCGACACCGCCCAGGTTGCCGCAAAGGACTGGAGCTCTTCCATCCGCAGCCAGGAGATGTCGGAGCGGACGGACCCCAGGTTCAGCAAGCAGCCGCGCGGCAGGGCGCGGAGCGCCGACCAGAAGCGATGGCGCGCATGGACGCGGCCGGCCAGCCGCTCGTCCAAGGCGGGCTGGCCCGTTGGGTAGGCGAGCAGGAGCGAATCGAGCCAATCGGAATAGGCAAGCAGCAGTTCCTGAAGCGCACGCATGAGGGCGGGCAGGTGCGGCGCGAGGTGATCGACTCCGACGACCGTGCGAAACAGCGCATGCGCCGTGCGCCGGCGGGGCAGAGTAGGCCGGCAGGCGCTCAGTCCCGGTAGGCGCTGGCCGACGCCCTGTGGTTCCCTTACATCATGCTTGGCAAGCTCGTGCCCACAGTGTATCTCCTCCGTAAGGATGACAAGACACAGGAGTACGACAGGGATATGTCGCCATCGCCCTCAGGTAATTCCTGTTACCCGCCGTCCCGGGTTGGCGATACTTGGAAATGGAGATAGAAGTACACTTCGTCAAAGTCCCGGACCCGGACCCACGATTGTCGCAGGCCGTGCTTGCAGCCGCTCCCATTCCCGGAAACCAAGTCGTCGGTAGGCTCCCGCGGCGAACGCCGGTCGCGCGCGTGTCAGGTGAAGTGGCGCCTGGACATCGGCTGGTGCAGCGAGGAGATGCAGACCTGGTAGCGGGGTCGCGGCCGAGATCAGCCGGCGATGCCGACCGTGGTCCGCAACGTGGCAGGATCGTCCAGGCAGCGCAGCATCGCATCCGCCAGATCCGCCCGGGAGACTCGGAAGCCCTTGGCATTGCGCCCCAGCGTTGTCCGGTAGCGGCCGCTGAGTGGACGGTTGGTTAGCAGGGCGGCCGGAAGACGGGCCACTCGGCGGAGCTTTCCCGCAGTTGCGTCTCCATAAGCGCCAAGTCGGCATAGATGCGACCGAACACTCGGTGCAGCAGCGGCCTGAACAGCACCCGTTGCAGTGCCCCGTCCCCCGGGTCTTGCTTCGGTACCGGCGACCCGCTGATCGCCACGATCCGCCGCATACCGGCGTCCTGCATCGCCTGCAGGATGCTACGCACGCCCCTCGAACACACTGTCAAGTCGTCCTTACCCCAGCGGGGGCCGAGCGCGGACAGCACCGCATCCATCCCCACGAGGGCAGGCGTGACGGACCCTGGGTCAAAGCCGTCGGCCTGCACCACCCGAAGCCGGCTGTGCTCCACCGGCAGGCGCGCCGGGTCTCGGACCACGGCGGTGACCGCATGGCCTTGGGCCAAAGCCTGCTCCACCAGTTGGCGACCAGTGCCGCCGGTAGCTCCGAAGACAGTGAGCTGCATCGTCACGCCTCTCTGCCCAGATTCCTACCGGTCGACTGAGCGATCCCGCGCCTCCCACTCTACGTGAGACACCGAGACGGCATCGCTTCGGAGTGTTGCAGTTCTGCTGAAGCCGGAGTCCTTGTGCCTACCACCCATGCACTCAATGCACGTTCGAGTCAACCTGAGGCCATGGCAGTCCGTGGTCGAGGTGGCCGCCATCGTGCCACCCGCATCACCGCAGGTGTGGCACGATGTCCCGGGCCGCCGTGGCGAGATCGGCTACGACGTGGTCCGGGCGCTCCTCCGGTACGGCATTGGCGGCGTCGGCGGCGGTGGCGATGCCGCTCAGGACCAGGATCGTCGTGAAGCCGGCGGCGCGGCCGGCGCGAATGTCGGTACCCAGATTGTCACCAACCACCACCGGCAGCAGTCCATCGGAGAGGCCGCGTAAGAGCGCGCGATACATGAAAGGTTCCGGCTTCCCAGCCGGCAAGGCGGTACGTCCGGTAGCGCGTTCGACTGCCGCCACGATGCTGCCGGACCCAGGCAGCCAGCCGTCCTCCCACGGGTAAGCGCCGTCCATGTCGGTCGCCAGAAATGGCACGCCGCGTAAGCCAACGGCCTGGGCCCGGGCCAGTTTCCGGTAAGTTAATTCCAGGTCGATGCCGACGACGAGGGCATCCGCCGACTCGTGCTCCGCCTCGGCCACCGGCTGCATGCCGCGATCCCGCAACTGGCGCGCCACTTCTGCGCTGCCCAGGACAAACGGCCGGCGAACGGCGGGCCAACGAGACTGGAGCAATTCCGCCGCCGCCCAGGCGGCCGTCGCCATGCGCTCGGGACGGATGGTGATGCCCATGTGCTGGAGGCGCTCGCTGATCTCCTCGGCGGAGGCCCAGCCGTTGTTAGTCGCAAAGCACAACTCGTGACCGGCCGCCTCCAGTTGGGCCAGGGCTTCGGGAACACCCGGCAAGACGTGCCGTCCCCGGTAGAGCACGCCATCCATGTCCAGCAGCAAGGCCAGCCGCGTCATCGGTTTCTTCACCGGCCGGCCGCGTTCTCCAGCAGTTCGCGCAAGGCGTACATATACCAGGTGCTGGCCGCCTTCAGCTTCGGCCAGCCGTAGGGGCCGCGGCTGCCAAAGTGCGTTTCGATGGAATAGAGGCCCGTATATCCATCAGCTTGCAACGCGGTGATCACTTCCGGCCATGGCACTGCTCCCGTGCCAAGCAACACCCGCATGTGGTAGTCGCCAGCGGCGGAGGGGAAGGCCCGCTCCTTCACATGGACGTTGGCAACGAGGCCGCGCACGAGCGCGTAGCGGTTGGGAAACAACGGCTCAGTACCCAGGTCGTTGGCGACATCCCAGGCCACCTTGAGGGCCGGACTACCGACCGCATCGATCACCATCCGCACTTCGGTGAGCGAGCCGCTAAAGGTGGAGTGCTCGGGCTCAATGGCGAAAATCAGGCCGGCCGCCTCAATTTTCCGCAGTGCCCGACCCAGCTTCTCCGCAATCTGCGGCAGCATGCCCGCCAGGTTCGGGCGCACCTCGACGTGGGAGTGATCGGCATTCCAGAACGGAAACATCCGAATCACGTTGACGCCGAAGAACTGGGCCTCTTGAATCAAATAGTCAACTTTCGGGAAATGCTGCGTCTCGTACTCCTCCCCGATATCGCACTTGCCGAATTGGGACTGGATGCAGCCCATCCGCAAGCCGTGCTCCTGCAGGACGTTGCGCATCCACCGCCAGTCCTGGTGGTCAAACTGTTGCCACTGCTTACCCCAGGCGTTGCGCAAGTCGATATACTGCAGGCCACACGCGGCCGCGGTAGCCACCGCCTCGTCGAAATCCGGCGCGATTTCGTCGCTGAAGATACTTGCCGGTGACACGGCGATCGTTCCTTTCCCATGGTGACGCTGCGGTTACCGCGCCGTTCGCCAAATTACACCTCGACAACGTTCGCCGTGCTGGGTTCGTGGCGGGGCATGCCGCTAGCCAGCGATTGGACGTAATGGCGAATGGCGAGTGCGACAGCGGCGCCTTCGCCGGCTGCCGAGGCGGCCTGCTTGGTGCTGCCGACCCGGCAGTCGCCGGCCGCAAAGATTCCCGGCACGCTCGTTTGCAACGTGGGGCCCGGCACGATGAAGCCCCACTGGTCGAGGTCAACCGTCCCATTGACGAGGCCGGTATTCGGAGTCAGCCCGATGAACACGAAGACGCCCGCCGGGTGCAGTTCCTGGGTGGCGCCGGATTGGCGATCTTTCAGCACCACCGTCTCCAGATGCGTGCCGCCGCGCAGTTCCACCGGCGAGACGTTGGGCAGGGTGCTGATGCGCGGATCTTCGGCGATCTTCTCAACGACCACTTTACTCGCAGTCAGCCCCGGACCGCGGGTGGCGATGGTGACGTGGGAGGCAAACTTGGTAAGAAAGAGGCTCTCTTCGCCGGCGGAATTACCGCCGCCGATCACCAGCACGTCGCGACCACGATAGAAAGGGCCATCGCAGGTGGCGCAGAAGTGGACACCAGCGCCGATGAAGTCGTCTTCGCCAGGAATCCCCAGCTGGCGGTAGGTCGAGCCGAGGGCCAGCAGGACGGCGAAGGCGCGGTATTCCTGGCCGTCGGCCGTACGCACCACCCGGTAGGCGCCGTCGACGCCGACACTGGTGACCTCCTGCGC
>JBPCLN010000384.1:0-13534 GCA_051003235.1 Chloroflexota bacterium | reverse complement strand
TCCTCCCGTGGGTATCGGAAACCGCTGGTGTGCACGATCGGCTGCGGGGTGGCACGTGTCCCCCCCTCTCGTCTCTCCGCGTCCAGCCGGGAGAGGGTCCCTCCTAGGTGGAGTGCTTGGTAGGATCGTCCCAGTAGTAGGTCTCCGGGTCGTAGACCGCCGGGCTGGGAATCACCCAGGGATTCACGAAGCCGCCCTGGTAGCCGTTCTTGGGGCCCAGGTCGTCGTGCGATGGCACATTCTTCAGGCCGGTCTTGACCAGCACTAGTTGCGGGTAGTTCGAAACGGTACCGGAGAAGAAGGGACCATCGGAGACGTGGATCTTGATCATGTCCCAGACCGCCTGGTTGCGCTTCGTCTGGTCTGGTTCGATCTTGCTCTGGTTGTAGATGGTCCAGAGCTTCTCGATCGGCCCGCCCTTGTCGGCGTTGACGCGGGGCGGCGTGCTTTTGTAGGGGTCGGCCTCGTTGATTCCGGTGCTCGCTGCCGGCGTGCCAATCAGGGAATAGTAGGTGCCCTGCATCGGCGCCCAACGGGCGTTCTCGATTGGCACGAGCCACTGCGGATAGACCAGGTGATTCGGGCCGTCGCCGACTTCCCAGGCCGTCGTGGTCATGATCTGGCCGGCGGCCCATTTCTCCCCGAAGCTGGCCGGGGTCACCGGGTTGAGTACTGCATCGATGCCGACGGCCTGCCAGTCTTTCGACAGTAGTTCATCTTTCTTGACGTGCTCGCCGTTCGGGTCCTGATCGGCCTTGTAGTCCAGCGTGATCTTCAAAGGGCTGCCGTCGGGCATGGTGCGCCACTGGCCGCTCATCTTGACGCCAATGGAATCGAGCATCTGCTTGGCCATTGCGGGGTCGTACTTGAGCGCACTGTCACGCCAGGAGGCGAAGACGGTCGGACCATCGCCGACGTGGTATTCCAGCGCCTTCGGGCTGAGTGTGCCCGTCGTCGGATCGCCGGTGTCGAAGTAGACCACCTTCTGCGCGTTGGTCCGGTTGTAGGCATGGGACATCGCCTTGCGGAAGACGGGGTTGCGGATCAGCGTGCGCATCTTCGGGTCGATGTAGTCGTAGTTGAAGAAGTACATGGAGGCGGTGCCGGAGCCGCTATCCCAGAAGTCGACCGCCAGGTTGCTCTGCGCCTGCGCCTGCTTCAGGATCGAGACGTCCGCCAGGCTGAGGGGCGTGTGGCCACCGTGGACGTAGTCCGCCTTGCCCTGGGTGATATTGAGGCGCATGACCTGCGGATCCTGGTAGTTGGTCATGGTGATGGTGTCGATGTAGGGCAACTGGTTGCCTTGCTTGTCCACGCACCAGTAGTAGGGGTTGCGCGTCCAGACGCTGTTCTGCCCCTTGGTGTAGGACTTCAACATCCAGCCCGTCATCGTCGGCGCACCCGGATTCTTCGTGAAGTCCTGCTTGTCGGTGAAGTTCTGCACCCAGGTCTTGGGGTCCAGCGTGGGGGTGTACTTGATATGGAAGGGCTTCAAGTAGTGGGCCGGGTCCATCCAGATCGGCCCGATGCCCCGGTTCACCCACATCGCCAGACGGTCCGCCGTCAGCGGCGCGGGGGCGTCGAAGGCCATCACGATCGTCGTGTCATCTGGCGCCGTCATCTTCATCAGCGTGCCTTTGCCGGAGCGCGCCTCGTCTGGTGGGGCAATCTTCAAGTCGGCATTACCGACCTCGTCGTTCCACCAGAACGTAATGTCGGCGGTCGTCCAGGGTTGACCGTCCGACCACTTCAAGCCCTTGCGGAAGTGAATGGTCCACTGGCTCGTATCGGTGTTCGATTCCCAACTCTCAGCGAGGCCGGGGCCGACGGCGAGGCCGTCCTTAAGCCAGCGCAGAATGGAGTGGCCATACATACTCTCCTGCAGGTAGTGGGTGGTGCCCCAGTCGCTCTTGTCGGAGCAGACCATCTGCAACTGGCCGCCGTACTTGCCGGCGGTGAGCCAGGGGTGAGGAACGACATAAGGTGCGGCCGGCAGACGCTGATCGAGCGCCGGCAGGCTGCCCGCCTTGACGAGCGCGGCCAAGGACGGCGCTTCGGCGAACTTGCCGGCGGCGGTGGCGGCGGTGGTGACGTTGGCGATCGTGGCGGCGGCGGCCGTGCTGGCGGCGCTGGTCGTGGCGGCGGCGGCAGCGGTGGTGGCCGCTGCGGAGGTGCTGGCGGCAGTGGTCGCGGCAGCCGAGGTAGCTGCGGCCGTTGTAGCAGCTGCGGTGGTTGGCGCTGCGGCGGCACTACTGGTGGCAGCTGCCGTGCTGGCCGTCGTGGTGGTGGTGCTGGAACATGCGGCGACTACGGTGCTGGCCGCAGCAATGGCGGACAACCGCAGGAACGTTGCTCGACTTACCTTTTCGGACATGGCCATACTGGAGACTCCTTCATAACCGAGAAATCATGCATACAAGGCACTATCGCGGACGATCAACGCTCTTTCCGGCACATTCCCCTTTCGCTCCGTCGCCGTCACCGACCATGTGTACTATCGGCAGCAAAGAAGCCGCACCTCCTTCCCGGCAGTGGGAAGGAAGACCAAGGCACGGGGTCGGCGCCCCGGCGCTGGACACACGCCCCGCAACGGGCGCCGTGTGTCTGAGAATCGCTTCAGGGACCAACCACTGCTGAATGTATACCAAAACGATTTGGTTGTCAAGTGAATGGTACTGTTCGGATTCATTACAACAGAAAGGACATTCCTGGTGGCCATTGCATCTCAACCGGCGGCAACTCAACCGGCGACGCCGCCAAAACCGTCGGCCTCGACCTGGCCAGGTGACCTTATTTTCGCGCTATCGCTCGGTGTCACCATGCGCCTCGCCTACTGGCTTTATGGCTGGTGGCGGCTGCGCGCCATGGTCCAACCCTACAACCCTTTCTTCCATGGGGACTGGGAGAACCTCGCGCCGGCCGTCAACTCGCCCAGCTATCCCTGGCTCGGTCCCTGGATGCACCTGGATGCCCTCTGGTACAAACACATCGCCATCGCCGGCTATCAGCCGGGCGACGGTTCGGTCCACTTTCCGCCCCTGTTCCCGCTGCTGGCTCACCTCACGCTGCCGCTGTTCGGCGGCAGCTTCGGCTTCGCCGCCATGTTTGTCAACCTGATGGCAATGATTGTTTCGTTTGCATTGCTGCGGCGGCTGGCGGCGCTCGACGGCCCGGCGGAGATCGGCAGCCGGGCCGCCTTTTATATGTGCGCCTTCCCGGTAGGGTTCTTCCTCTTTGCGCCGTTCACCGAGGCGACGTTCCTGGTTTTCACGGTTGCCTCCCTCTACTGCGCCCGGCGGGGCTACTGGTGGTGGGCGGGCATCTGGGGATTCATCGCCACCACCGCCCGCTGGCAGGGGGCCCTGCTGGCTCCGGCGCTGCTGGTGGAGTACGCCTTGCAATGGCGCGCCGGCAAGAGGCGCCTCGGCCTGAACATCGTCGCCATCCCTCTGCCTGGCGTCGCCTACATCCTCTATACGCTCTACGTCCGCTACGTCGTCGGCGAGCCGCGGTCGATGACGCAAGTCAATGACTACTGGGGCATCAAGTGGCTGCCGCCCTGGGACGTGCTCCAGCTCGGTTGGCAGCACATTATAGCCGGCGATGGTCTGGAGCTGCTCAACCTCGTTGCTATCATCGGTCTCGCGGTCGGCTGCCTGGTTGGGCTGCGCTACCTGCGCCTGAGTTACGTGGTGTACATGGCGGCGCAATGGCTGTTCATCGTCGCGCACCTCTCCAGTGTATCGCCGCTCGCTGCGTCGGCGCGCTACATCCTTACCATCTTCCCGCTCTTCCTGCTGCTCGGGCGGGCCGGCGCCCATCCCCGGCTGCACCAGGCGATCGTGATCTTTTTCTTCCTGTTGCAGGGTATTTTCATCTGGCAGTTTGTGGTCGGGGAATGGGTAGCATGAAATTATTCCCATACTTCTACGTCGTGCCTCGCGCCCGGCCCGGCGGTAGGTAGGTATACTGGAAGGCCGGTTCATGCTGGACGTGGCTCACTAGGGAGGACTTCCTCGATTGGGTGTCCTGGTAGTGGATGACGATGCCGACATCCGCGAATTCGTCACCGACGCCCTGGCAGACGCCGGCCACGTCGTCGTCACGGCAGATAACGGCCTCGAGGCGCTACGGCTGCTGGATATGCATCGCCCCGACCTGGTGTTACTGGACTTACGCATGCCGGTGATGGATGGCCCGACCTTCGCCCGGCGCTGCCAGGAGCGCTTCGGCAATGCGATCCCCATCATCGTTATGTCCGCCAATGTCACGAAACCGCAACTGGACGCGCTTCAAGTGGCAGGATTTCTTGCCAAACCGTTCGATCTGGAGCAACTCACCACCCTGGTAACGCAGTTTGGCAGCAAACCGAGAGAGTTGCCCCACTGACCGGCGTTCATTGTTCCGTCACGTGCAGTCGGTACGCTCCGCATGGCGCGTTTGGCGGGAGATTATCACCATCGACGGAGCGATCTATGCGGGAGCGTTACGCGCTCATTGTGGACAATGACGAAGGAATTCGTGATCTCGCCACTGCCACGCTGCAGGATGCCGGCATTGAGGCGGTCAGCGTGGCGGATGCCGTCGCTGCCTTACAGCTTATCGTGCAGCATCAACCGGGCATCATTTTGCTGGACACGATGGGGTCGCCCATGACCGATGCGGAGTTTATCACCGCCTATCGCAATCAGCCGGGACCGCATGCGCCGGTGATCCTCCTCTCCGCGTGGGACCAACCCGAACAGCGGGCCGCTGAAATCGGCGCCAACGGGGTGCTGGTCAAGCCTTTTGACCTCGACGCCTTTGTCGCCCAGATTCGGTCATGGTTGGGCGAGCCGTAGGCGCGCGACGACGATGCCGATCAGCGGCCAGGTGCACGTCGGGTCGCGGGGTCCAGGAGCCGACAGTTAGGGCCGGCTGGCATAGACAACGATGCGTTCGCTGTAATTCCTCTTGCATGCATCCCAGGTTCCACCGCAGGTAATCAGATTCAGGTTCGCGCCGGTCGCAGGGCCGAAAATCTGCTTGAGCGGCGCCTCGTCATAGGGATAGTGCGCCGTCTCCCGAACGGTAAAGGCGATGGTCTGTTCATTGGCCAGGACGACCAGGACGTGATCGTCGGGCCCGAGCGCCGCCAATCGCCGCTCCTGGCGGGCGAGTTCAGCGCGGCGGCGCTCCCACTCGTCTTGTTCGGAGGGGGACGGTGAGGCAACGGGGTCTATTGGCGGCGGGGGCGGGGGGGGCGGCGTGCTTGGTGCGCCGGGCGCCAGGCCCTCGGCGGCGTCGGGCTGTGGGCTCGCCGCCTGGTCTCGCTCAACCATGCCGGCTCCGCTGGACAGGCAACACGGCAGTGCAGGTGCGTGCGGCAACAGCGAGGCAACCCCGCTCCGGTTCGGATTCCAGCAGGCACGTGCTCATCACCACAATTTCTGCATGCCGAGGAACTGATCAACCTTTTCGCTCTGGCTATCCGCGCCGGGCCACCAGCCAGCACGCTCAAAGACATGGCGTACGCCTACCCCACGGGTGCGTCGAACATCCCTTCTTTGCTCTGAGGGCGAACGGCGCGGCGGCGTAACGGCAGATGAATTCGCGGCGTCCCTGATACTTTCCTGATCGGTCCCGTACGTTAGAATGCAGCACTCGGCATTCCTGCAAAAATGGGGGCCTAGCAGATGGAAATGGCGCAGGGCGTTTACCGGCGATACCCCGCCCTCCCCTGGGGGCTGTTGGCTCTCACGCTGGTGGTGCTGGCGGTCCTCGCTGCGCATCTTCTTGCCGTCATCTCCGCCACGAAGGAAGGGCAGCTGGTGAGCGCTTCCATGCTGCCGACGATCCCCGCCGGGGTAACCATCAGCTACGATCCAGCGCCCGCCACCTTCACGCGCGGCGAAGTGGTGGTCCTGGAACTTGAGCACGGCGCAGACCGCCTGCTGGCCAGTCGTATCGTCGGACTACCGGGGGATACTGTGGAGATCCGTGGCGGTCGCTTGCTCATCAACGGGCAGGCGAACGATCCTGCCCCTGGAGCGGCGATGCCGGCGCGGGTGTCGCCGCTCCGCCTGGGGCCAGAGCAGTATTACCTCCTCGGCGATAACCGCGCGGCAGCGTTGGACTCTCGCACCTTTGGCCCGGTTTCGCGGACCCAGATCCTTGGTGCGCTGCTCTCCTAACGGAAGCAGCAGGCTGTACCATGACGAGTGGACGTGTACCGTCGCTCAATGGTGCTGTTGTGGATCGTGTCGACTGCAGCCGCCATTGCCGAGCTATCCGGCGGCAAGAGTCGAGGCGAGCGCGCTTGCGCAGGAGTAGATGGCGATAATGGCGAGAACGAAAAGCGATAGCGCCATCGTCCCCTGGGTCCAGGCGACGATGGCAAGCGTGTATGCGAGCGGAATCGCGCTGGGGCTGATGTTCTGGGCTCGCCAGGCGTTGCAAATTCGCACGCTGCCCGAACGACTCATGGAGGCAGTCCTGCGCGTCGTGCCACCAGCACAGTTTGAAGCCAGCATTGAGCGGTTTGGACCCGCCGGTAAGGATTACGCCCTCTATGCCACCACGGTAGGAGTGTTCCTGGCGCTCGTCATTGTCGGTATGCTGGCGCTGAGGTTCACGCGGCGTCCAGCGGGCCTGCTCGCTCTGGGCCTGCTTCTCTATTTTCTCGCTATGGCGGTGATCGCCCCACTGACGGGCGCCGGACCATTCGCCACCGGTCTCTTCGTGAATCCGCTGCTGAGCAATGCCATTTCTCTCGGCGCCGTGATGGCCTACGTGTCGGTGCTGCTGTGTGCGCAGCTGAGCAGCCGGGTGTGGCCGTCGGTGAAGAACGCACTTCCAGCCGAAGCGGGGATCAGCGCCGGTCGTCGCGCGCTGTTCACCAGCCTGGCGGTGAGCGCAGCAAGCTTTGTTGTGACGCTTGTCACCGGGCGGTCCAGCGGGCGCATCGTGAGCGGCTTACCGGTAGCGTCGGCGCCGACTGCTGCCGCACCTGCGCCCTCGCCCACGGCAGTGGCGACGCCGTGGCCGGCCATCGCTGCGCTCACCACCCAGGCGCCAACGGTGACTCCGGCGGCTTCTCCAACGATTGCTCCTCGAAGCGCGGCTCTACAACCAGTGGCGCCAACGTCCACCCCCGGTTACCCGGAGGCGCCGCCCGAGCGACAGCTCCCGCGGGACAAGGATGGCGCACTCCTGGCCGTCAAGAGGGAGAAGGGGCAGCTCCAGACACTCGTCCAACGCAATAGCGACTTCTATGTGGTGACGAAGAATGCCGCCGGCGACCCGGTGCTTTCTACCCGCGATTGGCGGCTCATCGTCGACGGAGCGGTTAATCGACCGGTGCAACTGGATTACCCAACTTTACGAGGACTGCCGGCGGTACAGGTTGCCAAGACGCTCGAGTGCATCTCCAACCTCACGGCGAAATGCGAGTTGACAAGTTTTGGCTGTGATTTGATCAGCACGGCCCAGTGGACCGGCGTGCGACTGACCGACGTGCTGGCTCTGGCAGGCGGCGTGAAGCCCGGGGTAGTGACGATCGCCGCCATCAGCGCCGACGAGTACAGCAGCGCCTTGCCGGCGGCGGCTGCGACCGACCCGGAGGTGCTTCTCGTCTATGAGATGAATGGCGAGGTTTTGCCGCGGGAGCATGGCTTCCCCGTGCGCCTGCTCACGCCGGGCCGCTACGGTCTGAAGAACGCGAAATGGCTGGTGAACCTCCGGCCAATGACGCAGCCCTATATGGATTGGTGGGGGCAGCGCAACTGGAGTCAGACAGCTGTCGTGAAGACGATGTCGCGCATCGACGTCCCGGTCGCTGGGGCCCGCTTGCAAGCCGGCGCTCAGCGCATCAGCGGCATTGCCTATGCCGGTACTCGCGGCATCGCCAATGTCGAGTTCAGCAGTGACGGCGGCAAGACCTGGCACGCGGCCACCCTGACGCCAGGGCCGGGGAAGGACACCTTCGTGCAATGGGCGGGTATATTTCCTGTTACTGTCGGCCAATCGGCGACGCTGGTGTCACGGGCCACCGATGGCCAGGGCAACCTCCAAATTGAGCAGTTCAGCCTGCCTCAGCCCAACGGTGGGATGGGTTGGGATAGCATCACCTTGGAGGCGGTGTCATGAGCGACGATCTTCCACCGCAGGACCCGCGGGAACGTCTGGCGGAACTGTGGGCTCAGCGCCAGAAGCTCCCCCCAGGCAAAGGGAAAGACCAGGCCGCTAGCGTGCCGGAGCAGCCGGACGTGCCGGAGCAGGCTGCTCCGACACGTCCGCCGAGCCCGGTCGCAACGCCTACAGCGCCCCAGCCGGGCCCAGCCGTGCCCGCTGGGCCATCGCCGGCCGACTTAGCGTTGGAGCGCCGCGTTGCCGAGCTGGCGGCCCGGGAACGGCGGCTGGCCGACCTTGAGCAGCGGTTAGACCAACGGCTTGCCAGCCTCGAGCAGCCGTTGCCTCAGCGACCGCAAGACGTGACATCTGAGGTCCGCCCGCCCTCGTCGCCGCGCCAGCAGGCGCCATCGCCACCCCAGCCGGCGCCGCCTGCCCCGCCGGGCGAGGAAACGGAAACGCAGCGACCGACCCTGATGCAAGAAGCGCGTTCGTCGCCCCCGGAGGTCCTCAGCTCCACGCCGACACCTGCCATGCCGGCGCCGGAAAATCCTGAAAGGCGGGCGCTGCTCACGAAGATTCTCCTGCTTATCGTGTTGGTGTTGCCCTTGCTCGTCGTCGTGGCACTGGTTGGTCGTGGCGGACGGCCGCAGCGGCCGGCGGTGGCGACTGCGCCGACGCCGACGAGCACAGCACGCGCCGCGGCGACTGTCACGAGCGTGCCCGTCGTGATCTCGACTGTCAGCGCAGTGTCGACGGCAAGCAGCGCTGTACCCACGGTGACACCGCGCGCACTGGCGACCGCTACCGCCGCAGCGGTAAGCAGTAGCACAGTCACCGCTGCCGCTGTGACTGCGCCGCTGACCCTCGCCTCTACCATGACGGTGGGACAGGCGCTCTGTGACCTGGCAGTAGACGACAGCGGGAAAAATGTGTACGTCACTGACGGCGGGCTAAATCAGCTCCTGGTGCTGGACCCGGCGACGAATCAGCAGGTTGGTCGTTTTAACCTGGGTGACTCCCTTTGTAGCATCGCTCTCGATCAACAAAGCCAGATGGTCTACGCACCGACATGGCGCCGTACCGGACCGAATACCTACGTCAGTAGTCAGGTGCAGGTAGTCAACGTGACAACAGGCGCGATCCGCACTATCGCCGACAACCTGTTTCCGACCGGGCCGTTCTTCGACCAGCAGCAGCGAATGCTCTACGTCGGCAACACGGCGTCGGCCAGCCTATTCACTGTCGATGCCGCGACCGGGACGGCACGTACCATCACCTTACCCCTCAAGGTGAACCGCGTGGCAGTCTCCTCGCAGAATGGCGATCTGTATCTGGCCAGCCCTGATGGCGGCAAGGTGCTGGTGCTCAATCCAACCACTGGAAGCGTGGTGGCGACGTTGACTGTTGGGCAACGGCCCTGGGCAGTCGTCGCTGATCCGAAAACGGGGAGAATCCTCGTCTCTTCCGAACTCTCCGCCAGTGTGTCGCTGCTTGACCCTTCCACGAATCAGATCATTCGGACCACGCCAACGGGGAGTCATCCGCGCAATCTGGCCGTCGATGGCGTGCATGGCCGCTTCTATGCGCTCAACACGGCGGATCGCACCGTGAGCATGCTGGACGCCGACGGGCGGCTACTGAGCACCTCGGCGCCGCTGCCGGGGGGCGAGGACCTTTCCGGCATCGCGGTCGCCGGCCAAACGGGGCAAGTGTTCGTCGTCAGTAGCACGCACATTTACACGCTGAAATAGGGCCGGGGAGGCCAGATCGGGGCGGCATCGCACCCGTCGGGTCGACGCGAAAGATTTAGACGCGCCTATTTATCGCCCAGGACCATGACTTTGCCCTTCCGAGTAGCGACCACCATCGTGCCGTTTGGCAAGATGCCGGGAGCGGTCCAGACCGTTCCGCCCGCGTCGTAGTCGAAGATCTGGCGACCGGAGGCGGCGTCAAGGCCAAACATGTGACCGATGGTACTCCCCGTGTAGAGCGTGCCGTTCTTATCGATGGTCGGCGACGGGTCAATAGAGCCATAGACATTGAATTGCCAGCGGCGCTTGCCGTCGGCGGCGCCGAGGGCGTAGATGCCGCCCTTGTTGGCGCCGAAGTAGAGGGTGCTGCCGTCGGCGCTCAGTGCGGCGGTAGAGGCGATGCCGGCCAACTCTCGCTCCGCCTCATAGAGCCACTTCATCTGGCCGTCCGGCGTGACGGCGTACATGTTGCTGTTGTCGGCCCCGACATAGATGGAGCCGTCCGGGCCAATGGTCGGTGAAGCGAGGGTGCCGATACCGTTAGCGCCAAATGGCTCCTTGCTTGGGTACGGCCCCGCAGCAGTCGGGAACGGCATCGCGCCGAGATGCTGGCCGAAGTCAAATGTCCAGCGGATCGAGCCGTCGCCGGCGCCGGCTGCCGGCGGGCGAACTGCATACAGCTTTCCATCAACGCTGGCAAGGTAGACGGTGCCGTCGGCGCCGAGCGCCGGGGCGGCCTGAATATTGGGGCCGGTCGGAGCGCTCCACTGCAGTTTGCCGTCGGGACGGAGGACGTAGAGCTTTCCCACACCGCTGACCGCGTAGATGGCGCCGTCAGGACCGATAGTTGGTGAGGACGTTTGGCGGCCGGAGGCTGGTCCAAAGTCGTAGGACCAGGCGACCTGTGGTGTTGTGGCGCCGGCAGCGGGGGCATGCAAGGCGTAGAAGGTTCCGCGGGCGTCAGGCGTCAGGGCGCCCGTGCTGAAGCCGGCGTACACGGTGCCGTCTTGCGCGATGGCAGGAGTGGTGTGCCATGAGGAGGCGCCGGCCGGGTGGAACTGCCAGACCAGGGAGAGTTCACTGCCGCTGCCAGGATCGCGCAGTGCGACCATCACCCCGGCATGGCTGCCGATATATATGATGCCGTCGGGACCAATAGCAGCCTCACTCTGGACGTCGACGGGGGGATGGGTTGCTTCGGTCGGCGCGGGAAGCTGAAAGGAGCGCAGGAGGACCGGCGCGCGAGGGCCGGCGTAGGGGGTCAGGCCGGTGTGCTGGGCGTTCATCTGGAACATGGGCCGGCCGCCCTGGGCGGCGGCGTTGGCGGCCGCGGCTGACTGCGTCGCCGAACTGGACGTACTCGTTGTCGCGGACGCCGTGGTCGAACTACTGGTCGCCGCACTCATGCTAGAAGTTCCAGACCCCGTGGAAGTGCTGCCGCTGGCGCTGGATGTGACCGCGGAGGCGCTCGACGTGGTGGCGACGGTGCTCGACGTTGTAGCGGCAGTGCTGGAGGTGATGGCTGCCGCGCTCGATGTGGAGGCCGCAGCGCTCGACGTCACGGCCGCAGCGCTCGAAGTTGTCGCCTGGGACGTGGTTAGAGCGGCAGTGCTTGAACCTGCCGAGGTTGAGGTGCTTGCCGTAGCAGCGGTACCGGTGCCCGTGGACGTCTGGGCCAATGCCGGCACAGGGGTCACTGTGGGGGAGGTGGCCGTCCCCGTCGCCCCGGCATTGCACGCGGCGAGCAAGGCGACACTGCTGGCGGAGCCGACCCGGAAAAGCAAACGTAAGCAGCGACGACGGTCAATTCGCGTCGTGGCGGTTGGGCCTGAAAGCATGCCATCCTCCCTCTGCCGTATCCTGCGAGGACTGTATCGTCCGCCCACCCGCTTGTCAACGTCTGCGCCGATTCAGGCAGGGTCTTTTCATTAGGGAGGGGAGCGTCCGAGGAGGAGGGCGACCGCTGCGGACGGGCGGCCAGCGAAGGTGCGCAGGCGTTCGGCGATGTTGCCGATGCCAGCGTGGCGGAGGAGGGCCAGAGTAAGGTTGCGGCAGGCGGCCACGGCCTGGGGAGCAGCGCCGGAGCGGACCTGGGAGGCATCCTCGCCCATGGTGCCATCGCGCTCCCGATGGAGCTTGTTCTCGATGCCCCAGTACGCGCGGATTATGCGCAGGTGGCGCTCGGCATCGGCCCGCGCGGGCGGCATGCTGCTGATCCCAAACGTGACTTCGACACGGGTTTCGCCCGTGTGCGGATCGCTGCGGCGGCGGACGAGGCGCCAGAGTTGCTGGACGTGCGGGTCCAGGGGGCACCCCGGCTGACCGAGCGTCCACGGCCGCCCTGCGGGCGTCGGCGCGGTAGGCCAGGAGTTGCCGATGGTAGTACCAGTAGTCGCGGCGAAAGTCCTCCAGGAGCGTGCGGAACGCTGGCGCCGAAGGTTCCAGTTGCTTGTAGTGGCGACCATCGTGGACCCAGCAGAGCGCCACCTGTTGGGTCAGCCAGGTGCACTGGGGCGCATCGTAGCAGACCAGGACTTGGACCACCGGGCACGCCAGTTGGGCGTGGTAGGCAGCCACGGCGCGGGCATCCAGGATCCACTTGCGCTGCTGCTGGCCGCGCTGGCCACCGAAGGTGGACCGTGGCACGTGTGCCACGAGCGCCACGTCCAGTGCCGCCTCATCCCCATCCCGCTCCGCCAGCGCCTCTGCCCGCAGCGCCACCGCCAGCCCCTCCCGCACTCACTTGGCCAACGCCACCTGCTCCAAGTAACCCAGCGCTTCGGCATTGAGCCGGAATGGCTCAGAGGGCGCCCCGGCCTGCCGGTTGCGCAGCACATCCAGCACACTGCGCCGGTCCTTGCCTCACTCATCTGCCCCCCGTAGTACAGCGTCAGGGCCAGACGCTTCCCCCCGGCCCAAACTGCCCCTGTTAGCCCGGCGGCAACGCCGCCAGATAGGTCTGCCCGGTGGAGCGGGCGTATCACTGCTCCTTGCGAAAGCGAATCGTGTCCGTGCGGAAGACCACGTCCTGCACCACCACGGCCGCAAAGCCTTTGCGCGCCGCATCCTTGGGCAGCACCGCCCGGTCCACCAGCACTACCTGCTCTCGGCTGATCGTCAGTCGGCAGCGCTTGCCGCCCTTGTGGTGCTCCCGGGGCTCCCGCCGCTCCTGTTCTGAAGAGTGGTTCGTCGCTGGCGTCGGCGCCTTCGGCTGGACCTGCGGCAAGACCGTCGGCTTCCCCTGTTCGCCTGTGCGACGGTTGTTCTCGTCGCGCCGTCGCTGGTTCTCCTCCCGCAGGGGCCGTACCTCCGCCGTGAGCGTCTCCACGACATTCAGCAACCGCACGATCACCGCCCGCATCGACGGGTCCGCGATCCGCTCAAGGTCAAGGTCGGGCAGCATGCTCCCAGTCTAAACGATCACGACTCCCAGGCACCAGCCAACCACCACCCAGCCGATTGGCCCTCGCCACCCTGCTCCCCGCTTTATCGAGGTGATACATAATTTCCCCCCATTTACATGAATGGCGGATGAACATGGGAGGGGGGGTGACGGACACCGTCACTGCGCCATTCACGAATTTGTCATAACGATATGCTTTGCTACTGTTGGCGTTCTCTGTGTACCACCATCGGCGCCTGGAGAAGGCTTGTTGGAGCCTGGTGCACCG
>JBPCLN010000383.1:0-5573 GCA_051003235.1 Chloroflexota bacterium | reverse complement strand
ACCAGGAGGACTGATAGCCGTCGGCGGCGACGGTCAGGGCCGACTCACGCTGACGGCTCACAAGGGCACTGAGACGCGCCAGCAAACCATTCTCGGCCCCGGCCGGGACCGTTTCCGTGAAGACGTTATCCACGGCCGGGAATAACGTTTCCAGGGTAGTGAGCGCTCGGCCATCCTGGGCAAGCAGCTCCTGCCATCGCAGGGTATCGAGCCGGCGCGCGAGCAAGTAGGCGCGGCCAGGGGCGCCGGCGGCAATCTGGCGGCGAAGATCGAGCAGCGCGGCGCTCTCCCGCTCCAGGGTGCCCAACGCCTCCTGCTCCGTCCGGTAGAGGCTGAGTACCCACTCCCCCTTGCCGCGGACGCGCTCCAGACAGAGGTTCAGCAACTGATGCTCGCACTCCAACATGTGGCAGACGCGTTCCGGCGTGCGGTACACCGTGCCGAACGTCAGCGGAATGATAGCTTCCGTCAGCTCGAACAGAGTGGCATTCACCGCCTGGTGGCGGGCGGCGCGGGGTGCCAGCCAGTCCATGCTTCGGACCAATTCGTTGAGTGGCCCGTCCTCAAACTCCGCCGGGGAAACGTCGCTGACCGCTGCCACGAGCCCCCCTGCCTGCACGCTGGTCAGCACGCGGTCGTCGATGCCCTGAATGGCACCTGCGCCGAGCACCTCGGCGGCGGGCGATGTTGACGGCAAAATGGCATATACATACAGGAAGTTGCTCATGGCAGCTGGATATCTCGCGCCGGTCCTACGCGCTCACCCTCATCTCCATACTGGTCATTAACTTCCACCACCTAGCCGCCATCGCGGCCCATCGTGACGACCGCCGGACCGTCAGTCTCGTCGGCCGGAGCAAGGCCGGCCTGGGCCCGCGCCCGCGCTTCCTTGTAGGCGCGGATCTCGCGCATCCATTTCATGATCTCGGCCTCGCGGGCACCGTACTCCGCGTCGTCGATCTCTCCTTCTTGCAATTGCAGGGTGAGCAGGAGCAAGGCTTCCCGAACCGGCGCATCGTCGAGCATCTCCTGCTCGGCCATGTCGATCAATTGAGTCATACAGAACCGAAGACCGGCCACGGGCGCCGTTATCGGTAGACCCAATAGCTTGAGCAACATAGCTTACTTAGACTCCCGCCATCCGCTCCAGTTGCAAGCGAATGGTGACAAAGTTGTACGGCGGCCAGGGACCGGTGTAGCGGAAGGACAGCTTCCCTTCGTACTGTTGGGCGATTTCCTGGACCTTCTCGTCGAAGGCTTTGGCCTTGTCGCGTTCCACCAGGAAAGCGGCATTCATGATCATCTTGTCACCGATGGGTTTGTTGGAGCGCGACGCGATGGCGGCGCCCGCCAAATGATCGTATACCGCGCGCACGTAGGATTCGGAGCGGTCGGCTAAGGCCTTCTCTACAAGCCGACCTAATTGCATGCGGGCGAAATAGGTGGAGGAGAGCCGATTATTGACAATCTCGTCCTTCAATCGGCGCAGTTCCTCATTGTCGCGCTGGAGCTCGGCCAATACTTCTTCCCGCTTCCAGTTGACGCTGAGGCCAAACTCCAGCTTATCTTTCATCTTCTGGAGGACGTCGCGCAACGCATTATAGGTGAGCTTGAGAAACTCAAGGGTGTCTTGCTCGGTCTTGAAGAGCGTTCCGAAGCTCATCGGCACCGGCGTGAAGCCTAGCTCGATCATCACTTCGTTCACGTGCTCGTGCGCCAGGGCGTTCTCACGCGTCGGGTCATACACAATCAAGGGGGTGTGACTCACCACGGCGGATAGGTCATTGTACGGCAATGTGTAGACCTCGTCCCCATGCCCACCGATGCCGATCCGCCCGAATGTACGAGGTTGAGCGGACTCGATGATGCAATAGACGTAGACACCGAGGTCCATGCCGGCGCTCGTGGGCGGCGCAGTACCGTCCATCGTCGCTGCCTCCCTACGTCATCGCCGCCATGTGTCCTGGCCCCAACGAGCGGGGCGCCACGATGCTACCATATCGGACGAGACAAGGGGATGAGGGCATGCAGGAATGACGGGGCACGTCTTCGGCGCGATCGAAGGCGGCGGTACGAAGTTCGTACTAATGGTGGGGCGGGATCCCACCGACATCCGCCAACGACTCGTTATCCCTACCACCACGCCGGCGGAGACGTTGGCGGCCTGCAGCTCCTTCTTTCACCACGTTCAACGTGAGCAGGAGCTGGCAGCGATCGGCATCGGCATGTTCGGCCCGATCGATGTCAACCCCCAGTCGCCGACCTACGGCTTCATCACCAGCACCCCGAAGCACGGTTGGGTGGACACCAATGTTGTCGGGCCACTCCAGGACGCGCTGCGCGTGCCGATCGGCTGGGAGCACGATGTGACGGCGGCGCTGCTGGGCGAACGCCGCTGGGGCGCGGCCGCCGGACTCGACCCGGTCATGTACGTGACGGTGGGCACCGGCGTCGGCGCCGGGGCATTCGTGAATGGAGCGCCGGTACATGGTCTCTTACATCCCGAAATGGGCCATGTGTTGCTGCCGGCGTTGCCCGGCGACACCTTCGGCGGCGCGTGCTCGTACCATGGCCGCTGTCTAGAGGGCCTGATCAGCGGGCCGGCGATCGCCAAACGCGCCGGACAGCCCGCAGAAAAACTGCCCCCAGACAGTCCAGTCTGGCCCATGGTCGCCGAATACCTGGCGATCGCTTTGATGGACTACACCCTGGTGCTGTCGCCGCGCCGCATCGTGCTGGGTGGTGGTGTCTTGCACCAGCGGCAATTGCTCCCCCTCGTCCGTACCGCCTTGCGCCAACGCCTGGCCGGCTACCTGGAGCATCCGTTGTTCACGACCCGGATCGATGAATACGTCGTCGGGTCGGCACTGGGCGACGACGCCGGTAGCTTCGGGGCGTTGGAAGTCGCCCACCTGGCAGTAGAGGAATAGCACCACCAAACCGTTGACGTTCGGCGTCATGGTACCGATGGCGCCAGCGGTGCCGTACGCATCGCCAGCGCAACAGCGACGGAGAGCAGGCACGTGGCGGCGCCGGCCAAAAAGGTGACCTGATAGCCCGCGGTATTCCACAGCAATCCGCCGACTAGCGGCACACCAACAGCGGCGACATGATTGAATGTCGAACCCATTGCCAGCGTCGGTGTCACATCCTGTCGCGGGGCGATGCGCCCCAGATAACTGCTGATGCCGAGGCCGAACGCAAAAAGGGCATTATCCACACAAAACAGGACGCCGAGGATGGGCAGATTGTGGACCAGGGCATAGCCGGCGAACAAGAAGCTCAGGCAGGCGTAGTTGATGATGAGCATGGGGCGCTCACCAAAGTGGTCAATCAACCGGCCGACGTATGGGGTGACGATCGTTGAGATCACACCGTTCAGAACGAGCAGCGCCGTGATGGGATAGACGCCAAGGTTGTACACCTTGATCAGTAAAAAGACAGCGAAGGTGGAAAATATTTGGCGCCGACTGCCGTCCAGCAGGGTCAGCGCATAGTAGATCCAGTATCGACGCCGGAAGACGAGCCGGACACGTTGCTCCGCCTCTCGGTCGCGTAGGAACATGAGGGCGACCGCACCGCCGAGGATCATGGCGCCGGCGGGGAGGAAGCTATAGCGCAAGCTCAGCACGGCCACCAGGCCAAACACCAGACCCATGCCAACCAGAGCGCCGATGGAGCTGATGCCGCCAATCCAACCGAGGGCCCGGCCCTGGCGGGAGGGTACGGCGGCAGCGAGGATCAGGCCGTTGTTTAGCGGGTTGTACATATGGAAGCCGATGCTCCAGATCATGCCGGAGACAACGAGGTACCAGAAGGAATGGGCACCGGCGATCGACGCCATGCCGACACCCATCACCAGCAGCGAGCCGGCAGCTAAACGCGAGACGCGAAAGCGCACGGTCACGGCCGCCAGGACCACCGTCAAGAAGCCGGGTATCTCTCGAAAGGACTCGATGGCGCCCAGTTGCTGGGCGCCAATGTGCAGATCGTTGACAATGAAGTTGTTGAAGATGGCGGAATAGGCCGACATTCCGGCCTGCACACAAAACGCTGAGATCGCAACGAAGGTAATATCGGCAAAACGCCCGCGCTGATCGCGTGGCCGAATTCGTAGCCTCCCGGCAAGCGGAACGATTCGCCCCCCTGCCAAGTGGTGCATCTACGAACTCTCGGCTAGTTGCTGCCTGGGCACCCTGACGATCATACCCGTTACACCTGCTTAGCGGGCGGGAATGCCTCGCGTCCGCCGGTACGTATCGTCGCTCGCGCCAATGTCGGTTTCCGCGTCCGGGTCGGGCCGTGCGAACTCACCGACCGCGTCGGCGCTGACCCGCGTATGGGCGGTGCGATCGTCCAACGGCGCTTCGTCGCTCTTGGCCAGTTCCGGGTTCACGCCTAACGACGTGTTCTCGCCGGTTACTGCTTCGTTGACCTCGCTGATGGCGCGCTCCGCCTCGCTCTTGCCAGTTGTCATTACTCAGGCCTCTCTTCTACGCCGCTCCCGTTGCGGCCAGAAAGGGAAAAGGGCAGAAAGCGTGCCAGGTAAGCAGGGCCGCGAGTACGGTCTATTGGGAGAGGGCCATAGTCCGCCTGCTACCATGCGTTTCGCCGGCAATGGTCAAGCAAATCACCGATCAGGGGTGGGACATGGTCGAGGTGCGCGTCCATCAGGTAACCGTGCGGGTACCGGCGGGGGAACAGGCGCGGGGCAGATCGTCGGTCGCCGAAAGCGCCGGAGCGTTCACCGGCACAGTGCCCAACCTTACGCCTGCGGAACGCGCCCTTGCCGATTCTACTGCCGGTCCGGCGCTGGACCACGTGGACCTTTTGCTGTACGATGGCGAGACGGTTGCCGTGCTGGGGCCATCCGGGTGCGGGAAGACGACACTACTGCGCGTCGTGGCCGGCTTGCAACGACCGGATAGTGGCGAGGTCTGGTTCGGCGAAAAGGAGGTCACGCCGTTGCCGGCGGGCGAGCGCGGCATCGGGATGGTATTCCAAAATTACGCCCTCTATCCGCACATGGTTGGACGCAGTAACCTGGGATTCTTCTTCAAGGTGCATCACCGCGATCAAGAGATTGACGAGCGGGTACGCGAGGTCGCCCAGGTGCTGGGAGTCGGCTTTACCGACCTGCTGGACCGCCGTCCGGGCCAGCTTTCCGGTGGGCAACAACAGCGCCTGGCGATTGGCCGCGCTATCATTCGCCAGCCGACGGTCTTCCTCTTCGACGAGCCGCTCTCCAACCTTGATGCCCGTCTGCGTCAGACCACGCGCGTAGAATTGAAGCGCCTGCTTCGCCGCTTTGCGATCACCGCCCTGTATGTCACGCACGATCAGACCGAGGCACTGGCCCTCGGAGATCGTCTCGCCGTCATGCGGCGCGGGCGGGTCGAACAGATCGGCTCCTACCGTCAGGTGTATGGCGACCCAGTCTCCCTGTTTGTCGCCACGTTCGTCGGCACGCCGCCGTGCAATATCCTGCCGGCGGACATTCGGCAGGGCACTCTATCAATCGGTGCGATGCGGATGGACGGCGTGCCCGCCTCGCGCGTCCATAGCGGACCGGT
>JBPCLN010000382.1:0-5661 GCA_051003235.1 Chloroflexota bacterium | reverse complement strand
GCCGTTCTGGCGGGGTTGGTCGACCAGTGTTCCCTCTGGTAGACGCCAGTGTTCAGCCCGACCCAGGCGGTACTGATCGGACAGCATTACGACTGCTATGTGTAGCCCATGTGTTGGCGAGGTGTGACCGCGATAGGGGTTGAGGGACCAATCGAACGGCATGCCCTGCACGCGGTTCAGCGCACTCTTGCAGGGGGATTCCACGTACCGCACGGTTGCCATAGCAGTAGTATAGAACAAATATTCGATACCTGCAATAGTACGGCGCTAACTGCCGTTGTTGGGCGCCAGGGGATCGGTCGCCAGCACCGGCGAGGCGGTGATCCTGCCCCCGCAGGGGGCGATGCCATGTACCTGGCCGACTACCGAGTTATAGGCATTGGGCGGCGTGATGCGCAGATTCGTGGCTTCCAGGCAACGCTGACCCGGCGTGGGCACGTCGGTGAACTCCAGCACGAAATACACGCTATCACCGGGCTTCAGGACAAGCGTTTGCTCCGGCACCGTGCCGATCAAGTAACCGGAGGTTCGCCAGGTCAAAAATGTTGGAAGCGGCTGCGCGGCAGTGTCGAGCAGTTCGATGCCGGGGAAACCGTAGAGCGTGCAGGGCTGGGCCGCGATTGACCGAAACTGGAAGCTGACTCCGACGTTGCCAACGGCAACCTGGCCGTGCCGTTGGGAGATCACGAGGTCGCCGGAGTGGCAGCGCCCCAATGGCGGCGGAACGGCGACCGGGATAATGGGAAGGCCAGTCGGGTTGGCCTCCCAGGAGAAGCGCTGGCTATTCAACCGCTCCTGCAAGCCAAACGGACCATTCATCCAGGTCCAGTACCCATCGGTGAAGGCAGTGAAGTTATCCGCCTTGCGCCAGACGAGGAGCCCGTTCGTTGTGTCTTGCAGCGCGTCGCCGTTCGCCGGGTTGTGTTGCTCATCATCAAGGCAGGCGCCAACGACGCCCGGGATCAAGGCTTGCAAGGCGGCGAAACCAAGGACGAAGCGACAGCTGGTGGCGGTCGAGGCTGCCGCCGGCTCCCACAGCGCCGACAAAAGCAAGTATGCCACGAGGACGCTGATGGCAGTGACCCTGGACCGACCCTGCGACACCGGCGCCCTCCTCGCCTCTATTCTAATCTATCGGCGACCGCGGCGTGGGGTCGGATCGGAATGGAGACGAGGAGCGGCGACGCAATATCGGCGCTCGGTCAGTAGTAGCCGCCACCCGGCACCAGGGAGTAGGCATGGGAGCCCTTCTCCGCCACCGGCCCCTGATCGAGACGGGTGCCGCGAAAGTGGCGTAGCGTGGAGTCGGCTTGCATGAAAAAGCCGGCGCCATCCGGCGAGAACACCAACGGATGGGCGGCAATCGTCCACCCCTGCAAGGGACCAGGATTCGCCAGTAGCGCCTTCTGGGCGGCGCTCTTGACCTCGAATACCGCGAAGGCCCCGGCGCAGTCGATGAAGTGGTCGTGGTGGACAACGACGCCCCGCTCTTCCTGGGCAACATAATCGTTGAAGAGAGCATCCGCCTCCTTCCGGGACATGCCGGCGGGGGCGATCGCATATACAAGATGGCAGCAGAATTGCGTCCCCTCATCGGAACGGGTAGGTTCGGGCATGGTGAGCATTCTCCCTAGGCGGAGCGGCCAACGCTCCGCCCTCAATGGTAGCGTCCGCCAGCAAGGGCGCGCCGCCCGGGTTGCTGCCCCGGCAATATCGGGGGCAACGGGTACTATGCAGGCGTCGATTCCGGCGGGCGGCTGGTGTTCAGGTAAGGATTCGCAGACGGTGCAGGCTGATCGCACGCCGGCGAATACGCAGGTACAAGCGAAGCGCGCGTTTTACCGTCAGCCGGACATCGCCGGGGCCTACGACGCGCAGCGTTTTGGCGGCGTCAGTGGCGCTCACGTGAACGCCCGAGAATTGGCGCTCGTCGGTGAACTACTTCCATTTGGCGGACCGATCGCCGACGTCGCCTGTGGTACCGGCCGCCTGACGGCAGCCTTACGACAGCGCGGGGACATCGTCCTACCCTGCGATGCATCGCTCGCCATGTTGCGCGTTGCCGCTAGTCATCAGGTTGGTCCGGTGGTCCAGGCCGATGCCTTCGCCTTGCCAATCGCCGACGCGACGTGCACGGGGGCAGTCACGCTGCGCGTACTCTTCCATTTTGTCGAGCCCGGCGCGCTCTTGGCGGAGCTCCGCCGGGTGGTCCGGCCGGGCGGGACGCTCGTCTGTGACACCTATTCCTGGTCGGCGCGGTCGCTTTTTCCCCTCAGCCGGCGTCGGTGGGGAGCGACCGTGAGCACCGTGAACCGGCAGCGCTTCCGGGCGTTGGCCAATTCCCTTGGGTGGGCGGTGCGTGCCGAGCGGCCGTGCTTCCTGGTCTCGCCCTACATCTATCGCCGGTTGCCGTTGCCGTTTGTGTTGGTATTGGAGCGCCTGGAGCGCCAGCTGCCGTCATTCCTGCTGTGCCGGGCGTTCTGGGCGCTGGAAGCCACAGCACCTCGGCAGTAGGTGACGGATCGCCACCAGGAGCCCGTGTTTAGCACGGGCCCTGCGGCATATGGAGATGGGGGTGAGTCGAACACCCCGTCCGAAATAGAGCGGTCGTCGGTATCTACAGGCATATCCGGCAATTAAGTCTCGCCCGCAGATGCCCCACCGGCAGGACACCTTTTGCGCCAGCCCATTGATCTTGACAACGCCTACGGGCCTGCGCGCTGCCACAGCTCGACATTATGACGCCCGGATCCGGCGCGCCGAGCAGGCACCGGGCGGACGGCCCTACAGCTTAATTAGGCTGCGAGAGCGTAAGTGTTAGGTGTGCCAGTTATGGCGTTTGCCGCCTTTTTAACGAGGCGATGACGGCACCTCGACCTGCAACCTTCGGCTTTTCCACCCCGTCGAAACCCGACATCCCCGTCTTCCCTGGCGGCGTCCATAGTGAAACAGCGCCGCGTCCCTCCTGAGAACAGGGATTGAGAGGAAGGACCAGATGACTATACCACATTGATGGGCAGCGGTGGCCTGTACGCTCGCCGCTCGTGGTCGGCTTACCGCAAAAAGTAGGCAGTTGTATGACGTCTATTGACAAGCTGAGTATGCGACAATATAATACGGCTTGGCCGGTTATCGATGAAGTGGCGATCCGCCCTCGCAGGCGGGTGCGAATCGGCGTCAATAGTGGGGGGAGCACAGTTCATGACTGCTTTCGACAGTTCGCGGCACTCTCGTCGGGACGCCCTCCGTTTCCTTCTGGCAGCCGGCGGGGTGGCCATGGTGACGCCACTCGCTGCCTGCGGCGGGCCCAGCGCCTCGACGGTCGCCACCACCAGTACCTCGGCCGCGGTGAGCGCCAGTACGGCCGCCACGTCGAGCGCACTCCCTTCCACGACGAGCGCGGCGACGCAGGCCGCCACTGCCGTCAGCACCACAGCCGCCGCTTCTCCGGTGAGTGTCGCCACCACATCAACGGGTAGCGCAGTCAGTACGACGACGGCGGCGGCCCCAACGGCGGCTCCGGCTGCTACGACAACGGCAGCGACCGCTTCGGTGAAGCCCGGAACCGCCGGAACACTCACCTTCGCGATCGATCACTCCGACTCGTTGAAGCCGGCGGACTACGACAACTTCCTCAAGCCCTGGAACGATAGCCATCCCAACGCCAAGGTCGAACTGTTGGCCGAGCCGGACGGTGGCGATTCGGCGAAGTACGAGCAATTCACCATCCTGGCCGCGGGCGGTACTCCGGTCGACGTCATAGGTAACATCACCTTCATCCAGCCCGTCGCTAAGCCGGGAATAGTGCAGCCGCTCGAGAGCTTCATCGCCCAGGACAACTACAACATCAGCGGCTACAATCAGGGCTGGCTGAAAACCTTCGGTTCCTGGAACGGCAAGCAGTATTCGCTGCCGTGGGGCCTCGGTGGCAGTTTACTCGCCTTTATCTACAGTCCAAACATGATGGCGGCGGCGGGACTTACTCCTCCTTCGCAAGACTGGAAAAACCCGTTTACCTGGGATCTCTACCGTGAATATGCCCAAAAACTGACGAAAAAGCAGGGCACGACGTATACCGTGGCGGCGGCGGAGGAGTTTAGCGCCTGGGACACCACCATCCCCATGCAGTGGGGCGCACACTGGGTCTCTGCGGATGGAACGAAGGCCATCTGCAACTCGCCAGAGATGACCCAGGCGCTCACCAGCTACCTGGACCTGATCGTGAAAGACCAGACTGACACAGCCTCGCCCAACGTGAAGCTTTCGGGCAGTGGCAATGACAAGCGCTGGGCCGCCGGGCAAACAGCGATGTCGTGGATCGGTGGCTGGCAAATCCCCACCTTTACCGACCCTGCCAACTACAAGAACGACTATGTCATCGCCACCGTCCCGAAAGGGACGCTCTCCAGCCCCAATCAGGATGCGATCCAAATCGGCGTCGGCGCCGGGGTCAAAGACCCTGCCACCGCCTGGGCGTTCATGCAGTGGATGCTGGAAGGGGGGCGCTACCCTAAACTGGTTTTCCGAATGCCCGCCCTGACCACGGACGCCCAAAGCTGGGCGAAAACCACGTTCGCCAAGGTGCCGGCGACGGTCGGGGTGGATGTGCTCGTCAATTCGCTGGCCATCGCCCAGTCACCGGATCCGGTACGCGCGATTCCGGGGAACGCCCAGTTCGAGAAGACCGTTGCCACACCCCTGTGGACCAACCTCCTCGCCCAGAAGGTGACGGTCCCAGATGGTCTGGCCCAGGCGCAGACCCAGTTGCAAGCGATCCTGGATCAGAGCAAGAAGTAGCTGGAGGGCCGGCATCGCCCCGGCCCTTGCCGCCGACTCATTCCTGATCGGCGATCAGCAGGCGGATCTCATCGCTGACCCGCTCCAGGTGAGTGGCCATCGCTGTCGCCGCTTCCTCTGCGTGGCCGGCGCGGAGCGCGGCGACGATGTGTTCGTGCTCCACCACCGCTTGTTGGGCCGTTACCGGTATCTGCAAGGTCTCCTGCATCCGGCCGTGCAATGGGCGAAGAATCGGCGCCAGCATCATCTCTAATGACGGGTTCCGCGTCGCCCGCGCGATGGCGAGATGGAACCGGTAGTCTACGTCAATGAACTCGCCCGGCAAGTGGGACAACTGGTCACGCATCGTTTGGACCAGGGTAATCAGGGCATCGAGCTCGTCCGGCGTCACCCGAGTCGCCGCCCGGCGAGCGATGCCGACCTCCAGCACCTGACGCACTTCCAGCCAGCGCAAAAGGCCGTCACGATCACTGCGGATGAAGAGCTGTAAGGCGGACGAGACATCCCAGGCCTCGCGCGGATTGACAAAGGAGCCGACGCCGTGCCGGATGCGCACCAACCGGTAGGAAGCCAAACTGCGGATCGCCTCGCGGATGACCGTCCGGCTCACGCCGAATCGGGTAGCTAACTCGCCCTCGGTCGGCAACATCCCGCCCGGCGGTAGCGTTTCATCAAGGATCCAGCCCGTTAGACGCTCGCTCACTTCGTCGGCGAGGCGCCGACGGACCGCCACCGGCTCGATAGGCAACGACTGCATCACCGCCAACGATGGATTCCAGCCTTTCCCGTGTTGTATGACGTCCATTGACAAACGCCACGAGCGACCATATGATACCGCCGTACGAGCGAGCAGGCAAACATGAC
>JBPCLN010000381.1:0-50538 GCA_051003235.1 Chloroflexota bacterium | reverse complement strand
CGCCCAGGGCAATGTGGTGACGATCCACTACACGCCGAACGGCGACCCCGATCTGTTCACCAACCAGTTGCCGAGCCAGAACCAGACGCAGGTGTATTACAACAGCAACGGGACGGTGGACCACGTGATCGACGCGCGGGGCAACACCACCGCCTATCGCTACGACCCGGCGGGCAACCTTACCCAGATCATCCCGCCGCTGCCGCTCCAGCCGACGGTGATCGCGCCCGACGCGCTCTCGCGGACGAGCAGTGTGACGGACGGCAAGGGGCAGCAGCGGACGTACAGCTACGACAACCTGGACCGGCTGACGGCGCTCAGCTACCCGACGGACGCCGCCGGCAACGTGAGCTCTGTCCCCGACGCCGACGGCAACGGCCGGAGCATGACGGACAGCACGGGAACCACCAGCTACCAGTACGACGCCCGCAACCGCCAGATCCAGAAGGCGCTGCCGGCCGGCGGCGGGACGTTCGGCTACGGCTACGACCCGGTGAACAACCTGACTGCCCTGACCGACGGCGCCACCGTGCCGGGCAGCCCGCTCGCCGTGAGCTACGGCTACAACGCCGGCGACCAGTTGACGAGCCTGACGGAGAGCGGCAAGCAAACGATCTTCCGCTCCGACCAGAACAACCACCGCACCAGCACCGCCTACCCCGATGGCGTGACCATGACCCAGCGCTACGACAACAGTGAGCGGCTGACGAGCATCGTGGGCACGAACGCCGTCCAGACGGTGTTGAGCAGTTTCAGCTACACCTACACCAAGCCGGGAGGTGGGGACACGCTGCTGCCCTACAGCTACCAGGAGACCTTGAGGAGTCCGGCGGGGACGGCGGCCAACGTCAACGGGACGATGACCTATGACCCGCTGAACCGGCTCGGCAAGTGGCTGGTGACGAAGCAATCCGACGGCAGTGTGGTGCACGACTATGTCTACCAGTACGACGGGACGAGCAACCGCACCCAGATCGTGGCCGATCCCCAGAACAGCGCGGGCACGATCGTCAGCGATCCCAGCCAGGGGGTGCCGCACAGCAACGAGAACGACCTGAGCTCCACCGCCGCCGGCACCCTGAACCAGATCATTGCCTATGGCGCGGCCGGGACCAACCCCTCGACCACCACCTATAGCTACGATGCGGCGGGGAACCAGACGGGCAACGATGGGGCGGGATTGGGCAAGCCGCTGACGATCAGCTACCGGCCGACGAACCAGACGCAGCGCATCAGCAACACCAGCCAGGAGCCGGTGACCATGACCTGGACGGGACCAGGGCAGGGGGAGCGGGTGCGCCGCACCTGGACCGACCTGGGGACGCACTACACCACCGGCTTCACCTCCACGCCGCTGGGTCTGGCGGGGTGCACCACCAATACCCTCAACACGCCGGCACAGTAGTGTTTTCGGGCGTTCAGTCCAACACCACTCGTTGCCCTCACGCGGAGTAGGTGAGCAATCCAGGCATCCGGCCATGGCCCCATTCTTGCCGCCCTGCTATCGATCTATCGGATGGGGGTTCGGCGTGCGAGCGCACATTCTGTCTACGTCGCAGGAGATCGGTGCGATGCTGCGGGCCGGCCTGGAAGTGGAGGGCGGTCAGCACCACGTCACGATTGACACGGAGATCGCCACGGCGGAGCGACCAATCCCGCTGGACGTTGATCTGCTGGTCGCCGATCTTGACAACCCGTGCATGCCACCTTCGGTGATGGTCCGCCACCTGGAGGTGCATCCCGCCAGGCAGCATGCCCGCGTGATCCTGCTCTGCAGCAAGTGCAGCACCGCCCAGCGCTTGCAGCGTCAGTACCACTGGGCAACCGTCGTCCACAGCTTGCACGACGTGCTGCATGTGCACGACATCTGGCTGGAAGTACTGGCAGCGTCCGGCACTGGACATGTAGAGTAGACCGTAACCTTCGGTCGGTGCAGGGCAGGGCGCCCGGCGAATTTATTCGCCGGGCGTGCGGGACACGCTCACGCCCCTCAGCGACCGCGTTGGTCTTCCTCCCGCTGGTGCTCGGCCCGTGCCTCCTCGATGAGGTCCTCGAATTGCTCCCGGGCGCCGGCGGTCCACGTCTCCAGGCGTTCCCCGGCCGACATGCCGGCCCGGATCGCCGATTTCAGGACAGGACGCGCCCCTGCATTCAATCGCTCCGTCGCCTCCTGCACCGCCTCCGCTCCGAGGATCAGTCCGGCGCCTCGCGCCAGAAAATTGAATAGGCCCCCCACCGTACGTTCCCCCTTCGGTCCCCGATTGACTGGTTGCTGATACTACCGTGCCACCCCGGCCGCGTCAGCCGCTACCGGGCACTGCCTACGGTCCTGACGGCGCAATCGGCAACATCTTCAATGCTGGACGGCCGGGCAACGCCGGCATCGGCCGGGGCAGTTCCGACTGTTCCGGCAGCGCCCGATTCAAGAGCAGCGTGGATAAAGTCGCGCCGCCAATCAGGACCCAGCCAAAAGGCGTTGGTGCGCCAATGGCGAGCAGCGTCCGTAAGGGCGGCAGGGTCAATCCGGCGACCAGAACGCCGCCCGACGCGAGCACGGCGGTCAAGACGGATCGGTGCAGCCCGCCTTCGCTGCGCCCGGCATCCAGCGTCTGCACCAACTGAGTGGTGACGATGGTTGCCAGCGCGACCGCCCGCGCCCCCGGCAGTCCGGCCGGCAAGGCCAGGGCGAAGGCGGCGAGCGCCGGCGCCGCGGACAGGGCGCCCCACTTTACCACCTCGTTGCGCAACGGCCGGTCTAACGCCTGCTCACCCTCCCGAGCGAGGTCGGCCAGGTGACGATGCGCCGGTGGTTGCATCGCCACCGCCAACGCCGGCAGGGCGTCCGTGATGAGGTTCACGGCCAGAATCTGGCGGGTGACTAGCGGCGCCGGCAGCCCGATGAGACTCGCGCCAACTACCAGGCCCAGTTCGCCCAGGTTGCCGCCGAGCAATAAGGCGAGCGCACGGCGGATATTGCGCCAGAAGCTGCGGCCCTCCACCAACGCTTCCACCAGGGTGGCAAAATCGTCGTCGGCAAGGACGACGTCAGCCGCCTGGCGGGCGACTTCCGTGCCGCTGCGCCCCATTGCCACGCCGACATCGGCCAGGCGAAGCGCCGGCGCATCGTTGACGCCATCACCGGTCATCGCCACAGTGTGGCCACGCCGTTGCAGGCTCTCCACGATGCGCAACTTATCAAGTGGCGTCACCCGCGCAATCACCGCCACATTGGCCAACCGAGCGGCGAGGTCGTCATCGTCCAGGTCGGTCAATTCCGGTCCCGTCAACATGGCAGACATCACCGCGTCGGCGTGGCCCATCCGCGCCGGCGCGGCATTGAGGATGCCGGCGTCGTGGGCGATCGCGGCCGCCGTTGCCGGGTGGTCGCCGGTCACCATAATCACGCGGATCCCGGCGGCGCGGCAGCGCTCCACCGCCCCCGGCACGCTGCGCCGCAGCGGGTCGCTGATGCCGACGAAACCGAGGGCCGTCAGCGCCGCCGGGGCATCGACGGACTGATCGGCGGCGCCCTCCGCGACCATGAGCACGCGGAGTCCGCGCGCCGCCAGCGCCTCCGCGCGGGCACGCCAGCGCGCCTGCCCCTCGACATCCAGTTGGCGGTCGTGCCCGCCCACGCGCTGCCGACCACAGCGCGGCAACAGCGCCTCGGTGGCGCCTTTCACGTGCAGCTTCCCACCGGCGATTGAGGCATGGAAGGCGCGAATCGGATCAAATGGCGCCTCCGCCGTGCGTTCTTGACGCACGGCACCGGACAGACCGGCCCGTTCCGCGCCGGCTAGGACGGCGATATCGGTCGGATGCGCTGCTGCGGTGGGGTGATCGGGATGGGGGCTGGCCAGCGCCGCGGCGATCAGAACATCGCGCAGCGCCCGGGGAAGGGGCAATGGCGACCCAGCCCCAAGGGCAACATCCCGCGCCAGACCGGCAACGACCGTCAGTGCCGGCTTCCCTTCCGTGAGGGTTCCGGTCTTGTCGGTGCAGGCGACATCGACGCGCCCGAGCGCTTCGACCGCCCCCAGGCGCCGCACCAATGCCTGACGCCCAGCGAGCCGGGCGGCCACGGCGGCCTGGCCGACGCCGGAGAGCAAAGGCAACCCCTCCGGCACCGCCGCAATGGCGATGCTCGCGCCAATCGCCACTTGCGGCAGCATCGGTTGCCCGCGGACGAAGCCGGAGGCAATGACGAGCAAGCCCCCGACTCCCGCCACCGGCAATATCTGACCGAGGAGACCGCTCAACCGTTGCGCCAGAGGGCTGGCTTCGCTCTCGTCGGTATCGAGGGCGGCGGCGGTCGCCCCCAGGCGAGTGCTTCGCCCCACGGCGATGACGATGGCGCGACCACTGCCGACCGTGACATCGCTGCCTTCCAGCACCATCCGGCTGCCTCCCGTCAGCCCGTCCGGGGCCTTCGGAGCGGGCAGCGATTCCCCGGTCAGGGCCGACTCGTCCACCTCCAGACTATGGGAAGTCAAGAGTCGCGCGTCGGCCGTCACATGATCGCCGGGAGCCAGCAGGAGCACGTCCCCCGGCACAATGTGATTGACGGTGAGGAGCACCGGTGTGCCGTCACGCAGGACCCGACCAGTGGCGGCGCTCAAACGGCTCAGCGCCGCCGCCGACTCGCCGGCCCGCCCCTCCTGCCAGGCGCCAACCGCCACGCCGACGCCGACCGTCGCGACGATTAGCAGCACATCGAGCGGCGAACCCAGGGCGGCGGAAACGCCGGCGCCGACGAGGAGGATCGCGGTGATCGGCGTACGGAGCTGCACCCAGAGCGTCTGCCAGAGCGTATGGCGAGCCTGCGGCAAGGTGATCGCCTGCTCCCGCGCCGCCGCTTCCAGTGTGCTCAGGCCGTCCGGCGAGGAACCAAAGGTCGCCAGCACCTGATCAATCGGGCGGCGCCCCCACCGTTCCGGCTGCGGGTCGACCACCCGCGCCATTGCCGAGCGCGGGCGCGCGCCGCCCCGCAATCGCGCCCAGCCATCGGCAATGGCTAGGAGCGCGGCGCCGGTGACGCCAAGAGAGGCCCGCTCAAATCCCGGCCGTCCCGCCAGCCCCCACACTGCGCCGATGACATTCGCAGCGGTCGACCAAGCGACAGCATCGCGCGTGGCCGATCGGGCGCGCGCCGTCGTGGCGATGATCGCGCCAACGGCCGCCAGGTCCGGCGCCAACAAGTCGGCGCGCGCCGCGAAGCGGTTGGTCGGCCCAGTGGACAAACCGATGGCGAGATCGCAGGCGGCGAACGCTTCCGCCGCCTGCGCACTGTCCGACAACACCGCGACCACCGCCGCGCGGTTCTGTTGGGCCCGTACGGCCATCGCCAGGTCCCCATCCAGGAGGAGCGGCAGCCCCACGCGCCGGGCGAGCGCCATCGCGGCAGCGCGATTGCCGCGGGAAGCGATGATCACCTTCACCCCGTGACGCTGGCAGAGGCGAATCAGGCCCAACGCGCCAGGTGCGAGACGGGGACGCAACGCCAGGAGGGCGAGCGGCTGGTCCTCGTCTTGCCGGCGCAAGGCAAGGAGGATGCCGCCCCGTACCCGCTGATGCTGTGTCGCCGGAAGGTCGTGCTCGCCGGCCGGCCCGAGGGTATAGCGGACACCATCCAGGAGTGCCGTAGCCGTGCTACCGTCAAACGTGCCATCCCGGACGTCTATATCCGCCGAAGCGCGAAACACGCCGCCCCAGGGGGAACCGGCTGCCGCCGCCACCGCGGCGGCCAGGGTGAGCGCCGCGTCCGCATCATATCCGTCGGTCAGCGGTACCGCCCCGGACGCTTCCAGACCGTCGGTCAGCACACGTGGGGCGTCAATGATCAACACATCCGGCAGGCGCCCGCCGCGCTCCGGTCGCGTGCCGGCGATGACCACGCCCGCCCGCAGCATGCGGGCCGCGGCCCCGGTCGTCGCCGCTTCGGCGCCGATGAGCGCTGCGCGCGGATTGACCAGCGCCAAACCAGCAAGCGCGCCGAGCGGGGAGCGGGTGAGCACGCCGATACTCGCGGCGTAGGCAAGCGACACCGGCGCCAGAGTCGTGCTGTAGCGATCGAGCATGGTTGGCGCCGGCGGCGTCGTACGCTCCTCCAGCGGAAACGGCGTATCGCTTTGCAGTTTCACCAGGAGTGGACCACCATAGATACGGTCGCCGGCCATGATCTGCGCGCCGGCGACTAACGGCGCCGGCAAGCCGTCCGACCCAAGCGCCGTTGCCACGCCCTCCACGACGGTGGCGTTGAGCGGCGCCCGGTCCCCGGCGTCGAGGCGCACCATGGCGCCGGCATGGGCCGGCAGGCGATCGGCTTCCGTCTGCTCGTGCTGCCGCCAGGCGGCGCGCCGCGCGCTGACTTCCGTCACCAGACGTAATGCTTCCGCGCCGGCGAGGGCGAGGCCCAGCGGGTTGGCCGACAGCGACAGGGCGACAATGTTGATGCCGCCAACGGCGAAGTCGGTGACGTTCCGCCCGAGCAGTTCGCGCAGGCCAAAGCGGGTGAGTGGAAAGGCCTGGACGATCGAAATGATTCCGGCCGTGCCGGCAGCGCCGGACGACAGCGCCGTTATCTCCCCACCGACGACCGTCCGCCGGCCCGCCAGCAGCAGGAAGCCGAGACCCACGGCGGCCAAACGGGCGGCGCTCTGCACCAGCGGCGCCGGATCAAGCGGATGCGCCGGTCGGTCCTCGACGCCAAGATCAGGCAATTCGACATCGGCGATCGTCGCCAGGACGTCGTCGAGCTCCGTCTGGTGATCCCGAAACTCCACCAGAACGCGTCCGGTCAGGGCATTGGCGGTCGCGCGAATGCCAGGATGGCGCTGCAACCGTTCCACGACTCGCTGCGCCATTTTCGGGTCACGATCGAGGCCGCGGACGGTGATCCGTGCCCGCTGGACCGGCCCGAGGGGGAGTGTGCCACCGAAGGGCACGGGCAGGCCGGCGCGTTCCACCAGGGCATGCGGCGCGCGCGCTTCGGCCTGCGGAGTGACACTCTCCTCAACGGTAGGACGCTCACCTGGATCGGTAAGGGTGGCGGCGGCGACAACGGCGCGTTCATTGGTGCGTTGGGGATCAAAGAGCACCAATACGTTGCCGGTATGGCGGTTGGCGCGAACGCCATGCACGCCCTTAAGCGCCAGAACCTGCTGTTCGAGGGCCTCCTCAGCCCGAAGAGATAGGTACCCAACGCGCAGCCGCACCCGTCCGGGCAACGAATGAATGACCTGCGGCGCATCGGTGACGGTGGCGCGCAAAGAGTCTCCCCTATTTCCAGAAATCTAACCTTCCCGCCTCAGCCCGGCGATAAATTGTTGGTCGAGGCCCAGGGCCTCGTAGACAACCTGGTACGCGCGCACCGCATCGCGCTGCTGCTGCGCCGCGTAGAGCGCCGCGCTGTCGATCTTTCGGGCTAGATGGTCGATGAACTCCCACTGGACAATGCTCTGGCGTACCGCCGCCACCTGATCTTCCGTGTAGGGAAACAGGTCGTAGCCGATCCGTTCGCCGTGGCTACCGTAGCCGACCTCTTGCAGCACCTTGGCAAGAGCGAGGGTCTGCATAAAGAAGGAAGCCCCCACCATGTTGTCGTCATCGAACTGGCCCCAGCCGCTATTGCCGTGCTGGTGGCCCAGCAGGCCTTCCTGGTGCAGGAGCATGGCATATTCCGGCAGGTTCTCACCGTTCATAATCAGGTGTTGCCAGTCCATATTCACCTGAACGTTGCTGGTGTCGACGCCGCGATCGGCAATCTTGCGGATCAACCACATCGTCATGCCCAGATCACGCATGAGAATGCGCATGGCCGGTTCGCTATTCTTATGTTCCAGCAGGACCTTCACGCCCTTGCTGCGCGCGTGCGTCACCAACTGGGCCATCCCGTCGATGAAGTCGTCCCACATCTGCCTGTAGTCGGCCTGGAACGGATAGTTATAGCCTTCCGCGCCCGGCCAGATGATGAAATGGGCTTTCAGCTGCGCGGCCATGTCAATGCCGGCCCTCGCCGTGTCCAGCGCGCGTTGACGCAGGGCACGATCGGGATTGATCAACGAACCCAGCGCGTACTCCGGCACCGAGAAGAGGCCCAGGGCGAGACAGTAAATCTCCTTCTTTCCCAGAATGCGCTGGATCGCCCCGACGTTGCGCTCGTCGATCTCCGTTGGGTAGTGATATTCGAAGCTGTCCACCAGGTCGCTGAGCCCGGCAACGGCGCGTTCCGTCCGTTGCTCCATACTTTCCTGGTTAGCGGCGGGGTGATAGCCGCCGGGGACAAACCGGGTGGCGTTAGAGCCGAAGGCCCAGATGCCGACGCTGTTCCTGATCCGTTCCGTCATGATCGCCTCCGCCTTCGCTTGTGCCGCCGGGTGCGAAATAATAGCACGGTATACTCCCGCCATGAGGCTCGACGTGGCAGGGCGGTCCGATATTGGCAAAGTGCGCTCCCCCAATGAAGATCGCTATGCCATCCGCACTAACCTCCCCGATGGTGGCGCGCTGTGTGTAGTCGCCGACGGTATGGGCGGCTACGCCTCCGGTGAAGTGGCCGCCACGATGGCCGTCGAACAGGTACTGCTGGCGGCGGAGGACGGCGTGGCCCTATCGGCCGCCGTGGCGGTGGCGAACACCAACATTTATCAGCGCTCCCTCACCGAAGCCACACACCGCGGCATGGGAACGACCGTCACCTGCGTCCACATTCACGATGGGCAAGCCCAGTTCGTCCACGTCGGTGACAGCCGCATGTATCTCGTCCGCGACGGTCAGGTGCGCCAATTGACCACCGATCACTCCTGGGTGGCGGAGGAAGTGCTGGCCGGACGCCTCACGGCGGAGGAAGCGCATCGCTCGACCAGTCGCAATCTCATCACCCGCGCCCTTGGCCTCGAACCGGAGGTCGTCACCAACACGGGGGCCTGCCCCCTCGTTGCCGGTGACGCGCTCCTCCTTTGCTCGGACGGCGTACACACGCTCGTCAGTGCGGACGAACTCGCTCAGGCTTGTGCGCACTCGGCAGCGGCGGGCAGCGACGCCTTGATCGAATCCGTGCTCGCTCGCGGCGCGCCGGATAATGCTACGGTCGTGATCGCGAAGATGGTCGGCGACGGCACGACCGCGCCTCGGGCGGCGGTGACGCGACCGCTACCGGATATCGCCCAGCAAACGGCGTCCGGGCGACCAACCGCGCCCACAGCCATCACCTCCGCACGCGCGGCGAACGAGGCGGAATCGCAACGCCGCCGCCGTCCAGCCTTGCGCATGATTGTTCTGGTCATCGTGGCGCTGGTGCTGGCGGCCGTTATCGCCGCCGTAATCTTCCGTGTCGGGCTGTAACGGTCGTCCGTTTGTTACCATCGGCGCAACCAACCGTTATGCCCCAGGCAGCAGTCGGCGGCACGGGCGTGGTGAGTATGCAGCGGCAGGGAAGGCCGCCAAATCGTCTGTTGTAACGGCCCATTCTGGCTACTGACTTGCGCCACGCGAGGTACCGTGTAAAAGTAGCAATGCGGTAAGGGCCGGTAATCCCGCCGCAATGTTGGGAAAGTGTCATGCAACCGACCACCGAGCAACCTGGGCAAGCGTCGCACGTGCGCTTCGGCGTTGAATTACAAGCGACCAGGGCCGAATATCGGCAGGCCCTATGGGGCTTCCGCCCAGCCATGCAGCCAGTCCAACCTCAGGAAGCACGGGGCACCAACAGCGCCAAAGAAACACTGCGGCAGCCGTCCTAAGCGGCGCGGCACAGAATGTGCATTAGGTTGGTCCTGAGGGAGTGAACATGGCACATCTGGTCTGGGCCTGTGATCTTTGCTGGACGCGTTTACTGCAACAAGGGGCCCGGTTGCACAACGCAGGTGCGGCGCCGACACGCTATTGTGAGTGTTGCCGCGGCTCAATCCGTCCCGGCGGACGAGTGCTGCGCTTCCTCGTCCCGAGCAAGTAGGTCCCTCACCCGGCTCGCTGCGGCGAGCCACCCTCCCCCAATTCTGGGGGAGGGTAGAGGTGAGGGCCTAGCGCCCCTTGGCTTTGGCGTAGTTCTGAGCGACAGCGTCCCAGTTCACGGTGTTCCACCAGGCGGCGAGATAGTCGGGCCGGCGGTTCTGATATTTCAGGTAGTAGGCGTGCTCCCAGACGTCGACGCCCAGAATCGGTGTGCGCCCTTCCATCAGCGGGCTATCCTGGTTTGGCGTGCTTTCGACGCGCAAATTGCCGCCCGACTCGACGGAAAGCCAGGCCCAGCCGCTGCCGAAGCGGGTCGCTCCCGCCGCCGCAACCTTCTCTTTGAGCTGGGCAAAGCCGCCGAACGTGCTGTCAATGGCAGCGCCCAACTCACCGCTGGGGGGCCCACCGCCATTCGGCCCCATGATCTTCCAGAAGAAGCTATGGTTGGCATGACCGCCGCCGTTATTCCGCACCGCGGTGCGCGCGGCTTCCGGCACCGTATCCAACCGCTGGATCAACTGCTCCACCGGCAGGTTCGCCAACTCCGGCGAGTTGGCAAGGGCGTTGTTCAGATTTGTGACATACGCAGCATGGTGCTTGTCGTGATGGATGCGCATCGTCTGCTCGTCGATGTGCGGTTCCAGCGCGGCGTAGTCATACGGTAAGGCGGGGACTTCGTAGGCCATAACGGACTGCCTCCTCGAATCACTCTCGGCCTGCCATTGTCACGTTGGGCAACGGGCCCACGCCGGCACGGCCACACCGACAAGAGTAGTCAATAAAGGCGGTTGTTGTCCACTCCCGGCCGCGGAAGACTCAACGCTTGCTATACTGCCGTCGTGCCCTCGCGGCGCAGACGGCACGCGGGAAGGCCGTACCAGCCGGTAGAGAGGATTGCGGTGATGGTGTTACGGGAGGCAACGGAGACCGATCGGGCCGCGCAGGAGACGCTGGCCTTCTTGAAGGTACTCTTCGGCGAGGAACACCGCCGCGATTTTGCCGTGCAACTTTGGGACGGCAGCCGCTGGGAGCCCACACCGGGCGAACCAGCCCGCTTTACCCTCCAGATGCGCCATCCCGGCGCCCTCCGCTCAATGTTCTGGCCGCCCGATGACCTTGCTCTCGGAGAAGCCTATATCTTCGACGACTTCGACATCGAAGGGAGTATCGAAGCGGCCTTCCCCACCGTCGAAGACCTCTTTGCCGATCGCAAGGTCGGTCTGGGCGGCAAGTTGCAACGGGCCAAGCGGCTGTTCACGCTGCCCGCGGCCAGAAGGCACCGCCTCGCCACGCACGGGTTGCGTCTGCGGGGCAGCGCCCATTCGCTGGAGCGCGATCGCCAGGTCGTGAGTTACCACTATGACCAATCCAACGAATTCTTCGCGCAGTTTCTGGACAGTCGCATGGTGTATTCCTGCGCCTATTTCGCCTCGCCCGACGAGGGAATCGAGGCGGCGCAGGCGCGCAAGTTGGACTACATTTGCCGCAAGCTGCGCCTCCGGCCGGGCGAGGCCCTGCTGGACATCGGGTGCGGTTGGGGCGGGTTAGTGCTGCACGCCGCGCAGCAGTATGGTGTCTACGCCACCGGCATCACCCTGAGCGCCCGTCAAGCCGACTTCGCCAATGCGCGCATCAAAGAGGCTGGGCTGGCGGACCGCTGCCGGGTCGAACTGCGCGACTACCGCGAACTCGACGCTGAGGAACGGTACGACAAACTGGTCAGCGTCGGTATGTTCGAACACGTCGGGGAGGCCCAACTGCCCAGCTACTTTCGCCGGTGCTGGTCTATGTTGCGGCCTGGCGGTGTATTTCTTAACCATGGAATCTGTCAGGCCATGGACGACAAGGGGCATTCCGGCCGTTCCTTTATCGCCAAGTACGTCTGGCCCGACGGTGAGTTGGAGACAATCAGCACCACCGTGCGTGCCGCGGAGCAGGCGGGCTTCGAATTGCGCGACGTGGAAAGCCTGCGCGAGCATTACGCCCTGACCCTCCGCGAATGGGTGCGCCGGCTGGAGGCCCATCACGACGAAGTGCGCTCGCTCAAGGACGAAGTGACGTATCGCATCTGGCGTCTCTATATGGCTGGTTCCGCCTACCGCTTCGATCACGGCAACCAGAGTCTCTACCAATCACTCCTCGTCAAGTCCAAGCAGGGTCAGAGCGGCCTGCCGCTCAGCCGGTCGGACTGGTATCCGTAGGGCGCCCTTCCGGCCGGGGCGGGGCGGCCGCGCGGCGCGGCCAGCGCGAATGACCGTACTGTCCCACGCGCCGCCATAAGGAGGGGCCGGTGATCGGCACCCGCGTCGCCGGCAGCCACCCCCCGTTGGGCAGGGCCTGGGCGGCGACGGCGCGTTGCGCTTCTAGTTGCACCAGGCCGGCAACGTCGGCCGGCAGGGCTCGTTGCCGTAGCGCCAAAAAGGAGTTCAGTTCGGCGCCCAGCACAAACACGAGCGATACCACCCAGAACCAGAAGGCGAGAATACCGAAGACCAACAGGGCCTGCCCGAACCAGGCATGGGACATGAAGCGTCCGGCATAAAACGGGAAGGCGACATTAACGATTTCGAACAGGAGAGCCGCGACCAACGCGCCGCGCCAGACTTCGTGCGGGTACATGCGCCGGTTCGGCACGACCTGGTAGATCAAGAAGAATAGGAGGAAAGAGACGCCTGCTCCCAGGACGTAGCCGCCGGCCGCCAACAGCACGCCATTATCGGGCACGTGCCCGAGCGCCGCGGCGAGACGCGGGAACAGGCCGCTGAACGTGGCTGCCAGGACCGCCAGGGGCGCCAATACGGCAAAAAGGAACACCATCCCGATCGCCATGAGCTTCTGCTGCACCGGATCGCGACCCCGCGTACGAAAGATGATGCTGAAGCAATTCTCCATCGCGCTGAAGAGGTTGGAGCCGGTCCAGATGAAGCCCACAAAACTGATGATTGCCGTCAGTTTGGACGCCTTGTGGAAGTCCACCAGCATAGTGTAGAGATTGACATTGAGGCCGTTTTGGCTGGTGACGCCATTGGGGAGGGCGTCGGTCAGCGCCGTCGCCAGATCGCGCAACTGGGCCGGCGGCAGTACGAAGGCCCCCAGCGCCAGGATGCCCAGGAATAGCGGGAAGATCGCCGTGAGAAAGTTGTACGCCAGCAGCGTACAGAGATTAAAGGCCCAGTCGTTGCCGAATTTCTGCAAGAAGTCGCCGACTGACCGTACGAATCGTAGTCGTCCGCGCATCGGCCCCTCCCTGCTTTCAACCAGTATGCCGCATGGGAAGGGCCGGCCACGATCACCCGATGACGGTCAGGCTTTGATGACGCGGCGGAAGGTGGCCTGATGCATGAGATCATTGAGGGGCCCGTCCACCTTTTGCGTGAACTGCTGCGGCGTGACGGTGTTCTTGTCGAAGACTGGACCACCCCAATTATCGCTCAGTAGCTTGTCGGTCTCCTGGAACTTGTCGGTCACCGGCTGATTCTTCTGATGGTCCTTGGAGGCGTCGGCCATCAACTGCCAGTTAATTGCCGGTTGCTGCTTGAGATAGACGCCGTAGGCCACCTCCGTGCGCGTCGGGACGCGACCCTGTTGCATCATAATCGTCAATCCATCGACGCTCGTCACCCACTCGTTGAACGCCCAGACCTTGTCCGGCACCTTCGACTCGGCGGCGATCGTCACGGCGTCGGCCGGGCTACGCGTGAAGGCGCCGGCACTACCGGTCGGGTACGGGGCGACGTCCCACTTCACACTGGTGAATTGCGTGCGCGCAACAACGCCAAAGGCAGCGTTGGTGGGGATCATGGCGAGCAAACCATGATTGAAGTCTTCCTCCTGCTTTTGCTTCTGATCCGCCGGCGTCGGATTGACCTGGTATTTCCAGCGCAGGTCGTAGCCGTACTGGAAGCCTTCCACGGCGCTGGTCGCCGTGATATTGCTCTTGGTAAAGTCCGCGTTCAGGATATCGCCGCCGTTGCTCCAGATCCAGGGTAGGGAGTAGATCCACCAGTTGGACTGGCGGATGGCGAAGGACGGACTCGCCCCCGCCTTGCTCGTCAATTTCTGACAGACGTCGATGAACTTCTGCCAGTTCCAGTCGGGCGTGCCCCAGGTCTTCGGCGGTAGGTCGACGCCATTCTTCTGGAAGGAGTCCACGCTGTAGAACAGCACGGCGGGCGCCTCGTCCCAGGCGATCCCATACAGCTTGCCGTTGAGCTGGGCCTTCCGCCAGGAGAAGGGAAAGAAGTCCTTCTCGTTCGTCACCTTGGAGGTCGCAACATACTTGTCCAACGGCAAGAAAAACGCTTGGGTGATGTAGTTCGGCATGCGCTTGGTCTCGAACATCATGCCGTCGCTGGGCGTGCCTGCTGCCGCCTCGACCAGCACCTTGTTGTAAAAGTCGGCCGGCGTGTCGTGCTGCACCTTGATATCGGGGTGGACCTTGCTAAATGCCGCGATCGCCTGGTCCCACACTTTGCCTTCCGCGTCGCTGCCGTAGGTAGAGAACAAGAACGCACCGGGCGCCACCTTGGGAATCGCGGCCTGGGCCGTGGCGGTCGCATTGGGGCCGGTGCCTGCGCTAGCCGTCGCGGCGCTACTGGTCGCCGCTGTCGTTGGCGCTGCCGCGACGGCCGCCGTCGCCGTCGCCGCGCTCGACACCGCCCCGCTAGTTGCTGTCGTCGTCGCGCCCGCCCCGCAGGCGGCGAAGAGCGGCAGGGCGGCCGCGCCGGCCGCCATCAAACCGGCCCGACGCAACAGCAATCGACGCGATAGGACGTCATCAATAGCCATAGAGAATTCCTCCTTCACCAGATCGGCAATAGATCGCTCGGGATTCCGGGCCCCAATTTTACCACGCACTTTACAAATTCTTAAGGCTAGCGACCGCTCAGGCTGCGTTCCGCCCGTGCTGCGACGCGGGAAAGGTGCAGCCGCAGGGTCCGGATTTGAAAGGGCCCAAACGCCAGGTGGACGGCTTCATCCCGTACCGGCAAGGAGGCTCCGGTAAGGACAAGGGCGTCGGTCTCCGTGCAGCTCTGCAGGCCGGCCATCCATAGCTCCGCCGTGCAGGGGGTGCCCGCCGCTTCGTAGAGCCGCGCGGTGACGATGTCGCCGTCGCGGTAGAGGGCGCTCAGCGCCACGTTGCTCGGCTCCAGGCGCAGGCGGGGCTCCACGCCCGGGCGTACGTCGGCCGCGGCCATCGTCAGGGGCGGACTGTTGAGGGCCTCCGCTTCCCACCAAGGTTGGACCGGATGGGCGGCGTCGGCGGGAATCACACTGTAGCTGAAGCTGTGATGGACGCCGTCTTCGAAGGCCAGGGAGCTGACACCCTTGTATTCCATGGCCGCCGAGCGTAACAGGGACAGCAGCATGACGCCATCGGTGACGTTGGCGCCGGGCAGGCCGCGATTGCACAGATACACCGTCGAGGCCTCGTCGCCATAGGCCAGCCAACCCTGGCTGGGGAACTCGCCCTCCGGCCGTTCCAGTTGCCCAAACGGCACACTATGGACGATGCGCCCCTGCCGGATCGTCGTCGGGAAGGCGACCCGGACGCGGTAGTGCTTGCCGTGGCCGGTCAACTCCGTCCGAAAGTCGATGCGACGCTGATGGTGGTAGATCACGATCTGCTGGGTGAACTCGACGCGTAGTTGCCAGAAGCGTAAAGCGCCACGGGCGCGAATCGTCGTGCGGAGCGGTCCCGCTTCAACCAGTTCGCTCGTCACCTTCGCCCGATGCGAATGAATGCCGCCCCGAAAGACACGCTCCTCCGGTGTCGGCGATTGCGGGTAGGGGTCATATACCGGGGTGGTGGTGCGGACGTTGCCGTTGAGCGGCCCTTCGTTGAGCAGCCACAGGTCGCCGTTGTCGACTTGCAGCGCCAGATCGTTCCAAAAGGGGCGCTGCGGGTCAACGAACTGGTGATCCGAGGACTTATCGACCAGGCTGGTGATGACGCCGCCTTCAATCGCCAGGCGAAAGTCATCGGTGTCAATGTGGCGGACCGGAACCGCCTCGCCGGTGGGCGTGCCGCGCGGGCCCGGCGCATGGGTTGGCGGGGCCTGGACCGTCCCGACGCGCGAACGGTCCGCCGCGGTATCGGCGGTGCGCAAGCCGAATACCGCATAGCCGAGCGGTGGCAACGTTGCTTCAAAGAGCAATTCGCGGTCGGCGATCTGGACCGGCAGATCGTTGCCGGCGGCGTCGATCACCCGATAGCCGGACCAGCCGATGGCCAGCGTATTGAGGCGCAGAATCTCCGTGCGCGGGCGCGGCACGCTATTGAAGACCAGGACGCTCATGCCGCCGTGGTGGCCGACGCGCCGGGCTGTCGCCCGGTCCACGGCATCCATGAGCAGGCGCGTCACCAGCTTGTCGGCGGTGCGGTACTGAGCGACCGCTTCCTCGTAAGCGGCGTCAATGATCGTCCCAGCGATAATGTCGTGGAACTGATTGACCATGGTGATTCGCCAGACTTCCTCCAGTTGCGCCGCCGGATAGTCGCCGCCGTCCAGCCAGAGCAAGACATTGGCCTTCTCCGCCGCGCCGAGCGCCGACTCCAGCCGCCGGTTGAGTTGCTTGAGGGCGATGCGGCTGCTATAGGTCCCTTGAAATACCGGGTTGAACTCTCCTCCATATTCGGGAAGTGCTCGTCCCTCCGCTTCGACGGCGTCGAAGAAGCGCGCCGGCGTCGAACAGACGTACTGCGTTCCGGCGGCCTCGGCGTGGTTCAGTGCCTCAATACTTGCCACCGTGCTGCTCTGGGGAGGGGCAAAGTCACCGCTGTTGCCGAGCATGATCTGCGTTGTGGCGGCAAAATCCGCCGCCTTCTCGACCAGTTGACCAATTGCCGACAGCGGCGCCAGGGCTTGATCCAGCGCATTTGCTACCGGCGCCTGTTCGGGGAAGCGCACCGCCCCGTAGCCGAACGGCGTCCAATGGCAGAGCACCGTACTGCCGTCCAGCCCACGCCAGTGGAACTCACTGCTGGCCAGCCAGGGTTGTTTGCCGCGCCAGAAGATGTAGCGCGTAAAGCCGCAGTGCCGGAGGAGACCCGGCAAGCTACTCGGGTGGCCCCAGCAGTCGGCAATCCAACAGGTGGTCGCCGTCACCCCCAGGCGCGATTGCAGCCAGCGCTGGCCGGTGATCGCCTGACGCAGCAAGGATTCTCCCGACGGTATGTTGACGTCCGGCATCACGTACATGCCGCAGGCGATTTCCAGCCGTCCGGCCTGGGCCAGGGCCCGCAATTCGGGCAAGAGGTCATGGTTACGGACGAGCAGCGCCTCCAACAGGATCACCTGCTCCACGACAAAGGTGTAAGCGGGCTGCCTGCGCAGTAGTTCCAGCATCGCCAGTAACTGCTCCAGCGCCCGCGGCAAATAGCCGTCATACGTCTCCAAATAGGCGACATCATAGTGGAAGGCGGGCACGATGTGGATAGTGCGCATGCGCGGTCTTTCTGAATGCTGCTGAGCTCGGCCGTCAGGCCATCATACACCGACATAGAATCAAGACGAGCAGGGCCCGCAGTCGCGGCCCTGTCGGCAACCGCTGTTCCGGGGGCTGGTACAATTTCCCTCACGGTGGCGAAATCGGGGAGTGTGACGGACTGGTGGCGCGGATTCTGACGGTGCTGGCACACCCGGACGACGCTGAAATCTGGGCGGGCGGTACGCTGGCCCGGCAGGTGCAGGAGGGCGACGAGGCCTTGATCTGTAGTTTGGCTGGTGATCTAGGGTCAACGCGAGCCGGCGAAGCAGGCGAGGGAGCCGCCGTGCTGGGGGCACAGGTCACCGTGCTCAATCAGACCGACCGCCATATGCGGCTCAATGATGACCTGATCCAGATGCTGGCTTCCCTGTTCGCCGACTACCATCCCAGCATCATCATCACCCACTGGGAGCAAGATTCTCACCCGGATCACGTGCTCACGAACACCGCCACACGGGCCGCCATCGTCGCGGCGTCCGGGCTGAGCCGGCATCTTGACCTGCTTCTGGCCTGCGATACCTACCTGGGTTCCGGCCGCGACGGTATGTTTGCGCCCGACCTGTACGTTGACGTGAGCGACGTGTGGGATACCAAAGTGGCAGCAATCCGTAAGCACGCCAGCCAGGATCCCGATAATTATGTCCAAACGATCGAGCGTCAGTGCTGGTTGCATGGCGCCCGCGCCAAGGTGCGGTACGCTGAAGGGTTCCGACGCATTCCTGTGTACGGACGCCTGGGTGGCGCTGTGCGCCGGCTGGGCCGGCCCTAGCCGCTTGCCAGGGAAAAAGAGGAGCGGTTCCATGACCGATCGGACCAAACGGGTCGCAATGCTCAGCGTCCACACGTGCCCGCTGGCCGGACTCGGCGGGCGTGACACTGGCGGGATGAACGTCTACGTCCGCCAATTAGCCCGCGAACTCGCCCGCCGCAACTTCGCCGTCGACGTCTTTACGCGCCACCGGTTCGGGCACGGACCGCGCATCGTCGAAGACGGTCCTGGTGTTCGCGTGATCCATCTGGACGCCGGCCCGCCGGGACCGATGGATAAGGAAACGATCTACCAGCACCTGCCGGAGTTCGCCGCCCACGTCGACGAGTTCCGCCTGGCGGAGCAGGTCTGCTACGACCGCATCCACGCCCATTACTGGCTCTCCGGTCTGGTGGCGGCCGACCTCCGCCGGCGCTGGAACGTACCGAGTCTGGTGATGTTTCACACCCTTGCCCGCATCAAGAATCTGCACATTGGGGAGGGGGAAACCGCCGATAGCGAATTGCGCGCCCAGGGCGAACAACGCGCTATGGATATGGCCGATTGCATCATCGCCGCCAACAGCGTCGAGCGCGACCATATGCTGTCCCAATATCGGGTAGATCCGCACAAGATTTCCCTTGCGCCATTGGGTGTGGACACGAGCATCTTTAAACCCGGGGACCGCGGGTGGGCCCGAGCCGGCCTCGGCCTGACCGGCAAGCAACTCGTCTTCAGCGTCGGACGGATCGAGCCGCTGAAGGGCATGGATACCCTGGTACGGGCCGCCGGGTTGCTGGTGCAGGACGATCCGAGCCTGCGGCAGCGCCTGCGCGTGCTGATCGGCGGTGGCCACGTCGATGACGACGACCCCAGCGGTTGCACCGAACTGGACCGCTTGCGCGCACTGATTGACCGGCTCGGTCTGGCGGAGGTTGTGCAGTTGCTCGGCGCCGTCCCGCAGCCCGAATTACCGCGCTACTATGCCGCCGCCGACTGCGTCGTGGTGCCGTCGCATTACGAATCGTTCGGTCTAGTCGCCGTGGAAGCAATGGCCTGCGGGACGCCGGTGGTCGCCTCTCGGGTGGGCGGGCTGGGTCTCTCCGTCAAAGATGGCGAGACCGGCTTCCTGGTGCCGGCGCGCGACGAGGCGGCGTTTGCCGATCGGATCGGACGCTTGCTGCGTTCGCCGGAACTGATTGCCCGGATGGGCTGTGCGGCGGCGGTCGCCGGCCGGGCCTATAGCTGGCGCGCCGTGGCCGATCGCATCGTCAACCTCTACGCCCAGTTCGGCAAGATCTGCCCCCGTCCGGCGCCGGTTACCGTCGAAACCCGCCGGTACGCCACGTCGTGCGGCTGTTAGCGAGCCGTGCCGGTCGATGACCGATGACAGCCCGCACGCGCCTGGATCTGCTCGTCACCCAGCGCGGTCTGGCCGAAAGTCGCGAGCGGGCGCAGGCGCTGATCATGGCGGGCAGCATCACCGTCGGCGGCAAGCGCGTTGACAAGCCCGGCACGGCGATCGCCGACGATGCTCTCGTCGCCCGGATCGGGCCGGCCTTGCCGTATGTTAGCCGGGGCGGCCAGAAGTTGGAACACGCCCTGGATGCCTTCGGCCTGGTCGTCAACGGGCAGGTCGCGATCGACGTCGGCGCTTCCACCGGCGGCTTCACGGACTGCCTGCTCCAGCGGGGTGCCCTACGGGTCTACGCCGTTGACGCCGGGCGTAGCCAGTTGCACGCCAAGCTGCGCGGCGACCCGCGCGTAATCGTGATGGAAGAAACCAACGCGCGCTACCTCACGGCGTTGCCGGAACCGCCGGCGGTCGCCACGTTCGACGTGTCCTTCATCTCTCTGCTCAAAGTCCTTCCGGCGGTACTGGCCGTACTGGCCCCGGCAGCAACGCTCGTGGCGTTGATTAAGCCGCAGTTCGAGGCCGGCGCTGCCCTGGTCGGGAAGGGCGGCGTCGTGCGCCGGCCCGACGTGCGACGCGCTGTCGTTTCCCAGGTGTTGACCAGTATGGCGACGCTTGGCGTCCCCCCACGCGGGCTGGCCGTCTCGCCGCTGCGCGGCCCGGCGGGCAATGTCGAATACCTGACCTATGCTACACTTGGCGCGGCGAGGGAACCAGCCGACATTGAGGCGCTGGTCGCGAACATACCCTGGGTCTGAATGACTGCCGACTGGGACAACCGCATGCAGCAGCCGGCGATCGAACGGGTCGGCCTCCTGTACCAGACCAAGCGTGACGCGCCGGCGGAGTTGGTCACCGTCATCGAACGGTACCTGCGTGAGCGTCGAATCGCTTCCTTCCGCGCTCCCTTAGGCGGGGAAGAAGAGTTGCTGACCCATTCGCCCCAACTGCTCGTCACATTGGGCGGCGACGGCAGCATGCTGCGTGCCGCCCGCTACGGCGCGGCAGAGGAGATTCCGATCTTCGGCATCAACTTTGGCCGTTTGGGCTTCCTCACCGAGTGCCGCCCCGGCGATTGGCAGCCCACGCTTGATCTGGTCCTCGCCGGGGAGTTTCGGCGGGAGCGGCGCGCCATGCTCAGCGTTCGCCTCGAAATCGATGGCACGCGCGGCCATGAATACCTCGCCGTGAACGACGTGGCGCTGACGCGGGGCGACCAGCCGCGGGCAATCCGGGCCCGCCTCGCCGTGGCGAATGCCGGACTGGGCGAGATCGTTGCCGACGGGATCGTCTGTGCCACGGCGACCGGCTCGACCGGCTACAACCTTTCCAATGGCGGCCCGATTTTGCCGCCGGAGTACCGCGGCTTTGTCGTCACGGCCGTCGCGCCGCACCTCTCCTGGTTCCGGCCTCTCCTGCTGGCCGCGACGGACGATTTGGAGTTAAAAGCGACCGGCACCGGCGGCGTGATCTTGACGGTGGACGGCCAGGTCGACGTCCCGATGCAGCCGGACCAGCACGTCCACGTCTGTGTCGCCGGCCCGATCGTCACCTTTGCCCGCACCCGACCGCCGCAGGAGTTCTACGCCACGCTGCCGACGCGCCTACAGACGCGGTCCTGAGTGCGGGGCGAAACGGCAGATGCTTGACGAACTGGACATTCGCAATTTCGCCATCATCGACCACCTGCAGCTCTCCTTTGAGGGCGGCCTGACGGTGCTCACCGGCGAGACCGGCGCCGGCAAGTCCATCATTATCGACGCCCTGGGCGTCCTCCTTGGCGGGCGGGCCGGGGCGGATCTGATCCGCGACGGAGCGACGCAGGCCCACGTGGAAGGTATCTTCCGCGTCTCGGACGACACCGGTCTGGCCGCAACATTCGCCGAGTTCGGCCTCGAAAGCGAGGACGAGACGTTCATCCTGGCCCGCGAGCTGTCCCGTGGCGGCCGCAGCACCGCCCGCATCAACGGGCGCGCCGTCCCGCTTTCCGTCGTGCAGCGCGTCTGCGAGCGCCTGGTGGACATTCATGGTCAGACGGAGCATCTGGCGCTCTTGCGCGCGTCCGACCAGTTGGCGATGCTGGACCGCTATGCCGGCCTGACCACCAGGCGAGAACGTATGGCGGCGCTGGTCCACCGGCTGCGCGGCGTGCGGGCGGAGATCGCTCGCCTCTCCGGTGACCAGCGCGAAGCGGCGCGGCGGTTAGACCTTTTGCGCTTTCAGGTGGAGGAAATAGACCGGGCTGCCCTCTCCGAATCGGAAGCAGCAACCATGGAGGCGGAACTGCGGGTGCTGGCAGGCGCCGAAAAGCTGCGCCTGCTCGCTGGTCAACTGCACGCCGTTCTCGCCGGGGGCGACGACGCCACCTCGGCGGAAGACACGCTCGGTAGCGCCGTGCGGCTAATTGCCGACATCGTGCGCATTGATCCGACCCAGGCAATGACCGAGAGCCGTCTGGATGCCGCGTTCAGTGAGATTCAGGACATTTCGCGGGAGGTGCGCCACTACGCCGACACGACGGAAGAGGATCCGGCGCGGTTGGCGGCGCTCCTCGACCGGCAGGAACTGATCCGTACGTTAAAGCGCAAGTACGGGGCGACGGTGGAGGAGATCCTGACCTTTCGGACCGCTGCCGCCGGCGAGGCTGCCGCCATCAGTCATAGCGACGAGCGCCGGGCGGAGTTGGCGGACATGGAAGCCACGATCGCCGCGGAGGCGGGTGCGCTGGCCGGCGACTTGAGTGCAGCACGGCAGCACGCCGCCACCCAGCTTGCCGAGCGCGTGCAGCAGGAACTGGCCGGCCTGAGTCTGGCCGGCGCCGCGTTCCAGGTGCGTCTCAGTCAGCGAGAAGACCCGGCTGGCCTGGCGACGGGACTCGACCACACGCTGGCGTTTGACACGACCGGCGTCGATCAGGTCGAGTTTCTCGTAGCGCCGAATGTCGGCGAGTCGCCAAAGCCGGTAGCCCGGATTGCGTCCGGCGGCGAGACATCACGGATCATGCTGGCGTTGAAATCGGCGCTCTCAGAGGCGGATCAGACGGCGACGTTGGTGTTTGACGAAGTGGATGTCGGCGTGGGCGGACGCAGCGGGCGCGTCATTGGCGAGAAGCTCTGGCAATTAGCGCGGCACCACCAGTTGCTCTGCATTACACATCTCCCTCAGGTTGCCGTCTTCGGCGATCAGCACCAGAGAATCCGCAAGGTGGTCCAGGACGGCCGCACGTCGACGGCCGTTGATCCCCTTGGCCCGGCGGAGCGCGTGGAGGAGATCGCCCAGATGGTGGGGGGGATGGTCGTCAGCGCCACCACGCGCCGCGCCGCTCAAGATCTGCTGGAGCAAGCCCAACAGTGGAAAGCGGCGCCGGCCGATGGTTGATCGCGATCCGATCTGGGAACAGCCCCGCGCCAATGCGCCGGCCGCGTTGTATGCAGCGCTCCCGGCCATTCCGCCCCTCGTCGTACACCTCGCGGCCTGGCGGTTGCGCATGGGGGCCGCACCGCCGGACGCAGCCGGCGGAGCCGACCCTGCCTGGCCGGAAGCGGCGGCGGTGCAAGACTTTCTTTACCCGGCGCCGGATGCCCCCCTGCCGCCCTGCCGGCTGCCGCGCCTGGCGGCCGCCGCGGCGCGCCTGGCGCTCGCGGTGCAGCGCGGTGACGTCGTCGGCATTCACGGCGACTACGATGTCGACGGCGTCAGCGCCACCGCCGTGCTCACCACCTGGCTCCGCCATCTGGGGGCCCGCGTTGAAGTCTTCCTCCCCCACCGCGTCAACGATGGTTATGGTTTGAGTAGCGCGGCACTGGAAGATTTGGCGACGAGAGGCTGTACCCTTGTCGTCGCCGTGGACTGCGGCATCACGGCGATCAAGGAGGCAAGCCGAGCGCGGGACCTGGGCGTCGATCTGATCGTGCTCGACCACCACGTACCGGGACCGGCGCTCCCCGACATTGCCCTCCTGATTGACCCGAAGTTACCCGATGGCGACGTGGCGGATCATTGCCTGGCGGCCGTCGGCCTCGCCTATCGCCTGTGCGAGGCGATGGTGCATGGCGGTATGGGCGAGCAACACGCCCTCGACGGGCTGCTCGATCTGGTGGCGCTCGGCACCATCGGCGATGTCTGCCCGCTCGTCGGACAGAACCGCCGGCTCGTGGCGCGCGGGCTGCATGTACTCCGCCAGGGCCGTCGACCGGGCGTGGCAGCCCTGGCGTCGTCAGCTCGGCTGGAGCCAACACGCTTGAGTGCCGAGGACGTCTCCTTCCGCCTGGCGCCACGGCTCAACGCCGCCGGCCGGCTTGACGATCCTCGTCTGGCCTTTGATCTCCTGATGACGAACGATCCGGTTCGAGCAGCGCGTCTGGCGGAAGAGTTGGAACAGTTGAACCGCCGGCGCCAGGGCTTGACGGATGTCGCCCTGAAAGCGGCAGTGCTGGAACTCGGCAGCATCAATGGCGCGCCGAAGCTGCTGATCGCGACCGGCGCCGACTGGCACCTGGGCGTGGTTGGTCTCGTCGCCGGCAAGCTGGCGGAGCGTTACCATCGCCCGGCCGTCGCTCTGACGGCGACGCCGGGCGGCTACGTCGGCTCGGCGCGTTCTATCGAGGGCTTCGACATTGCCGCGGCGCTCCGCGCCTGCGATGACCTCCTGATCCGCACCGGCGGGCACGCCCGCGCCGCGGGCTTATCACTGGAGACCGCCGCCCTCGTCCCCTTGGGACTGCGCTTGCGGCAGTGGGCGGACGAACAGATTGGCGCCGACCAGCTACGGGCGCACTTGATGGCCGATGCCGGCGTCCGCCTGAAAACGCTCACCCCCGAATTGCTCCACGCCATTGACGCCGTCGGCCCCTTCGGCGAAGGCAATCGTCCCCCATTGCTCCAGGCCGACCGCGTCGGCATTGCCGGGGTCAAGAGCGTCGGAAAGGACGGGCAACACGTGCAGTTTCGCCTCCGCCAGGGGAATGTCATCGTCAAAGGCGTACAGTTCGACGTCGAGCCCACGGCGATCCCAGCCGTGGGCAGTGACGCCGACGTGATCTTCGCACCCCGCCTCGACCGCTACCGCGGCGCAGAAGGGGTGGAGTTGCGGGTAGTGGCGATGCGGCCCTGCCCGATCTAGTACGCCCCCAGGTCAAACACCGCTTCGGCCTTATCAGCGATCAAGCGACCTATCGCTAGAGAGGAGGTCGCCGCCGGGGAGGGAGCGTTGCGCACGTGGATGATGCGGCCTTCTTGCACATTGACGACGAAGTCGTCCACCAGACGTCCGGCCAGGTCCAACGCCTGTGCCCGCACGCCGGAGGGGCCTGGAAGGAGGTCAGCAATGGAGAGGGCGGGGATATAGCGCTGTAGTGAGCGCAAGAAGGCCCGCTTGCTGAAGTCACGGTGCAGTTCCGTCAGGCCCGTATGCCAGTATTGGGCGGCCAGGCGCCGAAAGCCGACGTAGCCGAGTGCGTCGCCCAGGTCGGTCACATTGGTCTGGAGGCGACGATAACCTTCCCGCGCGAACGCAAGCACGGCGTTCGGACCGAGCCAGACCGTGCCATCCTCGCTGCGCCGCGTGAAGTGGACGCCCAAAAAGGGGAAGGCCGGGTCGGGGACTGGGTAAATCAAGTTGCGTGACAGGTAACGACGCTCCGGACGCAAGAGCCAGTAATCGCCGCGGAAGGGTACGATACGCGGCTCGGGCGGCGCCCCGCTCAACTGCGCGACACGATCGGCCTGGAGGCCGGCGCACGCGATCACAAAGCGGGCGGAAACGTCGACGCTCGCCGTCTGTACCACGACGCCATCGGGCTGGAGGCGAATCGCCCGCACGGCGCTGCCGGTGCGAATATCGCCACCGCTTCGCTGCAGATCAGCGGCGTAGGCTCCGGCGACCCGGCCATAGTCGACGATGCCGGTCGCCGGCACCCAGAGGGCCCGCACGCCGACACAATACGGTTCGAGCGCGCGGAGGCGGTCCGGCCCAATCAGTTTCAGTCCCGCAACGCCGTTGGCGACGCCGCGGCGGTAGAGTTCCGCCAGCCGCGGTAGTTCCGACTCGTCGGCCGCGACGATCACCTTGCCGCAGCGTTCGGCGCGGATGCCGTTGGCGGCACAATAGGCATAGAGTTCACGGGATCCCTGGATACAGAGCTGCGCTTTCAGCGACCCCGGCGTGTAATAGACGCCGGAATGGATCACACCACTATTATGTCCGGTCTGATGGGCGGCGATCGTCGGCTCCTTATCGAGCACCACCAGACGCAGTCGGGGCCGGCGAAGGAGCAATTGTCTGGCGCTTGCCAACCCGACGATGCCGGCACCGATGACCGCCAGATCGTATCGGGCCATGCCTCGCCCTATTCCAAACCCATTGCAGTACTGCACCGACCGACCGCGGTGCTCACGCTAGACAGTACCACGCCGACAGGGGGGGCACATCATGGGGATGGCCGGCAAGGGCGGATAGAAGACGGTACGGTAACAGTAGTAAAATAGTCTGAGAGGATAGCATGGGCACACGGCAAAGCACCAGCACGGAAGCCGTGCTCTTCCGCAGGGTCGGGCAACCGTGGCCGCGTATTGCCTACAGTGGCAAACACATCTTTGTCAGTGGCTTACTCTGCCCGCGCTGCGGCGTCGCCTTGCACGCCCTGGTCCCCCGCTCCGCCGAATATATCGTCAATCGTAGCAATCTAGAAGCACTTCTGCGCAACGCGCCCAGTTGCCGTCACGACTAACTGGTAACAGGGGTATACCTGCGGTCTTCCGTCCTGTCACAATTCCAGCATGAGCCACTCCAACGCCAGGCGTGGTTGGACATTGGCATCCAGTAAGCGCGACGCCCGCGCGATCAGCGTCAGTTGCGCGGCGAGCGCGACGACGCCCCGGTCGCGGAGGCGTTGGGCGGGCAACGTTTGGAAGGCCGGCAATGGAGAGGACCCGGCGACTGTTGACGCAGCGCCCCCCGCAGCCGCCAGTTGGACCAGTTGATGCCAGACCAGCACGGCCAGATCGAGTGCCGCCCGTGCTGCGGGGAAGTTCCTGCTCCAGACTGCCGCCTGATCCAGGCGCGTGACAGTGTCGGCCGCCGTCAGTTCCAGCCACAAGGCGATCTGGGCGTCGAGCGGGGCATGCCCGCCGCTTGACGCCAGACGTTTGGCCAGGCCCGGCCGGCCGCCGGCCAGCGCCGAATAGACGGCAGCATCGTCGTCGGACACCCCCAGCGTCTCCTTCAGCCAGAGCTCGATCTGGCGTGACGGCACCGGCGCCAGGCGCACCAACTGGCAGCGGGAAGTGATCGGCGGCGGCACGGTCTCCACGGCCGGGGCCCGCAGCAGCAGCACCGCCCGGGAGGCCGGTTCCTCGAAAAGCTTCAGGAGGGCCGAGGCGGCAGTATCCTGCAACATGCTGCCATCCAGCGTGGCGACCCGGTAGGCCGCTTGACTGGGCCGGGTGGCCATCACGCGAATCAACTCCCGGACGCGGACGATCGGGAGCGCTCGCCGCGGCCGCTCGCCGGAGCCGGATTTCCACAGCGCGCTGAACTCCGCCGCTTCATCCTCGTCACCTTCGATCTGCTCGACGTCAGGGTGTCCGGCGCCGAGTACCATCCGGCACTCCGGGCAGACATCGCACGGTCGGGGCGAGCCGGTGCAAATCAGCGCTCGGGCGAAGTCCAAGGCCAGCGTCGTCTTGCCACTGTTGGCGGGTCCGGTGAGGAGGTAGGCATGGGCGACCCGACCGACCTCGATGCTCCGGGCCAGAAAACGGCGTGCCGGTTCCTGCCCGATCGTCTGCCAGGGCATCGTTCCTCCTCCTTCCGGTCCTGCGCGCTGTCACCTGTGGCATGCTACCAATAATGCGAAATATTCTGGTGGTCCGCTCTGGGGCGCTGGGCGACGGTCTCCTCACCATTCCGGCCCTCGCCGCGCTACGCACGCGCTGGCCGGAAGCGCACCTGACGCTGATCGGACCGCGGACGCTGTTGCCCTTCGCCAGCGCCTCCCGCCTAGCCGGCACCGTGCTGGCGATCGAAGACGAGGCGGGGCTCGCCGTGCTGAGCGACGGCGGACCGAAACCGTGGTGGGCAAATGCCGAACTGGCAGTGGTCTGGCTGCAACGCTGGCGGGAGGTTGCCCAGCGCCTGGAACGTTGGGGCTGTGCGCGCGTGCTCGGCGGTCCATCGCTGCCGGCGGCGGAGGAGCTAGGGCACGTGGCGGATCATCTGTTTCGAGCGCTCCGAGAAGATGCTATTGGGCCGAGTTACCCCCGCCGTCCGCTTGTCGTTCCCGATCACGCCGCCACCGAAGCGAAGGACTGGTGGCGTCGGCACATGGCGGTGACGCTGTCGCCGGTGATTGCCCTCCACCCTGGGAGCGGCGGCCTGCGCAAGTGCTGGCCGGCCGACCGCTATCTGACGCTCGCTCAGCGTCTACTCGACGGGGGCGCGGCGGTGGTCATCTGCCTCGGTCCCGCCGAAGCGGCAACGGCGGCTCGTTGGCGAACATTCGCCGCCGGCCGTTCCGCCATCGCCCTGGCGCTAAACCTCGATCTGGCCGTGCTTGCCGGCATCCTCCAGCATTGCTCCTGCTTTGTCGGCAACGACGCCGGCGTGACCCATCTGGCGGCAGCGCTCGGTGTACCAACGGTGGCGATCTTCGGGCCGACCGACCCGCAGCGCTGGCAGCCCGTCGGTCGCTCGGTCACGGTGCTGCGTGATCCCGCCTGGGCAGAAGCGACGCCTCCGACGCAACTGGACCCGTGGCGCTTGACACCGCTGGACGTGGAACAGGCGGGCATGGCGGTCCTGATGGCACTTCAGCCACGCAGATAGCGATCCAAGAAATCCTCCACTGCCGGGTAGAGCCGGAGCCGGTTGCTGAGGCGGCTGATGCTGTGCCCTTCGTCCTCGACGCGCAGATACTCCACCGGCACACCCCGTGCTTGCAAGGCGGCGACGATCTGCTCGGTCTCCTCGATCGGCACGCGCACGTCGTTGGCGCCGTGGAAGACGAAGAGCGGCACTCGAATCTTGTCGACGCGGTGGATCGGCGACAGGCGCTCCAGCAGGGCGCGGTCGCGCTCCGGGCTGCCATATTCGCTTGCACGGTGATCCCGTCGCCAGGCGGCGGTGTGCTCAAAGAAGCTCAGGAAGTTGGCGATGCCGTAGAACTCGACACCGGCTGCCCAGGTGTCGGGGTATTCGGTGAGGCAGGAGAGCACCATGAAGCCGCCGTAACTGCCGCCGTAGCAGGCGATGCGCTTGCTATCCGCCCAGCCGGACTGTGCCAGCCAGTGGGCGGCCTGATCGGCGTCCGCCACGCTGTCCAATCGCTTCTCCACGTCATCCAGGTGGCTGTAGGCCTTCCCGTAGCCGGTCGAACCGCGCACGTTGGGGACCAGCACGACGTAACCGCGACGGACGAGGTACTGTGCCACCGGATCGAAACAGGGCCGGGCCTGGCTCTCCGGGCCGCCGTGAATCTGCACCGCAGCCGCCCGCCTGCCGTCCGGCTGTGCCCCCGGTGGGGCGTAGAGGAAGGCCGGAATCTGGCGGTCGTCGAAAGTGGGATAGTGAATCAGCGTCGGTTCGGCCAGGCTCTCCGGAGCGAGGCCGGCCTGGGTGGCGAACGTCAGTTGGCGCACCGCGCCATCTGTGACGTCAAGCAGCCAGATATTCTGCGTGTGCCGCGGACCGATCAGGCTGAAGGCCAGCAGCCGGCTATCCGGCGACCAGGTGGGCTCGTCCAGCCAGGCCGGTACGGCGTCCCGACACAGCACGCCCGCCGGAAGGTCCGGCAGAGCGAGCGGCTGTCCCGTCGCCAGATCCAGGATCCCGAGCTGAGAGTAGCCTGCAACGTTGCGAACGTAGGCGAGCAGACGGCCATTGGGAGCGATGGTGCAGGCATTGACGTCGGCGCCACCGGCATCGAGGGTCCGGCGCTGGAGCGTCTCCGGGTCAAGGGCGCAGAGGCGCAGGAAGTCGTCGTCCAGATCGGTGAGGACGTAAACCGTCTTACCATCGGGCGACCACTGGGGCGCCAGAAAGCGCGCCTTCTCGGCGTGCGGCGCCAGCGACCGGACCGCCCCGGTCTCGAGGTCCAGCGCTTGGAGTTCCTCATCAAACGAACCGCGTTGCTCCACCGTCAGGAGGCGGCGGCCGTCGGGCGCCAGCGGGCCTGGCCGGCGGAGCCCCTTCCCTGACAACACGGTCCGCGCTTCGCCGGTCGCCACGTCCTGGACCACCAGGTCGAGGTTGCCCGGATGGCGCTCGTTCGCCGCGTAGGCAATCTGGCGGCCATCGGCCGACCAGCCGCCGAAGGGGTGCATGGCGGCGGGAGCAGCGGTGAGCGGCGTCAGCGTACCGTCTGGTTCCAGCATCGCCAGGCGGTGCTTCTCGTCGCCGCCCTGATCCCAGGCCAGGAGCAGCCGTTCACCCGCCGGCTGATAGGAGACCAGGCCGATGCGATCGTCCGTAAACGTCAGCCGCTCCGGCCAGCCGCCCTCCACCGGCACCGACCAGGCCTGGGGAATGCCGGTCAGATCAGCAAGGAAGGCCACGGTGCGGCCATCGCGGCTGAACGTCGGCCCGTAGGCATTGCGCACGTGCAAAAAACGGGCAAACGGGGTATCCATTCCGGCTGCCGGCATCACCGCTGCTCCTCGTCCGCATGTCGACCATCGAGGGAGCATCGTACCGCACGCTGCCGCGGCCTGCAGACCATGCAGGGCCGCCGTTCGATAGACCGACGCTGCTGCTGTGACGACTGCCGTTCCAGATCGTTAAACACTAGGGATGGCCCTGGGCCGCGGCTGGACGGACCGCACCTTGATGATCGAACACGGAGGATATCGATTGCACCGGTTACTCATCATCCTGGGATTCCTCGCGACCCTGGCGCCGATCAGTGTCACCATGACTACGGCGCAGGCGGCGCCGGCTCGTGCGCTCACAGTGGCCGGCATCGCCAATCGAGCCAGCAACACTGTTAGTACCTTCAATGGCGTCAGTCAGGCCGCGTCAGTGCCGCACGACAACCGCTACTTCCCGCAAACCGGCTACCGCATCGACAACGACACGATCTGGGACTACTTCCAGCGCCGGGGCGGCGTGCCGACCTTCGGCTACCCCACCAGCCGCACCTTCACCTTCCAGGGCTTTACCGTGCAGTTCTTCCAGCGCCGCATCGTCCAGCTCGGCCGCGACGGCCAGGCCAGGCTGCTCAACCTGCTCGATGCGGGACTCCTCAACTACACCAGCTTCAACGGCAGCACCGTCCCCGGCGTCGACAGCAGCCTGGTGGCCACGGCGCCGGACCCTACCGATCAGGCAGCAGTGCTGGCCTGGGTCCGGCAGCATGCGCCGAACGTGGCGGCCGGCGTCCCAGTCAACTTTGACGCCACGTTCGAGCGCACTGTCCCGGCCCAGGTGGCCTTCCCGAATGGTGGGGGGGCCGGCCTCATGTCGGGCGTCGAGCTGGAACTGTGGGGTATCCCCACCAGCGAACCGATGATGGACGCCAATAACCACAACTTCATCTACCTGCGCTGGCAACGGGGGATCATGATGTACGACGCCACCTGCACCTGCACCCAGGGCGTGCTCCTGGCGGACTACCTGAAGGCCGTCCTCACCGGCAAGGGCATCCCGGCGGACGTGGCCCAGGAGGCGGCGAACAGCCCTTTCCCAAGCCAGTACTATCCCGGTGCGCCCAACTGGGTGCGGAACCCGAACCTGCTGCCCAACACCGATTTGACCGACGCCTTCACGCCGAAGTGAGGTACCGCCTCGCCGCCGGCCATGGTCGCTGCAGCAGCGATCACACGGTCACAACCTGATCGATGCTCACCGGCTGCGCGATGCTGCCGGTGAGATCCGCCTGCACCGCACCACTCCTGGCATCCAGGGCGAGCAGCCGGCGCGGCGTCCCATCGACCAGGGCATAGAGGAGGGCGCCGCTCGCGCCCATGCCCAGGCTATAGATCGACTGGCCGGCGAGCCACACGCTCTTCGGCTGGAGCGCCGCCGGCGCCGTGGGAACCACCAGGATGCCCTGCGCCGTGCCGGCGTAGAGCGTCGCACCGTCCGGCGCCACCAGGCAGTTGTTAATGGGCCGGCTGAGTGTGGCGCCGCAGACCTTGGCGCCGCTCGGAAGCTGAAGCCCCGACGAGGACGCGCCGAAATCCCCCACGGAAAAGGTGTTGATGACGGAGAGGGCCGGATTGACGGCAAAGACCCGGTCGCCCGCCGGCGTAATAGCGAGGGCGTACTGTTGCAACTGGGCCTCGCTGGCGTTCCCCCCCGGCAGGTCGATACAGACGGCGAAGCGGGCGGCTACGTTCAAAGCGTGGATGAAGGCTCCATCGGCGCCCGGGCTGAGGTAGAGCGAATAGAGCCATTCCCCCGTCTTACTCCACACCTGGTTCACCTTGTAGCCGCTCATGATCGTCTGAGCGGAGCGCTTGTCGGCTACGGTGCTGACCACCTTACTGATAGCGTCGTATCGGGTGACTTCGTAGGCGTTGTGCTGGCGCTCCGGGTGGGCGGCGATCAGGTACAAGCCGTTATTGGCGGGATCGACCGTGTCGGCCCGGTAGCGACCGGCTAACGTGGTGTACAGCAACACTGCGCCGCTGGTCAGGTCCACCAACGCCAGCTCGCTCACCGGCTTGGCGTCCGCCGCCAAGGGTGGCGCCACCAGGAGCAGCCGGCGGCTGTCGTGGGACACTGCCCCTTCGCTGTAGCGGCCGGGTACCCAGAAGGCGCGCACGGGCGAGCCGTCCCTGGCAGCATAGAGCGTGACTGCCGTATTCCCGGCGGTCGTGTGCAAGCCAATCCAGAGGAGGCCGTCGGGGGTGGCGAGGTCGGCGGGGATCGTGTAGGCAGCCGCGCCGGTCGCCACGCCAATGGCGGTCAACGGCGCGGCGCTGCTCCCGGCGCGTACCAGGACGCGCTCTTTGACGACGCGCAGCGCCGGGCGCGAGACGGTCGCCACCGACGTTGGCTGGGCTAACACGCTGTCGGTGGCGCCCATGATGGCGGCCGGCCGCGGCGATGGTACGGCGGTGGGAGGAACGGCCGCGGTCGGTGAGGCCACCGGCGTGGCCGTGCCGGCCGGCTGGCGTGGCGGCTCGTTGAACACCACTTCATACCCGGACTGCGTCTTGCAGGCGCTGACCGCCAGACTGGAAAGGCCGAGCAGTAACAGTTGCCGCCGTTGCATGGTGTTCCTCCTTCATACACCAGCTAGTACAGCCCCAATAGGCCATCGGTTCCCAGACGCGGCAGGTGCGCTGAGTACACGGCGAATCTTGGGATCAATAACCCGACATCTATTGCCGCAATGGCGGTCAGGATTCGACATTGTCAGCTTCCCGTGGTACGGTAGCAAACGAATTGGGAGCGAGTAATCATGCTTGACCTGGATATGCTCAAGCAGATTGACCCACGCCAACTCGGGCAACGCCTGCAAGATGCCCGAAAGGCCGGCGGGCGAACGCAGCAAGACGCTGCCACGCACCTCGGTATCGCCCGAACGACGCTCACAGCCATCGAGAAAGGCGAGCGTCGAGTCACGCCCGGTGAATTGGTCCAGCTTGCCGCGTATTTTGGCCGCTCCGTTGGTGAGTTTGTCCGCCGCGGCGAGGCAGTGCCGCCGTTCAGTGTGCAACTGCGCGCCATCCTGTCCCCAAAGGATGCCGCGGAGGAGGCGATTGCCCCCGGTCTGCTCGACTTCCAGCGTCTTTGTGAGGATTACCTGGAACTGGAACGGCTCTGCGCGGCGCCGCTCTCCCGTCGCTACCCGCCCCCCTATGCCAGTGCTGTTGGTGGCGTCACCCCCGAGGCCATGGCCGAGGATGTGGCGACTGCCGAACGTAACCGCCTGAGTCTGGGCGATGGCCCGTTGATGAGTCTCCGCGAGACGTTGGAAAACGATGTTGGTCTGCGCATCTTCTTCATCAACCTTCCCTCGAAAGTCGCCGGCATGTTCGCCTACACCGAAGAGCTCGGCGGCTGCATCGCCGTCAACCACAAGCATCCGCCAGAGCGAGCCCGCCTGACCCTCGCCCATGACTATGCCCATTTCCTTGCCAAACGCTACCAACCGGAAATAACGCCCATCAGGCACCATGAGCGCCTGCCGCAGCAGGAGCGCTTCGCCGATGCCTTTGCGCGCGCCTTTCTTCTGCCGAGCGATGGATTGCGCCGACGCTTTCATGAGGTGCAGCGCAGCCGTACGGGCGGCGTCACTCCCGCCGATTTGTGCGTCCTCGCCCACCGTTACTTCGTCTCCGCGGAAGCGCTCACGCGCCGCCTGGAGGAGCTGCGACTGATCTCGTCTGGGACGTGGGATCGGATGATGAGTCGGGGCTTCCGGGTCCGTGAGGCGCAGACGATCCTCCAACTGGCTCCCCATCCCATCGCCGACCAGGCGTTGCCCTTGCGTTATTGCTATCTGGCCGCGGAGGCCTACGAGCGCGAAGACATCAGCGAAGGTCAACTCGCCCGCTTCCTTCGCACGGATCGTCTGAGCGCTCGCGAACTTGTGCAGGGGCTAGCGAAAGGCTCGACGATTACCGACGATGGGACAGTAAGCACGTCTCCGCTCGATCTGAGCGAACGTCTGTCCGTCAAAGGCGCCTAACCCGTGCCGATAACGGCGGATAGTAACCTACCGCTTGTGCCGCTCGATGCCTGTACCTATTGAACCTGTGCGCCACGCGGCAGCTGGAGAACATTCTGCGAACCCTCCCACTGCGTGCGGCGGTGACCGAAATGGCGGCCGGTGAAGTCCGCTTTCTCCGCCGAGGCGGACCAGGCCCGGACGCCGGTGAGTGGGACGCCATCGACCTTCAACCGCTCATTGCCGACCGCCTCTTGACAATTCTGCGTCCAGAATCGGATCAAGAGATAGCAACCTTCGTCTATCTTGCCGCGGCCCTCGACGACGGTGAAGCGATGACTATTGCCCTGGCGCTCCGACGGGGCCTTCCGGTCGCCACCGACGATCGCAAAGCCCTCAAAGTGCTGGCGCGCCATGCCCCACACTTACCCACTTTCACCACAGCCAGTTTGCTCCACCAATGGGCCAGTATCCAACAGCTTTCGCACGTAGAACTTCGGCGGGTGCTCTCGGACGTTCAGGAGCGCGCCCGTTTCGCGCCCAGCCGCCACGATCCGTTCCAGGGCTGGTGGCAGGCGGCGCTCCGGACGACATAGATAGACAGGTCGCGCTTACGCCGAAGTCGAAGGCGACATCAGGTGAGATTGGCTGTTCGTCGCCCGACGTGGCAGTAAAACTCATCCAGTCCGCGCGAAAACGCGGGCGGCCCGCCTCGCTAGCAGGGGTTCCTTCTATAGCGTTTCCCTGCACGGGTATTGCCGGCCACGTGGGCTGCTCGCTCCACGGCCGCGCCACGCGCGTCGGCGGACTGCCGCAAACCCTACCCGCCCCGGGTACCGGGACGCCTTCACTCGACGGGCCGTGCCGCTGTCTTCGAAATGAAGTGTACCGTAGGATGGCGGTAAGCCAATAACTTGGGGAGCCGTGGAATGGTGTCGGTTTCGCTGGCGTTTGGCCTGAAGACAGCGATCGAGTGGGGCGTGCTCAAAGAGGAACCGGATGGCGAATACGTACGATATCCTCCTGGGTGATGCGAGCATCGACGCGAAGGAAATGCACGAATGGGGCCTGCGCCTACCGCGGTAGTGAGGCGCCATAGGTGAACAGGGAGAATTCCACCTCGCCGGGATCGACGTTGCAGGCAGCAGCGATGTTGGCGGCCCACTGGCAGTAGTCGGCGTACTGCCGCGTCGCGAGTAACTGGGGGGAGAGCGGCCAGCGGCGAGGTTCGAGCTCGGCGAGCGCCTTGGCGACAAGGGCGTCGTAGACCAGTGGTTGCGGCGATACGTCGTGGCCGGAGCCGGCGAAGAAGAGCAGCTTCGTACCGTAGGATGGCCCGAGCCGGCGGATCCGTGATCTGCCGGAGGTCCAGAGGGCGTCGTAACCGGCTGCTGCACCTTTGGTACGTACGGCATGTCGATGTCGCTGAGAGTCTCGGTGAAGTTGGCGCTAGCGATCATCTGGCCGAAGGCGATGACGTCGGTGCGGGTGATTGAACAATCGGAGCCGGTGCAGGCGTCGTGGAGGTCACATAGGATGCGCTGCCAGGCGGGGCCTTCGGCGGTCGGTCCAGGCAGCCAGGATCGCCACTTTTCGTAGCGCCAGGCGATGGCTTGGGCCGTAGCGGGGGCGATCTTCGATGCCGTAACGAGCTCGTTGGCGCTGGAATAGCGGGGCATTGGCGGTACCTCCAACATTTAGGGGTGAGCGCCACATCTAGATGGAGCGCTTTATTATCGATTATCGTTCTTCGGGACAATTGCCGGGACTGGCTGCGTGATGCGGCACAACGGCGGACGGACATTGACAGTGCGCGCCAAGGGGCCGTAGCATCCCATGCGGGAGGAAGCGAACAATGGCGGCGCTGCTGGTCGAGATCGAGGGCCGGGAGCTCCCGGGGCGACGCTGCGCCTGCAACCCCGCGGGTGACGGGTACGACAACGTCCACGTCTATCTCGGGCGCCGGAATCTGCCCCGCGACCTCGTTCCGGGGGATGCCCCAGCGGCCCGCTGGCAGCTCGAGGTGTCCGCCAAGGCGGACGGCGCTGGGGGCTTCGACTTCGGCGGCCCACTGGTGCAGGGCAAACGCGGGGAACGGTTCCTTGCCCTCTACTGGGGTACCGTCGCTGAAGACGGAACCTTCACCCTGTTCCGTGGCGCGAAACTGCGGTTCGCCGATATTGACCCGCCCACGCTGCTGAAGGCGCTGCTGCCTGGCAAATTGCTGATCGGCCGCCTGGGCTTGACGGACGCGAAGGGGAACCCTCGCTGCGCCAGCATTCGCCCGCCCGATGTGCAGTGGTCCGTCGGGAGCCGGTAGCGCCGCCCCTCGAGGCGGACCCGGAGTACCCCGCGCTGCTTGCTACCGGTGGCCTCAGTGGCTGCAGGGCTGGCCGAGCAGGGGGGCCATCTGGCGAGCGACCTCGGCAGTGACGTCCTTCGCCGGCTTGCCGGCATCCCAGATGCCCGCCATTTCCTTGCTGAGCACAGCCTGGATTTCCAGCCAGTTGGAGACGTGCGGATCGGTATGCAGGGAGTTCCTGGAAGTGTCGACGAACATCTGCACGTTTTGGGGATCCTTGCCCTGGTTGACCTTGACGAAGTAGTCACCGACCGATAGCCGTGACCCCATCGAGGTGCCGGAATCCACTTCCTGCTCCTGGACCTTGCCGCTGGTGATCCACTGCATGAACTGCCAGGATTGGTCGGGGAATTTGGTCTGGCCGTAGACGCCGTAGCCGGCGCCGCCACCGCCCACCTGACGCTTAGCCCCGTGCGGACCGAGCGGTGGCGGGGCGACATCCCATTGGAAGCCCTTGACGCCGGAACGGAACTGCGCCAGGCCGGCTGGAATACCGAAGACCATGGCGATCCGGCCGGTGAAGAACAGACTGTTGGCGCTCTGCCCCTGGAGATCAGACGGTTTGGGCGCCACCTGGTATTTGCCGATCAGGTCTTCCAGAAATTGCAGCCCTTCCACGGCGTTCGGTTGGTCGATCGCCGGCTTGGCGTTATCACTGGTGACAATGTCGCCGCCATTCGACCAGACAAAGGCCAGATAGGACCGATAGCCTTGCGGGACGGCGAAGCCGAAGGTTCTGGTTGGACCGTTGCCGCTCGTCAGCTTCTGGCAGGCGCTGAGGAAGTCGCTAAAGGTCCAGCCGGCGGCATCGAACCGCCTGGGCGGCAATGGAATGCCATGCTGCTTGAACAGGTCGGCGTTGTAGAAAATGTCCTGGTTAGCGAAGTCGCGCGCCAGCGCCCAGAGCTTGCCGTCGATGGTGTACTCCCGCGCCGCATCAGGATAGAAGTCGGCGAGATCGAACTTGTCGCGCTGGATGTAGGAATCAAGCGCGAGCACGGCGCCGCGGCACTGCAATTCGATGATATGCGCCGGCTCCAGATAATAGACGTCGGGCGCCTCGCCGCCGGCCATGCGCGCCTGCAAGGCATTCCAATAGTTCTGGGGCGTCGGCGTGAAGGTGACCTTGACGGTGGGGTGGTCCTTCGTGAACTGATCGGTGTAGGTCTGGCGGATCTTGATCTCGTCGACGCTGCCCCAGGTGACAAAGCTGAGCTGGGCCGGACTGGTTACTACCACCGCGGCGGGGACCACTGTCGCCTTCGGTGCGACGGCGGTGCTTGAGACAGCGGAGGTAGCGATGCTCGCCGGGCCACCGCAAGCGGCAAGGGCGAGAGCGGGCAAAATCGCCGCCGCGGTGTTCAGGAAGGCGCGCCGCGTGATCACCGCTGTGCTCCTTGCCGGCTGCGCCAGAGTGGTCAAGCGCAACAAGCGATGCCGAGTCGTCATTGGTATCGTCTCCCTCCTCGGCGCAAGCATTGGCGCAAATCCCTCTCCCGCTACGACTCCTACCGTATTCGACGGCGATGGGGCGATGATAACCATGCTGCACCAACTGCCGGCTTGATTAGCCGTCTCGGCCCTTCAGGAGGGCACGAAGGCGGGCTACCTCGGCCTCGGCCATGGCCGCCCGTTCGGCTTCCCGCGTCGCCCGTTCCGCCTCCCGTGTCGCCCGCGCTGCTTCCCGCTTGGCGCGAGCCTCCGCCAGCAGGCGAGCGTCCGCCTCCTCCTCCGGCGAGGGGAGGAGCTGGCCTTGCTGATCCACCACCCGCAGCCAGGGCGCCTCGGTCACGACCAGCCCCAACCCGCCCAGAGCCCGACTCCAGAGCACACCCTGCGCATCGGTGGCCCAGGGAACCCACTGCCCGCCGTCATCGCGGCGGTAGCCGAACAGCTTCGGCCCGCCCTCGGCGCGGTAGGGCCAGTAGATGGCGTACTCCTCCACCCCCATCGCGGCGTAGTAACCCACCTTCTGCTCCGGGTGGGTGTCCCGCTCCACGCTATCCTGCGTCACTATCTCCAGTACGAAGCGGGGTGGCCGGCCTTCCTGCACAACATCCCAGGAGGTGCGCAATCCCGCGTCCGCCTCTACCACAAAGAGGTCGGGACCCAGGGTGAGCGTGCCCTGCCCCGCCGGCTTGGCCATGCGCACGCCTAGCTCGCCCGTGACGTGCCAGCCCAGTCCCTGCCGTTTCGCGCGCAACTGCAAGATGCCGACGAGCAAACGGGCAACAAAATATTGGAACTCCGGCATCGTCATCCAGGGGGCCTCATTCGTGTCATCCACCGCATCCCGCAGGAGCGTCGCGCTCGGCCCCATGGTTAAGGCAAGGTCAGGCAGGGCCATTGGTTCCACACCTCCTCTGCACCGTCCCAAATCCTAACACGCCAGCGGCAAGGTGGGCGCAAGGACGACTGGCTCTACCGGCCAGGGTCTTTTCGTGAGCCGGGTGGCGGGCGTTAGATGGCGATGAAAGCGTCGCCACGGCCGGAGCGCCTCTCAAGACGGTAGCGAAAGAACCCCGCGCGACCAGCGCTTCCTATTGACAGGTTCTCCCCTGACCGATATATTCCAATCATCGCATTAATCAATAAATGTGCGCGATTCACCGGTCTAGACCGGCAATGGCGTAACAGTGGAAACCGCAGCGCCCTTGACGACGCTGGTTGAGGCGTGTATATTGTTTGATCATATCAAGCAATGCGCCGGAGGCCTGGCGTATTGCCCCTGAATGGATGCGAGCAAGACGAGGAGACAGCGGTGATTACGGGGATCGGCCACGCGGCGTTCGGTGTGCGCGACGTCGAAACGTCGTTGCACTTCTATTGCGATATTCTGGGCTTCCAACGGGCGTTTGAGTTGAAGAATGTCAACCCGAACCGGCCGCCGAGCGACATACCGCAGATTTACTATCTGCTGATTGGCAACGGGCAGTTCGTGGAACTCTTCCCCGCTCCTCCTGCCGCCGACAAGCCGGCCGGCGCGGAGAAGCCGGCCGGCAATAGCGGCAGCTACCGGCACCTGCAGTTCGAGGTGGACGACATGCAGAGCACCATCGCTACACTGGAATCCCGCGGCCTACCGCCCTCGCCGAACCCGCCGCGCCTCGGCAAAGACGGCAACTGGCAGTACTGGATCACGGATCCCGACGGCAATCGCTTTGAGTTGATGCAAATCATGCCGGACAGCCTGCATGCCGACGCCATCAGCCGCCTGCAGACGAGTGCAACGCGATGAGCGCCGCGTATCACCGGAACGGTCGTTAGCATGGGGACGATTCGTACCGCCGTTCACCCCTCCCAGTGGCGCGGCGGCGCCTATACCCTGGAGCAGAAAGCGGCACTGGCGCACCAGTACGGTTATGACGCCTTTGATGCCAACATCGCCGAACTGCAACGGCACGCCGATGGCGATATGGGGGCAGTGCGGGGCTGCCTCGCTCGCCACCAGGTGGCAGTGTCGACCGTGGGCGGCGTGATGGGAGCGCAGATCTTCGCCCCCGACGCCGACTGGGACACGGCCCTGCACGAGGTCCGCCGGCGCGCCGCCATTGCAGTCGCCGCCGGCGCGAGCCGCACCAATTCCGTGCTGTTCAACAAAGCGCTGCAACCAAAGGAGGAACTCTGGCCGCAGACGATCCGGCGGCTGCAGCAGCTCGATCAGGAACTGGACGGCACCGGCGTCCGCATCGGCATCAAGTATCTCGGCGTCCGCTCCTTGCGCCCCGAGCGACCCTATGTCTTCGTCCAATCGCTGGCCGAAACCCTCCAGCTCTTTGCGGAAGCGCAGGCGCCGCATCTGGGGCTGATGATCGACTCTTATCACTGGCACGCCGCCGGTGATACGGTGGAGGAAGTCCGGCAACTGCCGAGCGCGCGCCTCGTGGGCTTCCACCTGAGCGATGCCAAAGACATGCCGCTCCTGGACTTGCAGGATCAGGAGCGGTTGCTGCCGGGCGAAGGGGTGATCCCCTTGACCGCGCTCTTGCAAGCAGCGCTGGATGCCGGCTTCGACGGCTTCGTCGGCATGGAAGTGCTGGGGCCGCGCCTCGCTGAGATGGACGCTGCAGCGTATCTGCAGGAGGGCATGGCGGCGCTCCAGACCGTAGTACCGCGACGCGATGGGTGATACCTACCGCGGCATCAACCATCGGGCCGTCAAACTGCGGAACCGCTCGACGGTCTTCCGCATCGTCCGCGACGTGGGCCCGATCTCGCGGATCGACCTGGCGCGACAGACCGGCCTCAATGCCGCCACCGTCACGAATATCATCGAGGAACTGCTGGCGGCGCATCTCGTCGAGGAGACCGGTCAGGGCACATCGCGCGTCGGACGCCGGCCGATTTTTCTGGAAGTCAATCCTTCCGCCCGGCTGACACTGGGCATCGACCTCGCCCGCGACGCCATCACCGGCGCTATCGTCGACCTGGCCGGCCGGGTAGTGGATCGGTTTGCCGAGCCGGCCGGCCCCTGGCTGGACGGCAGCGTCGTGCTGGCGACGGTCGGCGCGATGGTCGAACGGCTCCTTGCCGCCTTGCCGGTCCGCGACCGCCAGGGCCTCCTCGGCATCGGCATCGGCGCCCCCGGACGGGTTAGCTTCAGCCGCGGCCGTTACCTCGCCCCACCGGCCTACGGCGCCTGGGACGGGCTGGCCCTGCGCCAGGAGGTTGCCGACCGCTTCGGCGTCCCCACCTATTTCGACAATAACGGCAACACGAGCACCCTGGCCGAGCTCTGGTTCGGCGCCGGCCAGGGTATCGCCAACTTCGTGCTCCTGACCGTCGGCACCGGTGTCGGCGGTGGCCTGGTCTTCGATGGCGACCTCTATCACGGCGCTCACGACCTGGCGGGCGAACTCGGCCACATGAGCGTCAACCTGGCCGGGCCGCGTTGCGCCTGTGGCAACTTCGGTTGCCTGGAAATGTACGTCGCCGTGCCGCGCATCCTGGCGGCGGCACGCGCCGCCCTGATGACCGGTGAGCCGTCCTTGCTGCGCGCATCGGGCCGCAGCGCCGACGCGCTGACGCTGGATGAGGTCATCGCGGCCGCCGGCACCGGCGACGCACTGGCAAGCCGCATCCTGGCCGACGTCACCCGTCACCTGGCAGCGGCGCTGGTTAACCTCTTGCACGCGTTTGACCCCGAGCTGATCCTGATCGGCCGCGACCTCGCCCGTGCCGGGGATCTACTCCTGGCGCCGGTGCGCCAGGAGGTGCAACAGCGGGCGATGGCGATGATGCGGGAGAACTTCCGGCTGGAAATTGCCGCCCTGCCGGATGCCCCCGTGATCGGCGCCGCCACGCTAGCTCTGCGGGAATTCTTCCGCGCCCCCCTTACCGACCGCTACGATACTGTCGCCTGACCGATCTGTGAAAGGAAAGAACCACCTGTGCGAATCCTCTATTTTGATATCGATTCCCTTCGACCGGACCACCTCGGCTGCTACGGCTATCACCGCCAGACGAGCCCGAACATCGACCGGCTGGCGCAGCGGGGAGTACGGCTCGACCAGTGTTACGCCACCGATGTCCCCTGCCTGCCCAGCCGCACCGCCCTCTTCTCCGGTCGCTTCGGCATCCACACCGGCGTGATCAACCACGGCGGCGCCGCCGCCGACCCGTTCATCGAAGGCACGGGACGGCAGTTTAAGTCCACCCTCGCCCGCACCAGTTGGATGGCCTGCCTGCGCCAGGCCGGTCTGCGTACGGTGACGGTCAGCCCCTTCGGTGAGCGCCACGCCGCCTGGCACTGGTACGCCAACTTCAACGAAATCTACAACACCGGCAAGAGCGGCGGCGAACGGGCCGACGAAGTGACGCCGGTGGCGCTGGACTGGCTAACGCGCAACGCCGGCCAGGATAACTGGTTCTTGCACATCAACCTCTGGGACCCGCATACGCCCTATCGCACGCCGGAGAGCTACGGTGAGCCGTTCCGTGACGAGCCGCTGCCGGCATGGCTGACGGAAGAAGTTCGTCAGCAACATTGGGCCGGCGTGGGTCCCCACTCCGCCCGCGAAATTCCCGGCTACGACTCCCGTCCCAATCCACGTCATCCCCGCCAGCCGGGCGAGGCCGCTTCCATGGCCGACGTCCGCCGGATGTTCGACGGCTACGATACCGGCGTGCGCTACGCCGACGACCACGTCGGCCGCCTGCTCAATGTCCTGGCCGATCAGGGTGTGCTGGACGACACCGCCATCTTCCTCTCCTCCGACCATGGCGAATGCCTGGGCGAGCTGAATATCTACGGCGATCATCAGACCGCCGATGAGTACACGACGCACATACCGGGCATCCTCTGCTGGCCAGGCGTCACCAACACGCAGCAGGGCCGCGTCGATGCCGGCCTGCATTACGCGTCGGACGTGGCGGCGACGCTGATCGAACTGGCCGGCGGCAAGGCGCCGGCGATCTGGGACGGCGCAAGCTTTGCCCCCAGTTTCCGCGCCGGTCAGGCCGGGGGCCGTGAGTATCTGGTGATGTCCCAGGGCGCCTGGGCCTGCCAACGTTCGGTGCGCTTCGACCACTACCTGTTTCTGCGTTCCTATCACGATGGCTACCATGGCTTTCCGGCGCATTTGCTGTTCGACCTGGCGAGCGACCCGCACGAACAGCGCGACTTGGCCCCCGAACGTCCAGACCTCGTCGGCACGGCATTAGTTATGCTGGACAACTGGTATGGGCGCATGATGACGACGGCCACCCACCCACAGGACCCGATGTGGACGGTGATCCAGGAAGGCGGACCGCTCCATACACGCGGCCACCTGCCCGCCTACGTGGAACGCCTGCGTGCGACCGACCGCGGCGCGTGGGCCGACCGTCTGGCCGCTGCGCATCCAAAGGAGCTGTAAGTTGACAGGCGGAGCATCCCCATGGCGATAGGCGCAGCGAAGCGTTGGGGCAAAGTCGCCGGCAGCGGTCGCGCCGGCGATAGCGGCACGCTGAGCGAACGGCTCTGGAAGGCGCGTTGGTGCTACCTGTTCGCCGCGCCCAGCCTGATTCTAGCTTCGGCGTTCAGCTTCTATCCGACGATCGCCTCCTGGTATTTCTCCTTGCTGGATTGGTCGGGCTTCACCTCTTCTTTTAGTTTTATCGGCCTGGCCAACTACCAGGAAGTGATCCACGATACCTACTTCTGGCACGCCTTCCTGCGCTCGTTCCTATTCATGTTTGCCGCCGTCCCGATCAAGCTGACACTCAGCCTGATCGTCGCCATCGTCCTGAACGACCGGTTGCTGCGCCTGGCGCCGATCTTTCGGACCCTCTTCTTCCTGCCGGTGGTCACGACGGCCGCCATCGACGGTATCGTGATGACCTTCCTCTTCAGTCCGGTCAACGGCCCGATCAATCGGGCCCTGATTGATGTCCACATTCTGCCGAAGCCATTGGATTTCCTGGGCAATCCGCATTCCGCTCTCTGGACAATCGTGGCGGTTTTCATCTGGAAATCGTTCGGCATCGAGATGATGTACTGGTTGGCGGCGCTGCAGATTGTGCCGCCCGACCTCTATGAAGCGGCCAAGATGGACGGCGCCGGCCGGTGGGCGCTCATCCGTCACCTCACCATCCCGATCATCCTGCCCTTCGCCGCCATTATCCTGATTCTGTCGGTGGCGGGCGCCTTGCACGTCTTTGCCCTGGTCCAGACGATGACCAGCGGCGGTCCCTTCTTCTCCAGCGAGGTGATGGAGGTCTATATCTACCGCACCGCCTTCGGTGGGACAGAAGGGGTGCCACGTCTGGGCTATGCCTCCGCGGCGGCGGTATGGTTTGGTGTCTGTGTATTGGGAGTGGCGCTCGCTCAGGGGCTGATTGCCCGAAAAGCGAATGAATCGCGCCAGAGTTTGGGCCCGGGAGGAGCGCGATGAACAACAGCCGTCCGGCCAAGCTCGCCCCGCCGCTCGCCATCCCGGGCGGACAGTTAGAGCGGACACGCACCCAGCACCGCCTGCTTTCCGGGACCAATGTCCGTCTCGCCCTGACCACGCTTATCCTGATCCCAATCTGCTTCATCTGGATCTATCCCTTCCTCTGGATGGTCTCCGCCGCCCTCAAGTCGACAACAGAGATCTTTGCCGGCCTCAGCCTGGTGCCCCATCAGGTGCATTGGGATAACTTCTCGCGCGCCTGGACACAGGCGCACGTCGGGCAGTACTTTCTCAATACGGTCATCATCACGGTGTCGTCGATCGCCATCGTCGTGACCAGTTCTTCCATGATCGGCTACGTGCTGGGCCGTTATGCTTTCCCCGGCAAGAGAATCATCATCGCCCTGTTCATCGCCCATGTGTTCCTGCCCGAAGGCTACACAATCATTCCGGTGTTTGCCCTGATTAATAAGCTGGGGCTGGCCAATTCCCTGCTGGGGGTGATTCTAGGGGAGAGCGGCAGCGCGCACATCGTGCAGATCTTGCTCTTCACCGGCTTTTTCAGCCAGTTGCCGAAAGAGTTAGAGGAGGCGGCGATTATGGACGGCGCCGGCTTCTTCCGCATCTTCCTCCAGGTGATGCTGCCGTTGACCAAGCCGGTGCTGGCAACGGCGGTGATCCTCCAGTTTATGCAAAGTTGGAACGATTTCTTCCTCCCCCTGGTGCTGACGCTGTCGCGGCCCGATCTGCGCACCTTAGCGGTCGGCATGTTCGCCTTCCAGGGAGAGTATTTCACCGACTGGAGCGGCATGGCCGCCGCCGCCACGATCAGCCTCATGCCGATCATCATCATCTTCTTCTTCCTCCAGCGCTACTTCGTCGAAGGCGTCACGGGCGCAATTAAGCAATAGGAGAGTAAATCGATGGTAGAATCTCGTCAGGTCAGTCCAACTTCCGGCTCGTTGCCCCGTCGGCGAGCGCTGGGCCTTCTGCTCAGCGGCGGCGCAACCGCCCTCCTGGCCGCCTGCGGCGCCAACGGCAACGCCACCACCAGCGTCAGCGTCACGCTGGAATCCAGCGCTACCGCCCACGCCGCCGTCGTCACCAGCCCGGCGACCGCCGCCACCGCTGCCGGCAGCACGGCCGCCACAACGAGCGCCGCCAAAGTGGCCGCGACGACGGGCGCCGCCGCCACGGGCGCGGCTTCCGCCGTACCAACGGCGATACCGGCGGTCGTCGCCAAGGATGTTCGGATCATCGACACCGGCGCCAAGTTGCCGACCGACAAAGTGACCCTGCACTGGTTGCAAAGCGGCCCCGGACCGAAAGGCGTCTTTCAGGGGCAGTTCTTCCTGGCCTATCAGAACGCCCATCCCAATATCACGATCGACTTCCAGGAACTGCCCTGGGCCAATATCAGTCAGGTACTGCCGCTTGGCGTGCAGAACGGCGATGCCCCGGACATCTTCCAACTCCCGCCGGCCATTTCCGGGGCGCAGGCCGTCGCGCAGGGCTGGGTGACCGCCCTGGATGACTTTATACCGAACATCGTGGAATGGAAGAAGGCCTTTCCGACGGGCGCCTTTATCGAAGGCATCACAATGTTCGGCGGCAAGACGTACAGCTTCCCGCTCAGTTCCAACAAGCGCTACGACACGCTTACCCTCTACAATCTGGACGCCATGCAGCAGGCCGGCTACGACCCGGCCAGCAAGCCCTTCACCTGGGACGAGTTCCGCCAGGCGGCGAAGAAGCTGACCACCCAGGGCAACGGCAAGTATTACGGCTTGATGCTGGAAGGCAAGGACACCGCCCGATTTGCCGCCTGGGTACGCAATCTTGCCCAGATGGCCGGCGCCGTCGGCGGTGACATGAACTGGAAGACCGGGGAATATAACTACGCCGGCGATCAGTTCCTCGCCGCTATCAATTTGCTGCTGGCGATCAAGTCCGACGGCAGCATCTATCCCGGCGCCCTGGCCCTCAACGCCGCCCAGGCCCGGGCCCAGATGCCCCAGGGGAGCGCCGCCATGATCCTCCAGGGGCCCTGGAACATCCCACAATGGGAGCAGAACAGCCCCACCTTCAAGTTCGGCGTTGCGGGCCAGCCCGTGCCCAACAGCGGCCCCGCGCTGCCGTTGACGTTCGCCCCGGGCGGCAGCAACCTCTACTGGCTCTACAATAAGAGCAAGCTCGGGGCGGTCGCCGGCGACCTTTTCTACCAACTTGGCACCCTCCCCTCCCAAATTCAGTTGGCCATGGTGGGCGGCGTGAGCGACCCGGCGATCTTCCCCCAGGCCTTGCAGCAGGCCCACCTCGACGCCTTGCAGACGAAGGCCGCGACCTTATTCGACCAGCAGTTGCGGCTGCAGCCGAGCCCGGAAGTCCGCAACCCCGACGTGGCCAAAGCAGAGCAAGAGATGCACCACCTGACGCCCGACATCGGCGAGACGATTCAGGGCATCTACACCGGCCAGATCGCCAACCCCAAACAGGCGTTACAGGATCTGGTCGACCGGTCGAACAAGGAGTTGGACCGCGCCATCAAGGCGGCGCAAGCCAAGGGCGCGAAGGTCACACGAAACGACTGGGTCTTCCCCAACTGGGATCCCACCAGGGATTTCGCGCCGGAAGACTATTCAGCGCTCAAGTAGTGAAAGGAAGCACGAATGTCTCGAACGATCACCCCAACCGGTAGCGATGCGCGATGGTCGCGGCGGCGCGCGGTTGGCCTGCTGGCGAGCAGCGGCGTGGTCGCCTTACTGGCGGCCTGCGGCAGCAATGGCAACGCGGCGACCAGCGTCAGTGTGACGCTGGAATCCGGCAGCACCGCCGGCTCCACCTCCGCCGTACCGAAAACGGCCGCCGCCACCGGCGCGACGACGACCTCGGTACGCAGCACGAGCGCCGCCAATACGTCGGCCACAGGATCACAATCCACGGCGGCCCCTGCCGCGAACGTGATCAAGATTCAGACCACCGGCGCAACGTTACCGACGGAGAAGGTCAATTTCCACTGGATCGACAGTGGCGACCAGAAAGCCGTCTTCTTCAAGGCTTTTTTTGCGGCGTATCAGGCGGCCCATCCGAACATCACCGTTAAGTACGACCCCCTGCCTTGGAACGAAATCGCCAAGATCATCCCGTTGGGCATCCAGAACGGCGATGCGCCGGACGTGTATCAACTGCCGCCGGCGGTCCCGCACGCCCAGGCCATCGCCCAGGGTTGGGTAGCGCCGCTGGACGACATCATTCCCAACTTCGCCCAATGGAAGGCCGCGTTTCCCCCGGGCTCCTTCGTCACCGGCATCACCGATTTCAATGGCAAGACGTACACCATTCCGCTCACCACGAACCAGCGTTACGGCACGATGCTGCTCTACAACATCGACCTCTTGCAGAAGGCAGGCTACGATCCAGCCAGCAAGCCGCTGACCTGGGACGAGTTCCGCGCCGCGGCCAAGAAGATCACCGCGCAAGGGGGCGGCAAGGTCTTCGGCCTACTCCTGGAAGGCAACCAGACCGATCGTCTGGCGGCCTGGGTCGGCGGTCTGGCCGAGATGGCGAGCGGTCAGGGTAACACCATGAACTGGAAGACCGGCCAGTACAACTACAGCAGTGACGCCTGGCTGGCCGCGTTGGACCTCCTGCTGGCGATGAAGTCCGACGGCAGCATCTACCCCGGCTCCTTGCAGCTCAACGCCCCTCAGGCGCGCGCGCAGATGCCGGAAGGCATCGTCGGCATGCTCCTGCAAGGCCCGTGGAACATCCCAGGGTGGGAGCAGCAGAACCCCACCTTCAAGTTCGGCGTTGCCGGCCAGCCCGTGCCCAACCAGGGCCAGCCCTTCCCGATGGGCTACGGGCCAGGCGGCTCCAACCAGTTATGGGTCTACGCCAAGAGCCCGAACAAGGCCGTCGCGGCGGACATCCTGTATCAGTTGGGCACCTTGCCGATGCAGATCTCCTGGGCCGACCTGGACGGCGCCGCCGATCCGCCGATCTTCCCGGCGGCCGCCAAAGCGTCAACCCTTGATGCGCTGTCCAAGCGTTCGGCGGCGATCTTCAAGGACATGGTGCTGACACCGAGCCCGGAGGCCCGCAACCCCGACGTTTCCAAGGCTTTGCTGGAACAGCATCACGTCACCCCGGATGCCGGCCAGACCATCCAGGGCATCTACACCGGCCAGCTCGCCAACCCCAAGCAGGCGATGACGGACTTGCAAAACCTGATGGAGGCGGAGTTGAACCGCGCAATCAAAGTGGCCCAGGGCAAAGGAGCCAAGATGATGCGCGACGACTGGAAGTTCGCCAACTGGGACCCCCGCAAGGACTATACGGACGCGGATTACAAGGCGTTGCAGGGGTAGGGTGTGGGCTAGTCGAGCGGGTCGGCGAACACGGCGGCGACGGGGTGCGTGAAGCCCGGCACCACGTCCTCCCCGTCCAGCGCATCATCGACGGTGAGCACGGCGACGGGCCCGACGCTGCGGCCAGCACGCCAGATATCGACCTGTTGCCGGTCGGGCCACACCACCCATACCAGGCGCGTGCCGCCGTCCAGGTAGGTCCGGGCTTTGGCGGCCATTGCATCGGCCTTTTGGTCAGGAGAGGCCACTTCGATGGCGAGGTCGGGAGCGAATGGGATCGGCTTCGTGCGATCCACGATCAGGGAGCGACGTTCGGCACGATAAAACCCCACGTCGGGGATCAGCCCCGTCTCGGCGCCGGAGAACTTGTACACCCCGTCAGATGATGTGACGATGCCCAGACGGCGCGGGCGCACAACCACATAGAGTTCCGCCAGCAGGACAGTGGCTATGGTCGTCGCCTCGTCGCCGCTTCCAGCCATACGGACCAGGGTCCCCTCGACTACTTCGTACTGGTACCCGTCATCCGGCAAGGTCAGCAGAATATCGACCGGGACCGGTCCATAGCCAGGGACGATCTCCGCCCAGGGGGCGAATGGCGCGGGTGGTGCCTTCAGCATGGCTATCATCGGTCGATTATCCTCCTTTCACAGTCGCCGGTCAATCCCTATACCCGGAGCCGCAAGAGTCGATCAAGTTGTCGAACTTCTTCACTGTCCGGTTGCAGTCGCTGTAGCCTCGTCATCAGGCTCTCGATTGTGCTGGCAGCAAAGCCGGTGGCTGCCACGAAGAGTGACGCCTGCTCAACCGTCGTGATTGCGCAGGTCAATAGACCTGGATCGCCAATCTGTCGTACGCCCCACGTCAAGTTCTCCCCGGAAGTGATCAGGACGATTCTGCGACGAACGGGCGCAGCCAGAAAGGCGGCGATATTGACGAACTGATGGATGGCCCCACCACCTTTGAGGTTCCGCAGCTCCGGCGTGCCAAAGTTACTCGCGAACCAGCTCAGCGTGCTGACCGCGTTGTGCTGACGAGCAACCATGGGCAGCCATTCCTCCTCCAGGCGATCGGTCGCCTGAACGAGCAGCGTTCCCCGCGGTGCATCCACAGGGGGACGCACATAGAACAGTCGGATCCGCGAGAAGCCTGGTCGTGGTTGCTGCCCAGCCTGACCGCCATAGCCGGCGAAGTGGGGGGCAAGGGGCGCAACCAACGGAGCAATGTTGGAAAGGACAAAGACGGGAAAACGGACCAGACGCGAGAGCCCAGAGAAACCATGCTCCTTTAACTGGACCGTTGTGGCATCAAAGAGTCGATCCTGCTCCCGGCGAAGTTCCGCAGGAGACCGTGAAGTGAGTCCTGGCGCGGCATCGGGAAGTGGCACGCCATCTGGCGTTGTATCGCCGGTACGCAAGGCTGGAGAACGTGCGATGCCACCGTTCGCAGTGCTCCAACCTTCACCGGCCTCATTGCCACAGCGGGCGCAGCGCGTACGCACCTGCACACTCTGCCCGCCATACTCGACCACATGGGACGTCACACCAAGCGGGCCGCCGCAGAGGATGCAGTAACGCGCAAACTGCTCTGATACAACCACAGTGCTGCATTCCACTTTCCTGTATTGCTGACTGGGCGTATCCCCTTCATACGCTGCAGCAATGGCCTTATTGGGCGGCCGGGGCTAGTCGAGCGGATCGGCGAACACGGCCGCGA
>JBPCLN010000380.1:0-13822 GCA_051003235.1 Chloroflexota bacterium | reverse complement strand
CACCGCTTCGGCAGCAGGCGATTGACAGCCTGCTAGCCGTGGCGTAGGATCGCCCACCGCCATAAAGGAAGGAGGAGCGTGTGGCTGTGGCAAGTCCGCCGCTGTTCGATGCCAATGTGCTGCTGGGGCCCCTGCCGTTACGGCCGCCGGGTGCGCCGGAGTGTCACGCGGACCTGCTCACCACCCTGGATCGTTTCGGCATTACCCACGGCCTGGTGACGCACACGCTGGCGAAGTGGCACGATGTCGTGACCGGCAACCAACGCCTGACCGAGGAGATTGCCGGCGACGAGCGACTGGCCGCCTGCTGGGCGGTGCTGCCGTCCGGCACCGGTGAAGTGCCCGCCGAGCGGGTACAGGTCGCGCACCTGCTGGCGGCGGGGGCACGGGCGGCGCGACTGTGCCCGACCGCCCACCGGCTTGTTCTCGAGCCGTGGGCAGTCGATCCACTCCTGGGCGCACTGGCCGAGCGGCGCGTGCCCTTGCTGCTGGACATGGACAATCGCCACTGGAGCGAGGAGCGGCCCTGGGCCTTCATCGAGCGCACCTGCCGGACCTATCCAACACTGCCGCTGGTGCTCCTCCGGGAGCCACAGGCCAACTTCCGCACCCTCTTCCCCTTGCTCGACCGCTGCCCAAACCTGGTGGTGGAAACGTCCTGCCTGCAAGGGCACGACGCCATCCGGCTCATCTTCGAACGCTGGGGGGCGGAGCGCCTCGTCTTCGGCACCGGAGTGCCGGTCTGGGATCCAGCGCTGCCGCTGACCGGCCTTACCTACGCCGGGCTGCCGCCGGAGGCACGGGCCGCCGTTGGGAGCGGCACGCTCCGTCACCTGTTGGAGGGCTGCCTGCGATGACCGCCGCACCGACCGCCCTGTCCTTAGCCGAAACCGCGCTAACCGGCCTTCCCTTGACCGGCGTCCTGGTGATCGACGGCCACTGCCATCTTGGACCGCACGCCGGCTTCTTCCAGCCCGACAACGACGCCGCCGCGTTGGTGCGGACGATGGACCGCATCGGCATCGACCAGGCCTGCATCTTCTCGACGCTGGCCATCACCAGCGATATGCGCGGCGGCAACGACCTATCGCTGGCCGCCGCGCGCGCCTTCCCCGATCGCCTCCTGGCCTACATGGTGCCCGACCCCAACCGCCCGGAAGAGCTGCAAGACGAACTCCAACGTTGCTTCGACGCCGGGGCGCGTGGGATCAAGTTCCACACAGGACTGCATCGCTACTCGTTCGACGGTCCGGCCTATGCGGTTGGCCTGGCCTTCGCCGACGCCCACCGGCTGCCGCTCATCAGCCACGGCGTCGGGTCCGCCGACACCCTGCGCCGCGCCGCCCGCGCCTATCCGGGCGCCCACATCATAGTGGCGCACGCCGGCGCCGGTGGCGGTGGCAATACTGCCATGCTTCAGGTCGCCCTGGAAGAGTCGAACGTCTACCTCGACCTCGCCAGCTCCGTTGGCGCGTTTGGCGCCTTTGCCGAAGTGGTGCAGACGTTCGGTGCGGCGAAGTTACACTACGGCTCCGATTTCCCCTGGATGTGCCCTACGCATCAGATCGGCCGCGTCCTGCTGGCGCCGATCGCGGAAGAGGACAAGCGGCGCATCCTGGGCAGCAACCTGGCCACCTTGCTGGCAACGCGCCGTTGAGGGACGGGCGACCGCTCAGCCCCCGCCGCGTAGATGATCCGCGTTGTTTATGACCTTGTGGAAGGCAGCGCTGACCTGCTCGATCAACTCCGGAGCGGGGTCGACCGGCGTATTCATCCAGAAGGCGTTGGCGGCCAGCCACTCGCTCACCGGCAGAGAGCCGGCGGGACAGGCGCGGCGGCCGTCGCCGTCCGGCGCGCCCCAGGGTCCGCCCAGCCCGGCGTACGGGAAGTCACTGAACGCCGGCTCCAGGTGCATCCGGCCGTAGCCGAAGGGCGTGATGCCCGGCTGACAGTTGACGCCCTCGGCGATGAGCGCCTTCAGGATGGCCGGCGTCGGTACGCCGGTGACAGCCGGGTCGAAAGCGCCGGTATAGAGGAGCAGCCCGCCCCGCACGGCATCAGGGTACACCTGTTGCGGTGCGAAGCCCGGCAGATCGGCGAGCAGGCCATTGAGGCGGGCGAACCAGGCATTGCGCCGGGCGTTGAGCGCCGGTAGTCGCCGGAGTTGCGCCTGCGCCATGGCCAGGCCGAGCGGATTGGCCCGATACTTCACGCCTAAGCCGATATCGTGCAGGTCGCGGAAGCGCTCGGTCGCCAGCTTCTTCTGGATACGGCCGTAATGGCCCAGCACGAGCATGCGATCGTACAGATCGGGATCATTGGTGGTGGCCATACCGCCTTCCGCCGCCGACACCGCCTTGCTGGCCTGCAGGCTGAAGCAGCCGATCTGCCCGATGGCGCCGACCGATCTCCCTCCGTAGGTCGCGCCGTGGGCGTGGGAAGCGTCTTCGATCAGCAGCACGCCATGCCGGTCGGCGATCGCGCATAAGGCATCCATGCGCGCCGGGTTACCGAAGATATGGGTGACGATGATCGCCCGGGTGCGGGGGGTGATCCTGGCCGCCACGTCGAGCGGGTCGGACGTAAAGGTGCTCCGATCAATATCGCAGAAGACCGGCGTGCCGCCGCAGTGGAGGATCGGCGAAATGGTGGCGTGCCAGGTATAGGAGGGCACGATCACTTCGTCGCCGGCTTTGACACCGGCGGCGAAGACGGCGGCATGCAGCGTAGCGGTGCCGTTACAGTGAGCAAGCGCGAAGCGCGTGCCGACGAACGCGGCAAACTCCTGCTCGAACTGATCCAGGATGTCGTACCAGCCCCGCCGACCGGCGCGCACACCTTCGAGCAACTCGGTTACGGCGGCAATCTCGTCGTCCCCAACCATCTCCCAGCGATCGCGGAAGGGCAGTGTGACGGCCTTCGGGCCGCCGTCGAGCGCCAGCGGGGAAGAGATGCTAATACCGGCCATAGGACTCCCCTTTCACGTCGGGGCCGCCATGGCCGGCAACGGGCGAGCGGCACCGCCGCCGGCGACCCCTGGCCGCAATGGTAGCAGGCACCGTGCGGTACCCCACTTAGTGTCACGGCGCCGCTTCGCTTCCCCGGCGAGCGGCGCTGGTCGGCGCCGCCTGGAGTCCGGCCCGGCCGTCGCGCCGTAGGGACGGCAGGATGACGCTCGGTCGAAAGAGGGCGACGGGGGGCAGCAGCATGTGGAGGACGCGCGTGAAAATGCGATTGACGTGGCGATGGTCGGTTGAGGTGGCAATGACATGGTCGAGATAGCGATGCAGCAGGCGGGTGACGCGGTCGGTTTGGCCGCCTTCCGTGGTCGGGTAGCGCAGATCTTCGCCGGTGGCCAGAAGCCAGGGGGCGACGTTGCCCCGGGCAAGTTGGCGATGAAAACGGGCGGCCAGCCCTGCAAGGTCGCCATCCGGCCGCCGGCGACGTTACGCCTTCAGGCAGCGATCCAAGGTCAGCGCCGCGAGCGCGGCCACCGTCATGCCCTGCCCGTAGATGGGGTTGAATGCACACACGGCGTCCCCCAATACCAGCAGTCGCTCGGGACGGTGGTCCAGGCGCTTAGTAGTGGCGGAGTTGATTCTCGGTGCGCTGGTAGCCGGCGATCGATGACAGCGGCTGCGCCACCGCGATCGCGTCGTAGAGGATTGGGCTGCGCAGCGACCGGGCGAACGCCAGGAATCCCGCTTCGTCCGTCGGTGGGTAGTCCCGACCGGCGCCGGCGAGGGTGACGAGCCAACGGCCGCCCTCGATCGGGAACAGCGCACCCGCACGCGCGTGCGTCGGCGGCTGCGCCTGGAAGAACAGCGCCATCCAGTCACGCCCACCGTCCATCGGCAGCGCATACGTGCGGCTGGCGTAGCCCAGAAAAGAGTTCACGACCGTCTGCTCGGGCGCTGGATACCCGAGCGCGCTGAGCCAGCGCGGTGTCCGCGACGAGCGCCCACTGGCGTCGATGACCAGATCGGCCGCGATGTCCCGCTCGGCAACCGCCACATCCTTTGTTCCGCGCGACCGCACGCGGACGCCCGCCACTCCTGCGTGATCCAACGACGGGACCAGTTCCTCGACCTCGCACTGCGTGAGGATCTGCACCTGTCCGGTGGCGGTGACGCGGCGTCGCACGTGCCACTCGAGCAACTCGCGGCTGCACGACAGCATCTGGAGACCCGGTCGGAAGCGCTGTCCCCAGCCGACCGGGCTGAGCCAGAGCACGTCGCCCGGCCAGGAGAAACTGTGCGCGCCGGCCGCCAGCAACTCCGCGATCAAGCCGGGGAACCGTTGCTCCAACACGGCCCGACCGCGTCCCAGCAGCACATGCAGGTGGCGCGATTGCGGCACGCCGGAGCGGAAACCTGGCGCGTCGGGAAGCTGATCACGCTCGACGATAGTGACGCGGCTGAAATGATCGCCAAGCACGCGCGCCGCCAGTAGCCCGGCCATGCTGGCGCCGACGACGACCGCATGGTCGTGCCTGCTTGCCACGGACCATCGACGCCGGTCCGGCCCGGAGTGGGTCGTCTGGTCCATCACTGCGCCTCCCCGGTCAAGAAGACTCACGCACTGGCGCGCCAGGAGTGATCTTGCCCTACGAGGAACGCTCTGTCAAGCGGCCGGCGATGGTGCAGACGCCGGTTGACATGCATACACCTTATTCCTATCATGCCAACAGTTCCCGTCCTGTGGTATGAACCAAGACAGGAGGAGCGCGTGATGACCACCCAGCCGCAATCCGGTACCGCGTCTCGGCGTGCCGTGCTGACGTACGCGGCGGCAATCCTTGGCACGGTAGCGCTGGCCGCCTGTGGCGGGTCCGCACCGGCGGCGACGACCGCCACGAGCGCCGCCGGTACGGCTGCGGTTGCCGCAAGCGCGCCGGCCAGCGCAGTGACCGGCGCGGCCGCAACTGCCAGTCCGATAGCGACAAGCCAGACGGCAACGGCAAGTCAGGCCTCGCTCAGCGCGCCCGCTAACGTGGCGCCGGCGGGGGCCGCGCCGGAGGTGATCTGGTCGAGTTGGGCGACGGATGACCTGGGTATAAAGCGAGAGATGGAGCAACTGGGGCTGTTTACCCTGGCGCATCCGGAGATCAAAGTCACCCGCGCGACCGTGCCAAGCGCCGGTTACCAGGACAAACTCCTGGCGGGCCTGGCCGGCGGGACGGGACCGGACGTCTTTCGCGACAATCCTGCCGATGCCATCCCGCTCGCCCAGAAGGGCCAGATCGCCTCCCTCGACGCACTCCTCCAGACCTCCAAAGGCGGCTGGTGGGACACTGCCGACGTGAAGCCGGGCGTGATGGGCTGGGCGAAGGCGATGGGCCACCAGTACGGCTTCCCCATGGGCACCGGCGCCTACTACGCGCTCGACATCAACCGCGATCTCTTCCACGCCGCCGGCATCGCCGACCCGGCCCTCGGCTACAATGACCCCGCCTGGACGTTCGACGCCGTGCTGGCGGCCGCGCAGAAGCTGACCAAGGGTGACGCCACCGCGCCGACGCAGTTGGGGATCGACGACGGCATGAAGTGGGTCTATCTGCACCCGGTCGTCCTGAGCTTTGGCGGGAACTACATGGATCCCAAGACGGGAGCGTTTCTCTGGACCGAGCAAGCCGCCCTGGACGCCATTCAGTGGGTGGCCGACCTGCGCCTCAAGCAACACGTCTCGCCGACGCCCGAACAAACGCCGCACGGTGAGTTCTCCTACGTCAACGGGAAGCTAGGGCTGAGCTGGTCGACCTTCAACCTGGGCATGTATCTCATCTCGACCGTCGGCAATCACTTTAATTGGGACATCATCCCGCCGCCCCACCAGCCGGGGAAGCCGCCGGTGGTCTGGTTCTACGTGAGCTGGTGGGTGGAGAACAAGACCAGCAAGGTGAAGGACGCCGCCTGGACCTTCCACTACTGGCTCGGCGGACCGGATGGGCAACGACCGGCGGTGGAGTATGCCTGGGAGGCGCCGCACTTCACGAGCAACGACAGTCACTTTGGGTTCCGGATGGGGACGGAGGGAGCGCAGAAGAATCTGGCCGTGGCGAAGGACTTCCTGAAGTATACCTCGCCGGACCGTCCCGAGATCAACCCGCGCTACAACGACGCCCAGAAGGCGCTGAGTACGGCGCTGGCAAGTATCGCCACCGGTAAAATCGACGCCCGCACCGCGATGGAACAGATCAAGACGCAGATGGATACCATTCTCAAGCAGGGCATGGCCGAAGCCAACCCTTGAGCGCGCCTGTGAACCTCTTGGACTGTTCGGCGCACCGGCGGTTATGCTGATGGCGTTGGAGCGAGCGTTCAGCGATGTCCTGCCGCGCGCCGGCAGTGGCGTCCGCGGCGATGAAGCCTACTGGCGGTACTCGCTCTCCCAGTGCCGCGAGCAACGTTGGCGGCAGCAACGGCAGTATCTCTCCTTTGCTTCCGCCGCCGACTGGCAGCAGCACTGCGCTGGCGTCCGCGCGCGTTTCCGGGCCAGCCTGGGTCCGCTGCCCGAGCGTACGCCGCTGAACCCGCAGGTGACCGGCCGCCTGGAACGCGACGGCTATACTGTCGAGAAGCTGCTGCTGGAAAGCCAGCCTGGCTTCTACATCACCGCCAACCTGTATCTTCCCGCTCCCGGCCGCTTCCCGGCGCCGGCGATCCTCAATCCGATCGGCCACTGGCCGCACGGCAAGGCCGAAGACCTGGTGCAGGCGCGCGGCATCGGCCTGGCGCGCCACGGCTACGTGGCGCTGACCTACGATCCGGTGGGCCAGGGGGAACGCAGCCAGGAGTGGGACAGCGTCCGGCAACGTAACCCTCAACCGGCGGCAACCTTGACCCGAAGCAGGAACTGGCCGTTACTCCCGAACGGCTGCCAGCACCGCATTACTGAAGAGGCCCTGACGGGGTCGCTTGGAGGTCCAACCGCTGACGAGGGTGCGGTTGGTGAGCAAGACGCCGGCAACGTCGACCGTTGGCTCGGCCCAGACCATGGTGCCGGTGGCCCCGGCGTGACCAAAGGTGGCGGGGGAAGTCAGTTCTCCGCTGCGGTGGGGACGCTGCGTGCCTTTCACTTCCCACCCGATGCCCCAGGAAACTGCCGGCCGCGGCACCGCCAGCGCGGCCGAGTCGCGGAGCTCCGGCGCGAGATCGGAGGGGGCATCCGGCGGGGCGAACTGTGCAGTGGTCATCGCCTGCGCCGTCGCCGCGCTGACCAGGCGTACCCGCTCGTGTGACGATGGTGCAGCATCGATGCGTTGCCGACCGCCGGCCGCCGGCAGAAACAGATCGACAAAGCGGATCAGTTCCTGTGGCCGGCTGAACATGCCGCCCCAGGGGATACCCAGCGAGCGATAGTAGGCGGAGTTCGCCCCTTCCCAGTCAAGGCCTTCCTGGCCGGTGCGTTCCACCCAGGCAATCCGCTCCGACCATTCCGGCGGCGGCAGCATGCTGCTGTTCGTCATGCCCAGTGGCTGCAAGATCTGCTCTGTCACGAAGGCATGCAACCGCCGCACGGCGGGCGTCGCCACCGCCTCGCCTAACGTCCTGTCCAGAGCGCGGCCCACTGCCTCCGCCGCCATCAGGATGCCGGGATTGCTATAGTAATGCGCCGTGCCCGGGGCGAAGAGCAACGGCTGGCGTCCGAAGGAGCGCACGAAATCCTCCAATGGCCGGTGCGCCTGGCGCAAGGCGAGGTTATCCTCGGAAAAGCCGGGCAGGCCGGAACAATGGGCCAGGACGTGGCGCAACGTCACAGCACGCCGGTCGAAAGCCGGCACCGGTGCGTCAAGAAACTCCGGCAGGAGCCGGTGGAGGGGTTCATCAAGCGAGAGGAGGCCGCGTTCGACAAGCAGCATGACCGCCGTGGCGGTGAATGGCTTGGTGACCGAGGCGAGCGACCAGATGGTCTGATCGTCGACGGGTTGACGGCGTGCCTGGTGCGCCAGGCCCACGTACGCTTCGCCGGCGACCCGTCCGCCTCGCGCGACAACGGCCGTCGCGCCAGGCAGCACTCCCACCTCGACCCACGTTGTCAGCAAGCGGAAGGCGTCCTGCAGGCGATCAGGATCGAACCCCGCGGCCCGCGCCCCATCAAGATGCACTACCTGGTTCGTGGCCATGCTGATTGCCCTCCTCTGGTAGTGCTCCCTGCCGCAACGCGATGGCCTGACCGACGTAGCGTCGTACACTCAGCGGCCAGGCCGGCTGCTGTGCCTACTCCTCCTTTGATATCAGGAGCAAGGCCGTGGGCTACGGGTTGTAGAAGCCGTGGTTCTTGCTGTACGGGGCCTCGCCTGGGCTGCCGCGGCGGAAGTGGCCGGAGGGGCGGACGACGCCGTCGCGCTCCTTGCTCAGCAGTTCGATGAACCAGGCCTCGTGCTCGACCTCTTCGTTGAGGATACGGCTCGCCATGTCATAGGTGCGCGGATCCTTGCCAAAGGTGAGGTCGCAAACTTCGCTCCAGGTGCGGATGGCGCAGCGCTCGGCTTCCAGCAGCACTTCCAGGATTTGCGCCGCGGTGGCGGTCGTGACGATGTCGCGCGGGTTCTGGCCCTGGTGCTGACCGTTGTTGCTACCGGGCAGGTAGGCGTCGGGGCAGCCGGCGCGGTCGGCGAACGTGCGGACATCGTAGGGAATCGTGCCGCCCAATTCGTAGATGCGCGGCGTGATCAGTTCAAAGTGGGCGCGGTCTTCCAGGCGGGCGTCCTCGCAGATCTCCTTGTAGTCTTCCTGGCCGGCCAGGTACATGCGCAAGATGGTGTAGTAGTAATAGGTCATGAATTCCGCCCCGGCGGCGTCAATCAGCTTCTCCAGCAATTGATCGACGTCGACGCCGCGGGCGCTGATCGCTTCCACGCCTACGCGTTGGGTCAGGTCTCCCGGCGCCACACGCCCGTGGGCATTGGGCTTGTAGGTCTCAGCCACGTGTTCTCCTTACCCTCCTGCCACCGTGCAAGAGCAGGAGCTATTGTTACACAGTCTGCCGCGGTTGGCAACGCACAACCGCTCGTCGCCGCCGACGGCGGGTATCCCAGGCCAGCAAGAGGCTCTGTTCGATATAGCGGAGGGAGCGGCGGATGCCGATGGAGGAACTCTCCTCAGTGTAGCGGGTGGGGATGGGCACCTCTTCGATGGTAAAGCTGCCCGCCACCGCTTCCAGCAGAATCTGGGTGTCGAACACAAAATCGTCCGAGTAGCTGCGATAGGGCGCCGCCTCCAGGAAACGCCGGCTGTAGGCCTTAAAACCGCTATGCGTCTCCGTGAACTGCGTCCCCAGCAGCAGATTCATCAGCGTTGTTGTCAGCTTGTTGCCGACGTAGCGGTAGAGGGGCATGCCGCCCAGGCGGGGATCGCTGCCGCCGGCGAAGCGCGAGCCGAAGGTAAAGTCAGCCCGCCCGGCGACGATCGGCGCCACCAGCGCCGGCACGGCGCGCGGGTCGTACTGGAAATCCGGATGCAACAGCACCACAATATCGGCCCCCAGACGCAGCGCCTCGTCGTAGCAGGTCTTCTGATTGCCGCCATAGCCGAGGTTCTTCGGGTGGACGCGCACCTGCAAACCGAGCCGGTTGGCCACTTCGACCGTGTCGTCCGGGCTGGCGTCGTCGACCAGCAGGAGGGCATCGGCGGCGTGGGCCGGCAAGGCATTGACCGTCTTTTCCAGGGTACGGGCGGCGCGGTAGGCCGGCATGGCTACCACTATGCGCAGTGTGCGCGGCGCCACCGGCTGCTCCATCGTTCGTGCCTCCGCCATCGCGCCCACGCATTCCACCTTATCTGGTTCTTCCGCCATCGTCGCTGTCCGCAGCCGGCATCCGCATTGCCGCGTTCAGGGACGACCCGCGGAGGCCGAACTGGTCGGTAGTGTTCCCGGCGCCGGCCCCGGCCGCCGCAACTCCTGGAAGGATAACCCCTCCCACCAAACGGCGACCAACCCCAGGAGTGCCGGCGGCGCGTACTGGGCCGCCCGTAGGCCGAGGGCCGCCAACTGCGCCGGCGCCGTGGCGATACCCATGCCACTGAGCAAGGCGAGGATGGTTGCTTCATAGGTGCCGATGGCCGCCGGGCCCGCCGGCACGATCTGCGCCAGATTGAGGCCGGCGGTGAGCAGCAGCGCACCGGGCAAGCCCACCGGCAGGGCAAACACGTGCAGCACGCAGGCCGTGTTGAGCACATCCACCAGCCACAAGAGCAGCGACTGCCCCAGCAGCAGCGCCAGGCTGCGCGGCCCCGGCACCACGGCCAGCGCCGAGAGCAGCAACTCTTGCAGCTTCCCCCCGATGCCGGGAAGGCTGCGCCGCGTCAGGAGCGCTTTGCAGGCCGGCGTCGAGAGCGCCAGCAGCACGACGATGCCGCCGGCGAAGGCCACCGCGCCAACCACGGCGACGACCGTCACCCAGGCCGGCACCGGCAATAGGAGCAGCGCCAGCAGCAGCAACCCGACGAGGGCGCTGCCGTCGCAGATCTTCTCCACGACGATCGTCGCCACCACCGGCGCCGGGCGCACCGTCGTATTGCGGGCCACCAACACAACTCGCGCCACCTCGCCGGCGCGAAAGGGGAAGATCGTGTTGGCAAAGTAGCCAATCAATTGCCAGCGGAGCAGACGGAAGAGCGGTACGCGCGCCGCCGGCCGCAGCAAGGTGCGCCAACGCCAGGCGTTGAGGGTGAGGAAGCCGGCCAGCGTGACCGCCGCCGGGAACAGCCAGAGCGGCTGGGCGTGACGAAGTCCGGCAAGCAGCGCCGCCGGCTGAAACCGCTGGGCGATCCACCAGATGCAAAGCGCACTCACCAGGAGCCCGATCAGGCGGACGACGTGCTTCACGCGGTTCCTTCTCTTGCCCGTCCCTGGTCCACCCGCTGCGACCGGCGTCGCCATTGGTCACGGACGCCATTGCAACGCCTGCTATCAAGACAGTATGCCCCATTGGCTCCGGGCCGGCAATTCGGCAGCCGTCCGGCCCGGCCCACGATATGACCGGGCGGGGCTTGCGGCCACGATGGAGTTATGGAGTATCCTCCCCGCTGGCGGAACGTGGTGTGCGCGGCACGACTGCCGGAAGCGAGGGGGCGTGAACGGGCACGTCATCGTCTGCGGTCTCGGCCACGTCGGGGCCGGTACCGTCAGCGTGCTCCGCCAGTTGGGCCAGGCCGTCATCGTCATCGACCGGGACCCCGATCCCGCCTTGCGCGAAGAGGCGGAGCGCCGCGGCGCCACGGTGCTGCAGCGTGACATGCGCAACCACCAGACGCTGGCGGAGGCGGGCATCGCCGGGGCCCGCGCCCTCGTCCTGGCCGCCGGCGACGACACTGTCAACGTCCACATGCTGTTCGATATCCTGCGTCTGCGCCCGGGACTGCGCGTCGTCTTCCGCCTGGCCGACGCCCAGTTGGCAGCCCAACTCGACGCGACGTTGCCGCAGGCCATCGGCCTCACCGTGCCGGAACTGGCGGCGCCGGCCTTCGCCTTCGCGCTGGGCAGCCCGGCGATCACGCGGGCGTTGATCGTCGGCGGCCAGCATTGGGCGGTCGCCGAAGTTGATCTCCCCATGCTGGCCTTACGCCTCGACGCCACGGCGCCACTGCTGATGCTGGAGGCGCGCACACCGGCGGGCGTGGTCGCCCTGCCGCCGGCGTTGCCGCCGGACGCGCTACACGTGACGTTTGCCGGACCGTGGGATGCGGTGCTGCACGCCCTGGGTGTGCCGAGACCCTGGCCGCGCTGGCAGCCGGGAGTGGGACGACGGATCGCCGCGGTGCTCCATGGCGTGCGCCCGGCGCTCTGGGGCGTGGCCGGGGCCGCCCTAATGATTCTGCTCGTTAATGCCGTTCTCTTCGCCCAGGTGCTGAAGTTGCCCCTGGCCGACGCCTTCTACTTCGTGACGACGACGCTGACGACCGTGGGCTCCGGCGACATCTCACTATTTAAGGAACCGGCAATCATCAAGCTCTATGCCTCCGCCCTGATGCTGCTGGGCGCGCTCATGACGGCCGTCCTCTATGCCCTCCTGACCGAACACGTGATCGGCCACCGGCTGGAGCGCCTGCTGGCGGCCCGGCCGCTGCCACGGCAAGGGCATATCATCGTCTGCGGTCTGGGGACGGTCGGCTTCCACGTCGTGACGGTACTGCGCGGCCTCGGCGCCCCGGTGGCCGTGATCGATCAACGGGCGGGCAGCGCCCTCGCGCAACGAGTGCGCGCCATGGGGGTGCCGGTGCTCGAAGGTGACGCGGCGGTGCCGGGGACACTGGCGACGGCGCGGGTCGGGGCGGCCAGTTCCGTCGTGGTGGTGACGAGCGACGACCTGACCAACCTGGGAATCGCTCTGGCGGTGCGGCAGGCCAGGCCGCAGCAGCACGTGATTCTGCGCCTCTTCGACTTCGACCTGGCAGCGCGGGTGCGCGCGTCCCTGGGCATGCCGGCGACGCTGTCGGCATCCGCGCTGGCGGCGCCGGCCATCGCCGCGCACGCGGCCTTTGGTCCGCGGGCCCTGGACAGCATCGGGCTGGCCGGCCAGCCCCACGTGATCTGGACGACGACCATTGGCGCCGAAACCCCCACCGGCACCGTTGGTCAGTGCCTACCGCCGACCCACCGCGCGCTGCTGATACGCCATCGTGGCGCCATCCTGCCACTGCCGGCGGTGGACGTGGCCTTAGAACCAGGGGATGTGATCGTGACGTTACAGGCGGTGGCGGATATGGCGGAGCAGCCGCAAGCAGCAACTGAGCAGTCGCATTGAGGAACTCTGCCGCGAGCGTCAAGCGCCGATCGGTTCTTTACCGCCGCACGTCTGGATACACGCGCACCTTAGCGTTCGGCCTCCGCCCTGGCCAACGGCGGCAGGAAACCGACCGAGGCTCCCTGGGCGACAACAGCAATGAGCAGCACGGCAAGTTGCTCCCGCTCGTTGGAACGAAGTTGGGGAACAACCCGCATGGTCAGAGCATCTACTTTTTGATTCTCCCAAGCCGGTGCAACGCGCCGCACGCCCAACACGAGCACCGGCCACTCCCGTTTCAATCCTCACCGACCCTCACGGGCCGATGCAACACGTCGGCATTGGGGCGGACGACTCCGGACTGTTGTTTCAATCCTCACCGACCCTCACGGGCCGATGCAACCGAGCACGGCCAGGAGTGACGCGGCGCCGCCAACGGGTTTCAATCCTCACCGACCCTCACGGGCCGATGCAACTACCGCCGACCTGGAGGCGCTGCGCCCGCGTATCCAGTTTCAATCCTCACCGACCCTCACGGGCCGATGCAACGGTCGGCGTGCGGCGGGTGAAGTACATCGGTGGTAGGCCGTTTCAATCCTCACCGACCCTCACGGGCCGATGCAACGCGTATGTGGGGCAAGTGTGCGCACGAGTGATTACCAAGTTTCAATCCTCACCGACCCTCACGGGCCGATGCAACGATGCATCGAAGTGGGAAACGATGCTCACCCAAATTGCGTTTCAATCCTCACCGACCCTCACGGGCCGATGCAACGGTGGCGGCGCGCACCGTCAGGTACACCCCACATGCGTTTCAATCCTCACCGACCCTCACGGGCCGATGCAACGCTCGTCTGCCGACCCGGTGACGCACTCTCACCGGTTTCAATCCTCACCGACCCTCACGGGCCGATGCAACATGGCCACCAAACTGGTCGCCGCTACCGTCTGGACGGTTTCAATCCTCACCGACCCTCACGGGCCGATGCACCCCAGGTCGCGTCGCCTTCTGCACCATATACCGTAGCCATGTTTTCACTCCTTACCGACCCTCACGGTCCGATGCCGCGTTTGCGAAGGTGACCCTCTTCGCCA
>JBPCLN010000379.1:0-38299 GCA_051003235.1 Chloroflexota bacterium | reverse complement strand
GCCGAGCGGCGCCAGATGCCGGTGAGCCGGACACTCGTTCGACTTCTGCCAAATGGCGGCATCCTACGCAGCCAAAATGAGAATTCCCATCGCATAGCCCGATTGGGTATCCCACGGACAGTTTGGCAACGCTGGAACACCGTCCGCTGAAGCCTTCCACTTGATTGGCCGAGTAGTATGCCGCTTCTCATTCATTCTCATTTTCCACAGCCCGTTTTCTCAACCGAGCCCCCTATGGTCCATTGACACGCGAGTAATGGCACCGAACCGGCTGACCGCCGGCGGACGGCCCAGGCTCGCGTCGGTTGCATCTGGCGAATGGGCCAGGAAAAAATGGAGGATTCGTGATGCTCGGACAACGTGTAGCGCCGCGAGGCTGGCCGGCTGTGCCGTGGCGCGCGCTCTCGCTCGCCCTGATCACCTTGCTGGTGATGGGCAGGGGGGCGTATTACGCGCGGCAGCGGACGCAGACGGTCGCTGCCCCAATCTACCAGACGGCCACAGTGGCGGCCGCCCCCTCACCCTCACGCCGCGCGAGTTCGATCTGCTGGAGTGCTTCATGCGTCATCCTCGTCAGGTACTCACGCGCGAAGCAATCCTCGACCGTGTCTGGGGCTACGATCAAATGATCGAGACCAACGTGGTGGACGTCTACGTACGCAATGTGCGGAACAAACTGGCCGACGGACAGCGCCAGCGCCTCCAATCGGTACGCGGCGTCGGCTATGTCCTCCAACCATAAGGTGGCGCCGGCTGTACCGTCGCCCAGAGGTCGCATCCCGGCCCGCTGGTCGCGGTTGCCGCTCACCGGGCCGCAGGCCGTGATCCGATCGACGCGTGGCAACAGCAGTGAGCACTTGACATCTCCCTAACACCTTCCCCAATACCTTCCTTATCTTCACCCTGTAGGCTGACTCATCGTGATGCGAACAACCGTCCTCCCTGCGTCCAGCGCCCTCCAAGGGACGACATTCCGGGCAGCGGCATTGGCGCTTTGCGGCCTCGCTTTCCTCTTGCGCTGGTTCCATCTCGGCGCCCAGAGCCTCTGGTATGACGAGGCGCTGAGTGTCTCGCTGGCTATTGCGCCGCTGCGCAGCATGGTGGCGCAACTGATCGCCCAGGATGTCCACCCGCCCCTGTACTTCGCGCTCCTGCACTTCTGGATCCTCGGCGCCGGATCGGGTGAGGTGGCGGTACGCGCACTTTCCGCCTGGTGGGGCGTGCTGGGTGTTGCCCTGCTCATCACCCTCGGCGCTCGCCTCGGCGGGCGGACAATCGGCCTGGTCGCCGGGGCGCTGGCCGGCGCCAGTCCGCTGCTGGTCTACTACGGGCAGGAGACGCGCATGTACGCCATGCTCGCCGGCCTTGGTACCCTGGCGGCCTACGCGTTTGTGCGCGCGACCGGCGGTAGGCGACGCTGGTGGCTCGTGGCGGCGATCGTCCTGGCCGCAGCGCTCTGGACGCATCTCGCGGCCGGCGCCCTGGTTGTTGCTCTGAACGTGGGATATCTCTGGGAGCGGCTCCGGCAGCATCGGCCGCGTCGTTGGGATGGGGCGTGGTTCCTGGCGCAGGTCGCAGTCCTGTTGCTGTTCGCGCCCTGGCTCTGGGTCGCCGAGGGCAGCCTGCGCGACTACGCCAGCCCGGTCCACGGCGGGCCGGTAGGCTGGATGCTGGAGCAGACCGCCATCGTTTTCGGCCTCGGCCATACGGTGGTCGGGCTCGCAGTGAGTCCTGGTACCGCCAACTTCGCCGCTCAGGACGCCTTAGCCCGGCTCCTGCTCCTACCCTTTCTGCCGGCATGTATCCTCGGCTTTGTGGCCTTGCGCCGGCACCGCTTGTTGTTACTCACCTGGTTAATCCTCCCCGCCGCCGCCATAATCGCCCTTGCCGCCCACGTACACGGCTTCGATCCGCGCTATTTGATCGGATCAGCGCCCGCCTACCTACTGCTGCTGGCGGCCGGGCTGGTGTGGTGCTGGCAGCAGACCAGACGCCACTTTCTCGGCTTCATGCTTGCCGCCGCTGTAGCCGGGGCAAGCGGATTCGCCCTCATTAATGTGTACAACGACCCGGTCTACGCCCGAGACGACAATCGCGGCGTGGTGCAATACCTTGCGCGGCAGGCAACAGCAGGGGCCGGTGTGGTGCTGGATGCCAACTTCCAACCCGCCTTTGACTACTACGCTCACGATCGCTTCCCCACACTCAACGTGCCCGCGACCACCCCCGCCGATCCTGTCGTGGTCAGCCAGGCGCTGACCGCTTTCGCCGCGCAACACGGGCAGCTCTGGCTCGTGCTCTGGCACGATTACTACGCTGATCCCCAGCGCCTGATCTGGGGCTGGCTCCTCAAGCAGCGCTACGCCGCCGATTGGATCAACATAAACGACGACTTCAAGGTGCTGCAGTTCGATCAAGCTCCGAGTGACCTCCTCCTATCCGGCGCTGCCTTCGGCGGTCTGACCACCCTGGTCGGCTCCACCGTGCAGGTGCAAAGAGACGGGCTGCAGGTGGACCTGTACTGGCGGACCACCGGACGATTCTCCGCTAACGATCACATTGCATTACATCTACTGGACAGCGCCGGCAACGTGTACGCCGAGGCGGATACGCTCCCGGCCAACGGCCGCCTGCCTACAACCAGTTGGGCGCCGGGAGACCAGTATCACACCACTGCCGACCTGCCCCTGGCTCCCTGGACCGCTCGTGGACCCTATCGCCTCCAGGTCCAGTTCTACGACCCCAACGCCGGCGCCGACCTCCCCACAACTGGTCCCCAAGCAGTCGGGACGAGCGTGATGATCCCGCTCGTCCTCCCCGCGCCTGCCCCGACTGCCTTGCCGGAGTTGACCATCCCGCTGGACGCGACCTTCGCCGGCGTGGGCACGCTCGCCGGGTACACGCTGACGCCGGACTCGGGCGTCGAGCGAACGCTGACGCTTTTCTGGCGGGCGGCGGGGCCAACAGCGATAGGCTACACCGTATTCGTCCACGCCCTGGCCCCTGACGGCCGGGTACTCGCGGACGCCGACAGCGTCCCGGTAAGCGGTAGTTCCCCCACCACGCGCTGGATGGCCGGCGAACTGATTCGCGATCCCCACCGCCTGACCCTACCGACCACCACCAGCAGCGCCGGCTATGAAGTCGGCCTATACAGCGCGGCCACCGGCGCGCGGGTCATCATCCACACCGGAACGGGCGCCACACCCACCGACCGCGCCTTACGCCTCGCCGCCTGAGCAGGGCATAGGCGGTCGGTCAGAATCCATTTCTTTTCCCTTTCGCTCGCCGTCACCGGCGAAAGACGAAGAACCGAATGACTCATTCGCCTTGACTCCCTCTGCTCCTTGTGCTAGGCTCAGCCATAAATCCGGGTGGTTCGACGTACAGGTGTCGGGGCGGCGCCGCCCTTACACCCGGTAACGCTCATTCCGCGGCCCGGTCTGCCATGGCAGATCTCGTTTTCCGTGTCGTACGCGAAGGGTAGCGGCACATGCGATCGGTGAGCGCTGCACCGGCAGTGATACCCCGTTCCGGCTACCGGGCGAGCCGCCTGGCCCGGCTGGTCGGCGCTTCTACCCCCTATGGCATGCGGCGGGCCCTCTGGGGGTACCTGTTCATTTTGCCCTGGATCCTTGGGCTGATCTTCTTCGTGGCCGGCCCGATCCTCGCTTCGCTGGTCCTGAGCTTCACGAGCTACGATATCCTTTCGGCGCCGAAGTTCACCGGCTTTCAGAACTACTACCACGCCTTCTTCAAGGACGTGCTGTTCTGGCCGTCGCTGGCGCGGACGTTCTACTACGCCATAGTGACGGTTCCCCTGGGCCTGGTCGGCTCCTTGTTGCTGGCCTTGCTGCTGAATCAACGCCTCAAAGGCACCAATATCTTTCGCACCTGCTTTTTCCTGCCCAGTCTGACGCCCAGCGTCGCCCTGGCCGTGGTGTGGCTCTGGCTGTTGCAGCCAAAGCTCGGCCCAGTCAATACCGTGCTCGGCCTGATCGGTCTGGGCGGCTATTCCTGGTTCACCGACGGTAATACGGTGATCCCCTCCCTTATCCTGGTTTCCCTCTGGGCGGGAATGGGCGGTGGCACCATGCTGATCTTTCTGGCCGGCTTACAGGGAGTTCCGGCCGAGTTGGAGGATGCCGCCCGCGTGGACGGCGCCGGCGCCTGGCGGAAGTTCTGGAATGTCACCTTCCCGACCATCACGCCAACGATCTTCTTCAACCTCACCCTCGGCATTATCGGGGCACTCCAGGTATTCACCGTTGCCTTCGTGGCGACGACGGGCGGTCCGGACTACGGGAGCTGGTTCTTTGCCTTGCATATTTACCAGCAGTCGTTCTCCTATCTGCAACTTGGCTACGGGGCGGCGCTCGCCTGGATCTTCCTGGTCGTCATCATGGTCCTGACCGGACTGAACTTCTTGCTGGCGCGCAACTGGGTGTTCTATCGAGGGGCGAAGTAAGCAATGGCAACCGTCGTCAAAGGCGCTATCCAGACCGGTCACGTCTCACAGTCCCGAACGATCACGCGGCGACCAATCCTTCGACCGGTGGTGCTCTACGTCGTCACGACAGTGCTGGCCGTGCTCTTCCTCTTTCCCTTCGCCTGGTCGGTGCTCAGCGGGCTCAAGTCCGCCAACGAGATGTACGCCTACCCGCCGGTATTTGTGCCGGCCCACCCGCTACTCAGCAACTACGTCACGGCGTTCACGCTCTTTCCCTTTGCTACCTGGTACAAGAACACGATGATTGTGGTGGTGCTCAACACCACCGGGCTGGTGCTCAGTTCCTCGATCGTCGCCTATGGGTTCGCGCGCTTCGAGTTTCGCTTCAAGAGCTTCCTCTTCGCCGTCACCCTGGCCACGCTGATGCTGCCCGGTCAGATCTACCTGATCCCCCGTTTCATTCTCTTTCACGATCTCGGCTGGATCGACACGCTCAAGCCGCTCTGGGTGCCGGCCTGGTTTGGCGGCGGCGCCTTCGCCATCTTCCTGATGCGCCAATTCATCCTTTCCCTGCCCCGCGAACTGGATGAAGCGGCGATCGTCGACGGCGCCGGCTACTTCCGTGTCTTCTGGAATATCCTGGCGCCGCTCTGCAAGCCGGCACTTGCCACGCTCTCCGTGCTGACGGTCATCGCCAACTGGGACTCCTTCCTGGATCCGGTCATCTTCCTCTCCACGCCGTCCAAATTCACGGTGGCGATCGGCCTCTGGTTTTTCAAGTCGCAGGAGTTTTCCACCAAGCCCACGGACCAACTCCTCATGGCGGCGGCAGTGACGAGCGTGATCCCGCCGATCGTGCTCTTCTTCTGCTTCCAGCGCTACTTCGTGCGGGGGATTGTCCTCACCGGACTGAAGGAGTAGCGACACAATCGTGCGGCGACGGGCCGGGTGGCGTGGCCGCTCGGCCGGCGGTCGATGCTCAAAGGGAGCACCGACCAGGGCCTCAGCGTGGCGTAGTAGTAAGGATTGGGACCAGCCATGACTCAGCGACTCAATCGGCGAGGCTTTTTGATCCTGGGCGCAGGAGCAGTCGGCGCTACATCGCTCCTGGCCGCCTGCGGCGCCGGGACAACCCAGACCGCAACCACAACCGGCGCCGTGACCGCCGCCGCCGCCAGCACCACCAGCAAGGCGGCAGCGGCGGCCGCTGCCGCGCCGGCGGCGGAACCAACGGCTTCCGTCGCTAATCCTGCCAAGGCCCGGGTGACACTGACCTTGATGAAATTCGCCGGCCTTGGTTGGGAGCAGGACGACCGCGCCGCCGACCTCTACCGCAAGGCGCACCCGGACGTCGCGATCAATGTCCAACCGGTGGTCTACGGCAATATGTTCCAGAAGAATTTGACTGATGGCGCTGCCGGCACGCTCGGCGACCTCTACGCCGGACATAACAAGTGGATGCCGCAGTTGCAGAGCAAGGGTATCGCGCTTGACCTCACCTCCCATGTCGCCCAGAATGCCACCCAGATGAACTTCAGCGACATCTTCCCTTCGGTGATCGCCGACGCCAAAGGCATTGGCGCCGACGGCAAGCTCTTTACTTTGCCGACCGTCGTCCATCCCGCCGGCAACGCTATCGTGCTCTTCAACGTGGACCTGATGAAAAAGGCCGGTGTGGCGCTACCGAAGGACAACAACTGGACGATCAATGATCTGGACCAGATCGCCCGCGCGGCGGGGAAGCCGAAGGAAGGCATCTTCGGCACCCAGGTGACCGTTTCCAGCCCCCTCTACGCCGATCAAGTGACGCGCACCTGGGGGAGCGACCCGAAAGTCGGTTCGGAGGACGCCTGGCTCCTCTCGAAAGACGGCACAAAGCAGCAACTCGGCTCACCGCCGGTCAAGGCCGCCTTCGAGTGGTACTGGCAGTTAATCAAAGATGGCTTCGTGCCGATCTCCAGCGACGCCACACCCAACACGCCGGGCGGCGACTTCTTCACGGCCGGCAAGATGGTCACCCAGGGCGCCATCGTCGGCCAGTACCAGCAGGACAAGAGCATCATCAACGGCAAGTTTGAAATGCAGGCGTTCCTCTGGCCGGTGGGGCCGCACGGCTATCGCGGCGGCTGCCTCTCCTACAACACCTACGCCATCTACGCCAAGACAAAGAACCCGGATGAAGCGTTCGGACTCCTCACGCAACTCACCAGTGCCGATACCGGTCTCTGGGCCTCGTCACAGGGCGGCTCCGAGCCTTATGCGCGCAAGTCGGTCTGGGCTAGCCCCGAACTCTGGAAGGCGAATCCGATCACGCAGGCGGCCGGCGAATGGCTCAGCGGCGGCGTCGACTCCTTCCCGCAGCCGGCCAATCTGCGCTTCAGCCAGTGGCTGGATGCCTGGAGCCAGAATCTCTCCAAGTACCTGGACGCCAAGGAGAACTGGGACCAGATGTTTGCCCACACCCAGACCGCCTGTCAGAACATTCTGGACGAGCCGAAGCCGTAGTCCGGCGCGGGGGATGGTCCCTCCACGCCACCATCCTAGATATTGACAGTCTCTCTCAGTTGCGTTATTCTATCAATGGATAGTCGCAACCGAACGAGAGGTACGGTCATGCATTCTGCGGGAAATCGTAAGTGGTGGGCGCTCGGGGCGATTGCCCTCGCCGTTATGGGGGCGGGTCTCGACGCGACCGTGCTCAGCCTCGCGCTGCCCACTCTGGCCGGAGCGCTGCACGCTTCCGAGTCGGAGCTCCAGTCGTTCATCGCCGGGTACTTGCTCGTCCTCGCCGCGGCGATGCTGCCGGCCGGGCTACTCGGCGATCGCTTCGGCCGCAAAAAAGTGCTGCTCGCCGCGCTCGTACTGTTCGGGGCAGGTTCTATCGGCTGCGCCTACGCGCCTACGGCGCCGACCTTCATTGCCGCCCGCCTGGTGCTTGGGCTCGCCGGGGCCGGCCTGATCACGATGAGTCTTTCCTCATTGACGGTGCTGTTCACCGAGCAGGAGCGGCCGCGGGCGGTCGGCATCTAGTCGATGGCGAACTTCCTGGCGTTGCCGATCGGGCCGCTGCTGGGCGGCTGGCTGCTCAGCCACTTCTGGTGGGGCTGGGACTTTCTCATCAACGTGCCCGTGGTGGTGCTGGCGCTGATCGTGGTGTGGGCCTTTGTGCCGGAGTCGCGGAGCACGCAACGGCCGGGGCTTGATCCCATCGATGTGCTGAGTCCCAGCGCCGGGCTGGCCGCCGAGACCTATGGCCTGATCGAAGCCGCACGGCAGGGCTGGGGCGCCGTCGGCACCCTCACTCCGTTAACCATCGGCGCGCTGCTTCTCGTGGCGTTCGCCCGTTGGGAGATCCGGCTGAGCCGGCAGCCCGCTGGTCAGCCGCTGGTCGACCTCTCGCTCTTTCGTTCGCGCAACTTCACGTGGGGCACAATCCTGGCAGCGGTGGCGGTCCTCTCCATGTTCGGGGTGCTGTTCACGACGCCACAGTACTTCCAGGCGATCGGCGGCGCTGACGCCCAGGGCGCCGGTCTGCGGCTGCTGCCGCTGATCGCCGGCCTCGTGGTCGGCGCCGGCCTGGCCGACCGGCTCGCCGTGCGGGCCGGCGCGAAGCTGGTGGTGGCGCTCGGTTTCGCGCTGCTGGCTGCCGGGCTGGTCCTCGGAGCGACAACGAGCCCGAACACCGGCATCGGGTTTGCTGCCGGGTGGATGGCCCTGTGCGGCGCCGGGATGGGTCTCGCCCTGGCAACCGCCACCTCGGGGGCGCTGGTTGATCTGCCGGAGGAGCGGAGCGGCGTCGGCTCCGCGGTGTTGCAGGCGGTCAATAAGCTCGGCGGACCATTCGGCTCGGCGATCCTGGGTTCGGTCCTCAACGCCACGTACCAGAGCCGCCTGCCCGTGGCCGGCCTGCCGGCGACGGCGGAGCGCGCGATCCAGGCGAACGTCTTCGCCGGCGTCGCCGCCGCCCACCAGCTCGGGTCGGCAACCCTGCTCGCGACAGTGCGCAGCGCCTTCGTGGCCGGCATGGACGCCTCGCTCGTGGTCGCCGCCGGCTTTGCAACGATGGGCCTCATCCTTGCGCTGACTTTCCTGCCGCAGCGATCCGGTGCGGTTGAAGCAACGGACGCCGAACGAGTAGAATCAGTGCATGAGCTTGTCACCTCAGGCTGATCGACCGGCGATCGGATTGCGCGAGCGCAAGAAGGCCAAGACCTTCGCCGCAATCCAGCAGCACGCCCTCCGACTGTTCCGCGAGCAGGGCTATGCGGCAACAACGGTCGAGCAGATCGCTGACGCCGCGGAGGTTTCGCCGAGCACCGTCTTTCGCTACTTCCCAACCAAGGAAGCCCTCGTGCTGTATGGCCTCTACGACCCGAGGCTCATCGCGGCTTTTGAGGCTCAGCCGCCGGAGCTGGGCCCGATTCAGGCCTTGCGGCGCGCAATCCTTTCCGTGATGGGCGATCTGCCCGCCGAAGAGTTGGCGCAGCAGCGGGAGCGCCTGGCCTTAGTCAACGCCGTGCCGGAGCTGCGCGCGGCAACGCTGGACGAGTTCACCCGGAAGATCCAAGTGTTCGCCGAGGTGATGGCAAAGCGGGTCGGCCGTCGGGCGGACGACACCGCCGTGCGCACCTTCGCCGGCGCGCTGATCGGGATGATGATTGCCGTCATGCTTACCGTGGCCGAGGACCCGGCGGCGGACCTGTTCACATTGATCGATGCCGGCCTCGCCTACCTGGAGGCCGGCCTGCCGTTGTGAACGCCTGCCGAACTTCAAATTGCGCGTCATTTACGGCCCCGAGTGGCTCTGCAGCCCGCTTGATGGCGAAATCAGGGCAAAGGTGCGTAAAATGGCATCAGCGGGGGGCCGCCGCGACCGGAGTCGCGGACAATTCGGCGGCCGTAGTCTCGTCAGCCAGGTCATACGCCAGCCAATAGGCTGCCCGCGGTACGGCAAAGTAGCTGCGACCCATCGATTCGTCGACGGGCACGACTTGGCCCGCCGGATAGAAGCTGTCGAGGGGAAGCGGATGGCTGACGGGAGGTGCGACGCGCAAGTGCTGCTGGCGTATCTGCAGCACCCAGGCTTCTGTGGTTATCGGCTCGGCCAACGGCACAACCTCGCCCCGCCTCTCCCAGGAGGCCGGATCAAGCCGTGTCACTGTATAGCCATGCGCCTCGTGGTTGTCGATGTTGTCGACGTCCTCCCGTACCATTCGGTAATCCTCAGACCGCATGATTTCCTGCAGATCATCCAGAACCTCCGTTGGGATCGCGAAGTAGGCACGGCCGGCATCGCCGGGCATCTCGCTATCGACCTCGACAACGCTCCCACCGCGGTACGGCCCTTCGTCGAGCGCCCCATCGGGCGTCCAGACCACCTTGTATCCTTTGCTGCGTGTTACCGCGATCCACGTGTCTATCGAGATCGGCTGATGCACCGCACGCACCTGCGACCCACTCTCCCACGCCTTCTCATCGATCCAAAGCACGCTGCCCAGCGTCCGGGGTGGGCCCTCAGTCACCTTCATCGCTGTCCCCATCATATCTCATTCTTCTGCCCCTTGGAGGGATCCCTGATTGAGGAAGCGTCCAACCTTCTCGACTATGACCGGCCAAGTGTCGCGCGAGATCTCAAAGTCGTACACGACCAGCACGTCCCACCCGATCGATTTAAGCGTAGCGATGCGCCGCGCGTCGTCCTCGTGCCTCGTTTCTGTTCGGTCCAACTCCGGCTTGTAGTGCGGACCACCATATACCTCCAAAATCAGCCGACTTTGGGGCCATGCAAAATCGACGTGGCTGATGTACCAATCACCGTCCTTGATCTTGGCTTCATGGTAATAATCTTCATTGTACCGCTCGCCGAGCACCGCAAGCACACCGACCATCTGCTGCTCAGGAACACTGGGCTGACTACGCCGGATGTTGCTCTTCTTCTCTTCGGCTCGCTCCTGCCGTCGGTTGCGCACCTTATCGTTCTCGGTCTGTGGCCGGGAGTACGGCTCCGCCCCTTGCCTGGAGTCCGCCGACCTCTTCACACGGCGCCTTTCCTCAATGGCGGCAGTCCACCGCGTCATCAACGCACAGGAGTCGCGCCGCGTGCCGACTGGGCTTCTCCAGCGGTTGGTGCTGAACTGTAGCACGCGCCCGGTTGTGGCTATCGCCCGTTCATTGGCGAGTTGGCCGAGAGGCGTCGGGTGCAGTGCTGCCATGGATGCTACCATCGCACCGAGACACCCGAAGGGTCGTTGCATCAGGAGTAGTTCGTGCCAAGCGTTGCCTTGCAACCCGAGGAGTACCGTCCGGCCCCGCCGCCGGACGAGATCAAGCGACGCTACCGGATCGGCGTGGTCGGCTGCGGTGGCATTATGCGCGGCGTCCACCTGCGCGCCTATCGGAATTTCGGCTACACCGTCAGCGCCTGCTGTGACATCGTCGAAGAGCACGCCCGCCTGGCGGCGGCGGAGTACGGCATCCCCTTCCAGACCACCAATCTGGATGCGCTACTGGCGCGCGACGACGTCGACGTGATCGACCTGGCCGTCCACGCTTCCCAGCGTCGGCCGGTCGTGGAACGAATCGCCGCCGCCGGCAAGCCGCTGTTATCGCAGAAGCCTTTTGCCCTGAACTACGCTGACGCCGTCGCTATGGTCGACACCTGTGCGCAGGCCAACGTCAGCCTGATGATTAACCAGCAAGCCCGCTGGGCGCCGCCACACCGGGCGCTCAAGGTGCTGATCGAGCGAGGGGTGCTCGGGCATGTCTATGCCGTCACACACATCCTGCGCGCCTTCCAGGATACCCCCGGCTCCTGGTACGCCGCGCTGGAGCACTTCAATATCGTCGACCACGGCATCCATTACATGGACCTCAGCCGCTACTTCACCGGCCGGACACCGGAGCGCGTGAAATGTACGACGACGCGCATGCCGGGGCAGGCCGCCGTTAGTCCGATGATCTACACCATGTCCCTGGAATACGCCCCGGATGCCCAGGTGATGACCAGCCTGCACTTTAACAACATCGTCCAGACTCGCGCGGCGCATAGCCAGACCTGGTACATCGACGGTAGCGCGGGGTCGGCGTGGGCCTCGCAAAGCCACCTCAACCTCTCCTTCAAGGACAACCCGCTGGAGACCCAGACGTTCGCCCTCCAGGGAGCCTGGTTCCCCGACGCCTTTGGCGGCAGCATGGCGGAACGTATGCTGAGCCTGGCGGAGGGCCGGGAGCCCCAGACTTCCGGACGCGACAACCTGCAAAGCATAAAAATCGCCTACGCCGCCGTGCGTAGTAGTGAGGAAGGGCGCACCGTCGCCCTGAGCGAGATCACCGCCGGCTAATATCGGCAATTCCGGTAAGACCAGGAGGGAGACAAAGATTTGGAGAGACCATCTCGCAGCGCTCCGGTGCGCGTAATTCACGTTGGGGTGGGCGGCCGGGGCCGCTGGCCGGTTGAAGTGCTGAGTGACGATGCCCATTTCCAGCCGGTGGCGCTCGTGGACGTCGTTCCCGCCAACCTGGCGTGGGCCCGAGAACGCAGCGGGTTGTCGGAGGCAACCTGCTTCAACGACGTGACGGCGGCGCTCCGGCAAACCGAGGCCGACGCCCTGGTGATCGCCACGCCAACGCGCACCCACGCCCGCTTCTGTCGGGCCGGCTTCGCCGCCGGCAAGCACGTGCTCGTCGAGAAGGGGATGACGCTCGGCTGGCAGGAGGCCCAGGCGCTGGTGCGCGAAGCGGAGCAGGCGGGAGTCGCCTTCTGCGTCAGCCAGAATTACCGTTACCAGAGCCAGGTGGTCACCCTCCAGCAGGCGCTCGCTTCCGGCCGCTACGGCACGCCGCACCTGATCGACCTGATCTGCCATCGTCACCGCCCTGAACCGCGTACGCTCGACTATCCCGGCGCGATGGTCTGGGACATGGGTTGCCACCACTTCGACAACCTCGTCAGCCTGTTCGGCCCCGTAGCCGAGGCGACAGCGGTGACGCACAACGCCCCCTGGTCCGCCTACAAAGACGACGCCGGCATCTCGACGGTGTTGCAGTTCGCCGCCGGCCCGCTGTGCACCTACGAACTGACACACCAGGCGGTGATCTCCGAATATCGCTGGCTCGTGCAGGGTGAGGCCGGCGCCCTGCGTGTGGTCGGTAACAGCAACTGGGAGTGGTTGCCGCGCGGTGAACAGCGCCAGTTCGCCGCCCCAGGCGCACCAGCGGAACTGCCGCCGGCGCCGACGCCGCGCAGCGAGCAGGCGGTGGTGGACGACTGGTACGCCTACATCACCGCCGGCAACGAGCCGGGCATCAGCGGCCGCCACAACCTGGAAACGCTGGCCGTCTGCGAAATGACCCTGCGCGCCGCCGCGCTGCGCCGGACCGTGACGCGAGAGGAAATCATGGCATGAGCAGTGCGGCACCAAAAACTGCCGGCCCGGTCGAAGTGGTTGAAGAGGACTTGCGCTGGAAGTTCCGCCGCCAGGGGAACCTGGTGCTTGCCTATAACCGCGGCAACATCCAACGCGGCGACTTCCACAAGAGCAAGCCGGACTGGTTTCCGGTGCTGACGCCGAGTGGGCGGGAAGTGACCATCTCCTCCGCCTACCGCTTCAATCACCACCACTCGATCTGGATCGGCCACGGCAACGTCAACGGCATCAACATCTTCCACGACAACAATCCCACCCGCTCGAACCTCGGCGACATCGTCGTGGAACAGGCGGCCATACGCACCGTTCTCGAAGGCGCCGCGCTGGACAGCACCAACGCTTGGATCACCATGGACGGTCGCCGCCTGCTCACGGAGCAGCGACGCTTCACGGTCCGCCCCGATCTAATGAACGGTCAGGCCCATGCGCTCGACATCGAATCAGAGCTCATCGCCAGCGAAGGTCCGCTCCTCCTCGCCAAGGAGACGCACTCCTATCTCGGTGTGCGCGTGGCCGACAGCATGGACGTGGAGGATGGCGGACGGGCGGTCAACAGCAACGGCGACGAGAACGAGGAAGGAGCGATGGGGAAGGCAGCGCGCTGGCTGGACTACAGCGGGCCAGTCGCCGGCCAGCCAGCCGGCATCACCATTATGCACCATCCGGCCAACCCAGAAACGCCATTCTTTTGCCGCAACTACGGCACGATGCTCAGCAATATCACCCTGCACGCCCCCTGGTCGATTCCCGCCGGTGAGCGACTCCGCCAGCGATGGCGCCTCCTGATCCACGACGGTAACGCCAATACCTTCTCGCCGGAAGTCGCCTATCGCGCCTGGCTGGCCGATGATGAAGGCTGAAGTTTGCGACTCCCAAGACCGCACCCGGCGACTTAAGTCGCCGGGTGGCCGGGCAAAACAGTGCTGGAGGACATCGAACCTATGCCGACTGAACCGATGCCCTTTCCCAGGTCTCCCCGTATCGCCGGCGGCGAGGTCTTTGCCTTCCGGCTGCCGATGCGCACGACTTTCCGCACCTCGCGGGGCGTCGTCGGCGGTGAGCAGAGTGGCCGGACGGTCGTCCTGGTCAAACTGACGGCCGACGACGGTCAGAGCGGTTGGGGCGAAGCCTCGCCCGTCGTCACCTGGTCGCCGGAGACGGTGGCGTCGGTCGGCGGCGCTTTGCGTGACCACTTCCTACCGGCGGTGCAGGGTCTCCCGGTCGCCGATCTGGATGGTCTCCACCGTGCCATGGACGCAGCGGTCGCCCCGCTCTGGGGTCTCAGCTTGCCGATCGCGCGGGCAGGCATCGACATCGCCGCCCATGACCTGCTGGCGCGGTCGCTCGACGTGCCGCTCTGGACATTGCTCGGCAGCCGGCGCCGAGACCAGGTGCAACTGAGCTGGACGGTGACCGGCGCCACACCGGCAAGCGTAGAAGCGTCGATCAGGGAGGGGCAGGAGCGCGGCTACCGCAGCGCCAACATCAAGCTGGGCGGCACGCCGGCCTGGGACGTGGAACTGTGCCGGTTGGTGCGGCGTTTGCTACCCGATGGTTACCTCTGGGGTGACGCCAACGGCGGCTGGCCGATCCACGAGGGTCCGGCGCGGGCACAGGCACTGGAAGCCGCCGGACTCGATCTGCTGGAGCAGCCATTCGCGCCGGATCGCGCCGCCGCCTGTGCCGCCCTGCTACCGCGACTGCATGTCCCCCTGGCGCTGGACGAGCCGGTGACTGGCCCGGCTGTCGTCTCCGAACTGCTGGCCGGGTGCTGCCTCAGTGCGCTCGCGCTCAAAGTGACGCGTACCGGCGGACTCTTGCCCTCACGCCGTTGCGCCGACATGGCGGAAGCGGCCGGTCTGTTGCTGGTGAGCAGCGGCTTGACGGACGCCGGTGTTGGTTTCGCCGCCAACGTCCAACTGGCCGCCGCCTATGGCGTCAGCCGCCCCTGCGCCCTCAACGGCCCGCAGTTCCTGGGCGACGACATCCTGGCCACACCCCTACCGCAGGACGGCGATATCGTGCGCGTGCCCGAACGCCCCGGCCTGGGTATCGAAGTGGATGAAGCGAAAGTGCGCCGGCTGGCGGAGCACGCCCCATGCTAACGCTGGAAGCAACGGCAACGGGCATGGAAGCACGGCTCGACGGCGAACTGGTCCTCGGCTACGTGGACGGCAGCGCCGGTCGCAAGCCCTACCTCCATCCGCTGGCGCTGCCCGGTGGACAGGTGCTCACGGACGATTCGCCCACCGACCACCTCCACCATCACGGCGCCTGGTTCGCCCACCACCTGGTGCAGACGGGCGACGGCAACTGGGATTTCTATCTGGAACGCGGTACGCCGCGCGAAGGGCGCCAGGTTCACCAGGGCTACGATCGGCTGGTGACATCCGGCAAACGCGTCGGCCTCCGCGCCTTCCACACCTGGCGCAGTCCCACCGATCAACAGGTGGCGCGGTCAACCTGGGATATACGTATCACCTCCATCGCAGCAGGCGGCGAACCACTGGTGGTGATTGATTGGGCAATTATGCTGGCGGCCATCGACGGCACGCTCACACTCCAGCCAACCAATGAGTCGGCGATGCCGCTGGTGCGGCCGGCGCCTGGTCTGACGCCGCGCGGAGGCGGCCTGCTCCTGAACAGCCGGGGCCAGCGCAACGAAGGCGAGACGTTTGGCCGCCCGGCGGAGTGGATCGATTGCTCTGGTGAGGCCGGCGGCGCCCGTTGCGGCCTGGCGCTGTTCGATCATCCGCACAACCCGGGCGCGCCGCAGCCCTGGTTCACGCGCAACTACGGTCCCTTCGGTCCGCACTTCAGCTATTTTGCCGAACCACTGGTGATTCCGCCCTGGCGTCCGCTGTTCCTGCACCACCGCTTGCTTTTGCATCGCGGCGACGCCGCCGAAGCGGGCATCCAGGCCCGCTGGCAGGACTACGCCGCCTCGGTCGCCTTCGGTGACGATATGCACATGCAGGACAGATAGGGCTGCGGCGAGCGACAAGAGGAGACCCCATGACCGGTCCCACCCGCCAGATCGCCTTCCTGCGCGGCATTAACGTCGGCCGTAACAAGCGAGTGCCGATGGCGCAACTGCGCCAGTTGCTGCAGGATCTTGGCTACACCGACGTGACCACCCACCTCAATAGTGGCAACGCCGTCTTCACCAGCCCGCTCGCCCCGCTGACCACCGGCGACGCCATCGGGCAAGGCCTCGTCCGCGTGCTGGGCGTCGAGGCCAAAGTCGTCGTGCGCACCCATGCGGAGCTCGCCGCGGCCGTCGACGCCAACCCGCTGCGCGCGGTAGCGGCCGACCCGGCGAAGCAGCTCCTCGGCTTCCTCTCCGGCACGCCGGATCCCGAACGCATTCAGTCGATCGCCTTACCCACCGGCAGTGGCGCCGCGAACGACCAGTGCCAGATAATTGGCAACCACCTCTACCTCTGGTGTCCGCGCGGCGTGCTCGACTCCATGTTCACCACGATCAACTGGGACAAGCGCCTCGGCGTGGCCACGACCATGCGTAACTGGAACACGGTCACGAAGCTGGTTGAACTGAGCTGCACTTGAGAAGGTCCACCCTTCTCGCATGGTCAGCGACCTACTGCAGATGTACAACGCCGTTGAGACCGTCCGCGCTCCGGCGAACTCGCCCGGCCCCATCGTTCCCGGTCACGACCGGCTGAAAATTGCGCACTACCCGGCGGCACCGGGGCGATGTTAGCGCTGGAGAGTCCCTAGCCAGCCGGCCAGGCGGTGCAGTCATCGATGGCGCACATCTCTCCTACGTCGCCGGACCACGCGGGGCCTGGACCTGGCAACGGACCTCTCCATCGAAACGTCCCGGCGCGACACGGTACCAGCGCCGGCGTCGGCAGTCATCTCCTGATGTCATGCTACGCTAGGCGGAATAGGAAGCGAGGCAGGATGCGCGCCGAGATCGCCCATCTGGACCGGCCGGCCGAAGACCTCTTCGACAGCGAGGAACAGGACGAACCCTTGGCTGGGCAGGACCATCGCGACACCATCGACAGCCTGAGTTACCCCCTGCGGGGCCGCCTCGCCAGCCCGAACTGCTATGTCGCCGCCGAACTGCGCGTCCACCGCAATTCCCTTGATCTCCGTGACTATAAAGAGCCGGACATCCTCGTCGCGCTGGGCGTGGCGGATGCAGTGCGCCCGTCCTACTTCCTGTGGGTCGAAGGGAAAGCCCCCGATCTGGTGATCGAAGTGCTCTCGCCCAGTTCCCTCGAGAACAAGGATCTGACGGAGAAGAAGGACTGGTATCGGCAGGAGGGGGTGCGCGAGTATCTGGTGCTGGATCCGAGCGGCGACTTTGCGCCGGAGCCCCGGCTGCAAGCCTGGCTGCTGGAGCAACAAGCGGACGGTGGGGATCTTCACCGGGTGATCCCACCGACGGAGACGCTGTGGTGTACCCTCATCCCCTTTGGCTTCTGGCTAGTAGACGGACAACTGCGGGCGGTGGACCGGACGAGCGGGGAGGTATTCCTGCCGATCTGGGATGTGGAACCGCAGTTGCGGCGGGAAGTGGCGTTGCGGCAAGCGGCGCACGAAGAAGCGCGGTTAGCGCACGAAGAAGCGCGGCTGGTGCAGGAGCGTGCCGCCCAGTGGCAAGAGAGCGCGCAGCGGGAAACGGCGCTGCGCCGAGCGCTGGAGGACGAGCTCGCGCGTCTGCGCCGGCAGTCCGAGTAGGGTGCCGCCCGTGGCGCGCCACGGCAGCCGAAGCCTCGTTGCTCAGCGGCGCGAACACGCTACACCGGCTCCTACGGCCCGCCGGCTCCGCCACCATGCTAGGTCACGACCCGGAGGTGCGCCTCGCCCCAGTTTTGCCGGAGTGTGACGATGTCTTGCTGCGCACGCAACGTCCCTTGTCGAAAGCGTGGGCCGATTGACCCCAAAAACGACCGCGTCTACTGCGGAATGCGCAGCACCTGGCCGGGGTGAGGCGGCTGGGCAGCGGACAACTGGTCACGGTTGGCTGCCTGCAACAGTGGCGCCCTGGCGGCATTGCCATACCAGTGCTGAGCGATGGTGGCAAGGGTGTCGCCGGCCAGCACCGTGTACCGGGCAAACCCGTGATACGGCGTCACGATGACCTCCCCAAAGGTGATGGGGATGATGACTTTGTTCAGTTCGCTGCCATCCCCCTTGGCCGACGACTCGAAGACCTCAAGCGTGCCCGCCGCCGTCGTTGGCGTCCCACCCAGCGGCAGCGCCACCTGGAAATTACCGAGAATTCCTGTACCGCCGGCATGGATGGTGACGCGGGCCAACTCCGTACCGTTGCCGTCGCGGACGCGCGCGGCAAAGGTTCCCTCGAAGCCGGTACCGACACCGGCAATCTGCACGGGATCGTCCACCAGATCATAGGGCTGCGGCTGGCGCACGCTGATGGCCGCCGTTCCGGGTCCGGTGGCGTCGGCCAGGGGCAGGCCGTCCGAGTTGGCCTCCCAGGAGAAGCGCTGGGTGTTCAGGCGCTGTTGAAGGCCGTTGGGGCCGTTGAGCCAGGTGTGGTTGCCATCGGTGAATGCAGTCCAATTATCGGCCTGCCGCCACACGAGCAGGCCGCCAGTGGTGTGCTGAAGGGTATCGCCGGTGGCGGGATTGTGGCTCTCGTTCTCCACACACTGCCCCACCGTCTGGGGAATCAGGCCAGCCAGCGTGGCGAAACCCAGGACGAAGTGACAACTTGCCGCTTGCGCTTGCCCGACGGCGGCCGGCAGGAGGCACATCAGGATAGCGAGAACGCGCAGGACGCGCCGCATACGCTCCTCCGGCGGGAACACTTCGGATGAGGAGTTATACCATGAGCGCGACGGGGTCTGAATCGTGCCGCTGGAACCAGCGCGGTTATCATACGTCAAACCCCGGATCGAAAAGGAGCGACGACGATGGCCGATGGGCATGGAACCGACGGAGAGCAACAGTATACCAACCGGCTGGCCGGGCAGACGAGCCCCTACTTGCTCCAGCACGCCCATAACCCGGTGGAATGGTATCCCTGGGGTGCTGAGGCGCTGGAACGGGCGCGCAAGGAAGACCTGCCCATCTTCCTGTCCATCGGCTACTCCGCCTGCCACTGGTGCCACGTGATGGAACGGGAATCGTTCGAGGACGCGGACATCGCGGAGATCATGAACCGGCAGTTCGTCAGTATCAAGGTCGATCGCGAAGAGCGGCCCGATTTGGACAGCATCTACATGGAGGCGGTCCAGGCGCTGACCGGCCGCGGTGGCTGGCCGCTCTCCGTGTTCCTCACGCCGGACGGTGTCCCCTTCTTCGGTGGCACCTATTATCCGCCCCAGGAGGGTCGCGGCATGCCCAGCTTCCGGCGTGTGCTGGAGAGCGTGAATGACGCCTGGACGACGCGGCGCGAAGAGATCGTCCAGAGTGCGGAGCAAATTCGGGGACAGTTGGGCCGCCGGCTGGCCGGGCAACCAACGGAGCGGCAACTGGACACCGGTTTCCTTGACCGCTGCGCCGAAGGGATGGCGGAGGGTTACGACGCGGTGAACGGCGGCTTCGGCCAGGCACCGAAATTCCCGCAGCCAATGAACCTCGAATTCCTACTCCGCACCTGGAAGCGGAAGGACGAGGCGAAGCCGCTCGCGATGGTCGAGCGGACGCTGGAGCGCATGGCGCGCGGCGGCATCTACGACCAGTTGGGCGGCGGCTTCCACCGCTATTCCACGGATGCCAAATGGCTGGCGCCACACTTCGAGAAGATGCTCTATGACAACGCCCAACTGGCCCGCCTCTACCTGAACGCCTGGCAGGCAACCCAGAAGCCCCTCTACCGCCGGATCGCGGAGGAGACGCTGGACTACGTGCAGTCCCGCATGACCTCGCCGGAAGGCGGCTTCTATTCGGCCGAAGACGCCGACAGCGAAGGGGAGGAGGGCAAATACTACGTCTGGTCACTGGACAATGTACAGTCCCTACTCGACCCTGCCGATGCCCGCATCGTCGCCTTGTACTACGACGTCACCGCCGGCGGGAACTTCGAGGGCGCCAACATTCTGCACTGCCCACGCGACCTCGACGTGGTAGCAGCAATGGCGCGGATATCGGAAGAGGACGTTGTCGCTGCCGTCGCGCGGGCCCGACCGGTCCTGCTCGCCGCGCGTGAGCAGCGCGTACCGCCCGGCCTCGACACGAAGGTGCTCGTCTCCTGGAACGGCATGATGCTACGCGCTTTCGCCGAGGCCGCCGCCGTCCTGGACCGCGCCGATTACCGGCAAACTGCTGTACGCAACGCCGAGTTTGTGCTGGACCACATGCTGGTGAAAGCTCGCCTATTGCACTCCTACAACAACGGCCAGGCCCACCTCAACGGCTATTTGGAAGACTACGTGAACTACGCCGACGGTTTGCTCGCCCTTTATGAAACGACCTTCGACCTCCGGTGGTTCGAAGCCGCTCGGGCGCTCGTAGGCGAAATGGTGGAGCACTTCATCGACGACGACGGCGCCGGCTTTTTCGACACCAGCGACGATCACGAAGAGTTGGTCCGCCGCCCGAAAGACGTGACAGACAACGCCGTCCCCTCCGGCAACTCCGTCGCCGCCGACGTCCTCCTCCGCCTCGCCGCCTTCACCCAGCAGCCTAACTTTGAAGAGTCGGCTAACCGGTGGCTAAACGCCATGGCCGACGTGGTGCAGCAGTATCCCACGAACTTTGGGCGCTTGCTCTGCGCTGCCGACTTCGCTCTGGGCACGCCCAAGGAGGTCGCCATCATCGGACCACTCGCTCATCCCGCCACAGACACGCTGCTGCAGGAAGTCTACGGTCGCTACTTGCCGAACCGCGTCCTGGCCGTGGCCGACCCCGATGATCCACGCTCGAGTGCCCGCATCGCCTTACTGGCGGAGCGTCCGATGATCGATGGCGCGCCCACCGCCTACGTCTGTGAGCACTTCGTCTGTCTGGCTCCGAGCGGAGACCCCGCAACGCTGGCTGAACAACTGACCCGCGCGCCGGAAGAGGTTTGGACGACGGTATAGGACGGGAAGGGGGTTGGGGGTTAGGTTTCCGCCCGGCGCCGCTTCGCCGGGGGAGGCGTCGCGGGTTCACCGGCCGGCGTCACCAGCGTGTCGCTGCTTGGCGTAGCGGGGGTCTCCTGATCGGCGCGCGCTTCCGCGACGATGTCGTCCATCTGCTCGCGCATCTCCGCCGTCCATTCCTGGACGCGCGTCGTCGCCGTCATTCCGACCTTCACCGCCTCTTTTGCTAGCGGACGCAATCCCTTTCCAGCGAGCGATGCTGCACCGAGTACCACCCCCAGGCCCACACCCCAGCCGGCGCCGCCCAGCAATGCCTCGAATAGTTCGCCCATGGTCTGCTTGCTCCTCGCCGCTAGGCGGCCAATACGCTACCCGTTATCGGTTGGCCCTATGAGCCGGTCCCAACCAGATATTGCAATTTCCATACCAGAGCATATTGAGCAACACGCGCTGCCCATGCGCCCCGCGCCATTGCTACGATGTCGCGGTGGAACCTTCCGGGGCTATCGCCAAATCCACCGTGATGACCTTTGGTCCGATACCGCGAATCGCGGCGGCAGGAACGGTGGTCGTGGTGCCGCCCAGGCCGAGCATCCCGCCCTTATGCGCGTTGATCTGCTCCACGGCGCCGTCCTTGACCGTCACCTCGATGTCCCGCACGTCTCCCAGCCAGGTTCCCTCCCCGTTGATGACCCGCAGGCTCGCCAGTTCCTTGAGCGTCCGCAAGGCCCCAACCGTGGCATTCCCCTCGACCCCCTGGGTCACCGAGACATTCTCCACGGTGATCACGTCGTCGCCGAAGCTACGCACGGCTTCAAAGGGTAGGAGGGACTTGCCGCCGCTCGCCGACAGCAGGAGGGCCGCCAGGCGCAACTTGGTAGTATCGAAGAGCAACTCCTGGACCTCGCCCACCTTTGTGCCGTCAGCCATACTGACGACGGACACGTTCTTGATCGCCTGTGCCTTCATTGTAGAAACCTCCCCCGGTTCTCTCTATCCGCCTTTTTGCCACTTTAACCCAAATTATACTGTACGGCATGGACGCCTTGCGGGAGAACGACCTCTATCCTTGTCGCGCTAACCAGCGCGCTGGAAGACTTTCTGGCCCGCCGTCAGACCGGACTGCACTTCCGTCATGTCGGCATTCTGAATGCCGATCTGCACAGTGACAGGTAGCTCGTGCCCGTTGTTCTCGACTAGGACGAACGTGCGATTATTCGCCTTGTTGATCGCCTGCGTTGGGACCAGTAACACGTCGCTCTTCGTTTCCGCGCTGATGCTGATTTTTGCGACCGAGCCGATGTTCACGCCGCTGCCCGGCCACTTCGGGGTGATCGTCACAGCGGCTGGATCAACGGCCGCGGCGGCCCCCGCTGCGCTAGCACCGCCCCCAGATCCGGCGGCGGCGGCCGCCCCCGGGCTGTTCGGGTTCTGATTGCTCGCCGCGAGGACGGCGCTCGGCAAGCCGGTCACCGTACCGCTGATGTTCTGGCCCGGGAACTCCCGCAGCGTCAGGTTCACCTGTTGGCCAATGGCGACGCGGGAGAGCTGATCCGGCGAGAGGTCGACTGCTACTTGCAACGTCTGGGGGTTGGCAATGGTGAGCACAGGGGCGTAGGCCCCAACCTGGGCGCCGGCCTGACCAGTTGAGCCGATCACCACACCGTCAAACGGGGCCACGATCTGCATCTGGGACAACTGGTCTTGGAGCGCTTCGACGCCGAGTTGCGCCTGCTTGACGGCGTTTTCCTTGATGGCAAGATCAAGGGCGCTGGTATCAGTCTGCCCGACGAGGTCGCGCAACTGTTGGGCGCGCGCCTGAGCGGCCGTGATGGCGGCCGCCGCCTCACTGACCAGATCCTTCGCTTGCCGGATCGACGTCACCGACGGGGTAAGGAGCCCGTTCAGTTGCGCCTGGGCGCTCTGCAGGCCGGCCTGGGCGCTCGACACCGCCTGACGAGCCTGGGCGATGTCGTTGGCGGTAGGCAGCAAACCGGTCAATGTCGCCTGCGCTGCAATGACGCCGGCCTGCGCCTGTTGGACCGCGCCTTGGGCCTGCGCTACCTGTGTGGCGTGGCTGATGTGGCCGCTGGCCGAACTGCCGCCGCCGGCCGATGGCGGCAAAGCTCCCTGGAGCATTTCCTGATAGGTCTGCTGAGCGGCGGTGAACTTATCTTCCGCTTGCTTATAGGCCGATTCGGCGGCCAGACGATCAGTCGGCGACACATTCCCCAACTGGGATACGGCCTTTTGGGCAGCGTCAAGATTCGTTTGGGCGCCGGCCACCCCCGCCGTTACGACGTTGCAGTCCGCCTGGCTTACCGACTTGCTCCCCACGTTGCTACAGATGCTGTCGCGCTTGGTTTGGGCGGCGAAAAGGGCGTTCTTGGCCTGGGTCACGGCCAGCGCCGCTTGCTGGCGCTGCGCGTCGCTGGGTCCGTTCTGAAAGGCATCGTAGGTCGCCAGGGCCGATTGGAACTTCGCTTGCGACTGTTCGAGCGCCGCCCGTGCCTGCGCTAACTGAACCGCCGTTGGCCCCGCCTGCACCACCTTCAGTTGCTGCTGGGCGGCATCCAGTTTCGCCTGAGCGCTCTGGATGCCGGCCTTCGCCTGCTGCTGGGCGGCGGCGCTTGGCCCTGCCGTCAGCGTCTGGAGCCGGAGTTGCGCCTTGTTTACGGAAGACTGGGCCTGCACCACGGCTGCTTGGGCCTGTTCTACGGCCTGGGCGTTTGGCGTTTCGATCGCCGCCAGGTTGGCCTGGGCGCCGTCGTAGGCCGCTTTGGCGCTGGTAATCGCGGCATCGGCCGACGCTACATCCTGCGTGGTGATGACCTTGCCGGAGGCGGACGCCGTATTCCCTTGTGTTGCCTGCAACTCCTTTGTCTTCTCCAGCGTAAGGTTCGCGGCATCAACCGCCGCCTGCGCTTGCTGAATCTGGGTCTGCAGGCCACTCGTATCCAGGACCGCCAGGACCTGGCCGGCCTTTACCTTGTCATTCAGGTGAACGGCGATAGTATTGAGATGGCCGGACTGGCGAAAGTAGAGCGCCTGCTGCTGCGTCGCCACGATGCGGCCGGACGACTGAATAATGTCGGTAATCGAACCGCGCGTGACGGTAAACGTTGGCTGCGTCGCCGGCGGCGGCACCTGCGCGCCGCCGCCGGATTTGGCAGCGGGTGCGCTGCGAAACGAGACGCAACCGGTCAGGAGCAACACGGCGGCAAGTAGCGGCGCCACCCGATGGTAGGCTTGGAGATGGACTGGCCGATGCAGCATGCTTCCTCCGTGACGGCACCAATCCCGCCGCTGTGCTACCCAGTTATGCGCCACAACACTGTCGAGCAATATGGTGACCTATAGAAGGTAGCATCTGACACGGAAATGCTCAACTCCCAGGCCGAAAAGGACCAAGGTGTGCCGGCGCAGCGCGGCGCCGCTGCTTACGCGCCGATGGCCACCGGCGCCTCCTTCGCCCGGAAGGCGAGCCGGCCGTCCTCGGCTTCCAGCACGACGGTGTCGCCATCACCGAAATGCCCTTGCAGGAGTCGCATCGCCAGTGGTTGGACGATCTCGCGCTGGATCGTGCGCTTGAGCGGTCGCGCCCCGTACACCGGATCGAAACCCTCTCGCGCCAGCAGCGACGCCGCCGCCGAGGTCAATTCCAACGCAATATTGCGTTCTGCCAGGCGAGCGCGCAGGCCGCGCAACTGAATGTCGACAATCTGCTCAATCTGACTCAGGCCGAGCGGACGAAAGATGAGAACGTCGTCAATGCGGTTGAGCAGCTCCGGTCGGAAGTGTTCGCGCACTGCCTCCATCACGCGGTCACGGATGGTCTCCCAGGCCAGCCCCTGTTCGGTGATCCACTGACTGCCCAGGTTGCTTGTCATAATGACGATGGTGTTGCGGAAGTCGACAGTGCGCCCCTGGGCGTCTGTCAGGCGGCCATCATCCAGCAACTGCAGCAGGATGTTCAACACCTCCGGATGGGCTTTCTCCACTTCATCGAAGAGGATGACGGAATAGGGCCGCCGCCGCACGGCTTCCGTCAATTGACCGGCCTCGTCGTAACCGACGTAGCCGGGGGGCGCGCCGATCAAACGGGAGACGGTGTGCTTCTCCTGGTATTCCGACATGTCAATGCGGACCATGGCCTGCTCACTGTCGAAGAGGAATTCCGCCAGCGCTCGCGCCGTCTCCGTCTTGCCGACGCCGGTCGGCCCCAGGAAGAGGAAGGAACCGAGCGGGCGGTTAGGGTCCTGCAACCCCGCGCGCGCCGCCCGCACTGCGTTCGACACCACGACGATCGCCTCCTCCTGGCCCACGACGCGCTCCCGCAGCCGCTTCTCCATCTGGATCAGTTTCTGGACTTCCCCTTGCAGCAGTCGGTTGACCGGCACGCCGGTCCATTTGCTCACGACTTCGGCGATGTCTTCCTCGCCCACCTCCTCGCGCACCAGGTTTCGACCGTCGTTACGGCGCTCGCGCTGCCCTTGCTGAGCGTCGGCGAGTTGTTGCTCCAACTGGCTGATTTCGTATTTCTTACGGGCTGCCCGTTCATAGTCGTAGCCCAATCCTGCCTGCTCCATTTCCGTGCGGGCGGCATCGATGCGCTGCTGGATCTGGCTGACCGTATTCAATTGACTGAGCTCTTGCTGCCAGCGCGTTTCCAGCGCCATCGCCTGCTCTTTCAGGCCGGCCAGTTCCGCTTCCAACTTGCCCAGGCGGGTCTGGGAGGCTTCGTCTTTCTCTTTGCGCAAGCCTTCCCGTTCGATCTCCAACTGCATGACGCGGCGCATCACCTCGTCCAGTTCCGCCGGCTTGCTCGTCGCCTCCATACGCAGGCGGGAGGCTGCCTCATCGACCAGGTCAATTGCCTTATCGGGTAGGAAGCGATCGCTGATGTAGCGGTTGCTCAGTACCGCCGCCGCCACCAGGGCGGCATCCTTGATGCGCACTTTGTGGTGCTGCTCATAGCGCTCACGCAGGCCGCGCAGGATGGAGATCGTATCCTCCACCGACGGCTCGCCGACGAACACGGGCTGGAACCGCCGCTCCAGGGCGGCGTCCTTTTCAATGTGCTTGCGATACTCGCTCAAGGTGGTCGCCCCGATCGTATGCAGTTCGCCCCGCGCCAGCATCGGCTTGAGCATGTTGCTGGCATCCATGGCGCCCTCCGCCGCCCCGGCGCCGACGACCGTGTGCAGTTCGTCGATGAACAGGATCACCTCACCGTTACTGTCCGTCACTTCTTTGAGGACCGCTTTGAGGCGCTCCTCAAACTCGCCGCGGTACTTGGCGCCGGCCACCAGAGCGCCGAGATCAAGCGCCACGACGCGCTTGTCTTTCAGGCCCTCCGGCACGTCAGCGCGCACAATCCGTTGGGCCAGCCCTTCCACGATGGCCGTCTTGCCGACGCCCGGCTCACCGATCAGGACCGGATTATTCTTCGTGCGCCGCGAGAGCACCTGGATTACGCGCCGAACCTCTTCGTCGCGACCGATGACCGGATCAAGCTTGCCCTGGCGGGCTGCCGCCGTTAGATCGCGGCCGTACTTCAGGAGCGACTGGTACGTCGACTCCGGATTCTGGCTGGCGACGCGCTGACCGCCGCGCACGTCCTGCAGGGCCTCGTAGACGCGCTCGCGGGTCACGCCGGCATTGCGCAGCAAGCGTCCGGCCTGGCCGGCATCCCGGCTTTCGGCGAGGGCCAGCAGAATGTGTTCCGTCGAGACGTAGTCGTCCTTCAGGCGTTCCGCTTCCTGCTCCGCCGCATTGAAGACGTGACTCGTCGCCGAAGACAGGTACAGTTGGACCGCCCCAGAAGCGCGGGCCAGGCTGTCTATGGCGGTGTTCAGGTGTAGGAGCAGCGTCTTCGGCGCCACCCCGAGCTTGTCCAGCACCGCCGGCACGACGCCGTCTTCCTGACCAACCAGGGCGGCCAGCACATGCTCAGGTTCGAGCTGGGTATTGCGCCGCTCTTCGGCCAGGCGGTGCGCGGACTGGACGGCTTCTTGCGCCTTCTCAGTCAGCTTATTCATATTCATGGAAAGGTCTCCTTACCCGGTGATTACCTTCACCGGCTCCAGTCGAAGCGACGGTTCAAGCAAAGGAAGCAAGGACAGCCGCTGGTGTATGTGTCATGAGAAGTATAAGGAGCGCGTATTATATCGACGTTAGACGCCACGCAACTCGGTTCGTAGCGGCGGACGCCCCGTCCGGTACCCTCACACGTAGGCTAGGCTCGCCGTCTCCTGTTCTGCTGTCACCCCATCCTCCACGTCCGCCACGCCGGCGTCCGCACGCTGCCTGGCAAGCAGTGTCTTCACTCGCTCGGCCAGCAGGGCGTGCTCCGGTTGGGTCAGGTCGGGGTCCTGCGTCAGCAGCGCCTCCGCCGCTTGGCGGGCTTCGGCTGGGTCGGCGAAGGCGGCCCAGCGGAGGAGCCATTCATCGCCGCTTTGCTCGGAGCCGAAAAAGCTGCCGGTACGCCGGAGCTTTAAATCCTCCTCGGCCAGGGCGAAGCCGTCACTCGTCGCTTCCACCAGGCGCAAGCGGTGTTCGCCGGGTTCATCGACAGCCTCCGACGCCATCAGCACGCAGTAGGATTGGTGCGCTCCCCGCCCCACTCTTCCCCGCAGTTGATGCAATTGAGCGAGACCAAAACGTTCGGCGCCCTCAATCAGCATGATTGAAGCGTTGGGTACGTCGACCCCGACTTCGATCACCGTCGTAGCGACGAGCACCTGCGTTTCCCCATCTCGGAACCGCCGCATGGCTTCGTCCTTCTCCCCCGGCTTCATCCGGCCGTGCAAGAGGCCAAGGCGGAGATCGGGAAATATGTCCTGATGCAGACGCTTGTATTCAGTGGTCACGGCCTTCGCGGCCAGCACATCACTCTCGTCCACTAAGGGGCAAATAATGTACGCCTGGCGTCCCTGGCTTACCTCCCTGTGAAGAAACTGGTAAACGGCATCACGCTTCTCCGGCGCGGCGTAGCGCGTCTTGATCACTTGCCGCCCCGCCGGCAACTCGTCGATCACCGAAAGGTCAAGGTCACCGAACTTCTGGAGGGCGAGCGTGCGCGGGATCGGCGTCGCCGTCATCGCCAGCAGGTGCGGGCGCTCGCCCTTACGCCAGAGGGTGTCGCGCTGATAGACGCCGAAACGGTGCTGCTCGTCGATCACGACCAGCGCCAGACGGGCGAATTCCTCCCTCTCGCTGAAGAGCGCATGCGTACCTACCACAACAGCCGCCTGTCCGCTGGCAATCTGCTTCCGAGCTTCGGCCCGCGCGCGGGCAGTCATGCTGCCGGTGATCAGCACCGGTTTCAGCATGGGCAGCATCTCGGCAAACAGAGCGGCCAGCGTCCGCGCGTGCTGCTCGGCCAGGATTTCCGTCGGCGCAACAACTGCCGCCTGGCAGCCGTATTCCACCGCCGCCAGGGCAGCCAGGGCGGCGATGACCGTCTTGCCGGAGCCCACGTCGCCCTGGAGCAAGCGGCCCATCGGCACAGTCCGGCTCACGTCGGCCAGTACTTCCCCCAGCACCAGCTGCTGTGCCGCGGTGAGAGTAAAGGGCAGCTGCGCCACGAACTCCGCCAGGCGGCCCTCCGGCAACGGTAAGGGAACAGCCTGCATGTGCTGCCACTGGCGCTTTTGCTTCAACAGGCCCAGTTGTAATAGGAACAGATCGTCGAAGGCGATTCGGCGACGGGCTGCCTGCAATTCCGCCTCATCGTCGGGGTAGTGGATCTGCTGGAGGGCAGCATGCAAGGGAGATAACCGCCAGTGTTGGCGAAACACTCCTGGTAGGGGATCGAGCACGGTATGGACAAGATGATCAATCGCCCACTTCATCCGGCCGCGTAACCACTGGGCGGTGAGTTCGCCGCTGAGGGGGTAGACAGGAACCAGGCGGCCGGTGTGGATGGCCTCCTTCTCCGTCACCTCCTCATAATCGGGGTGGGAAAACTGCAGGCGACCGCCGAATGCGTCCACCTTGCCACTGACGTAGAGGTGCAGCCCTGGCTTGAGTTGCCGCACTCGCCAGGACTGCCCGAACCAGATGCCGCGTATCGTTCCGGTGCTGTCGGCAAATGTTGCCTCCACGCGCCGCCCGGGCCCGCGAAACGGCCCAACCGCCTCGCAACGCTGGACCACCGCTTCGATGGTGACCTCCGCGCCTGGGCGGAGTTGGGCGATCGGCAAGAGTTTGCTGTAATCCAGGTAGCGCCTTGGATAGTGGCGCAGCAGATCGCCCACCGTACGTATACGCAGCTTGGTCAGCGGCGCAGCATAGCGCTTATCGAAGCGAGGAATCCCCTCAATAGCCGATTCGAGCGCCAGAGCATCTGGGGGTGCCACGAACGTTGCGCTCTTTTGCACGCGGGCAGGCGGTCGTTTGTTCGCCGTACCTTTCGTTTGCTCTGAAAGCGTGGCGATTTTGCCCGACTGCGATCTGGATGCAACGATGGGGCCACCGGGCGCCACCGTGGGGGCGGGGCCGTTGCGGGCAACCAATGGGGGAACAGGCTGCCCGGACACGGCTGGGCTGGCTGGGGGCGAGGCGCGGCCGGATGACGCTGGGACCACAGGATCAGCGGTGCGAGCCGGCGGCGGGCCGGACGCCCCTGGCAGCACCACTTGATGGGGCGTCTCGCCTGCCATCAGGGAGCGCAAGCGAGCCAGCATGCGCATTGCTTTGCCGATGCTTTCCAGCGGCACGACCGTTGACTGCTGGTCACCCGTCTGAAACGTGTCAGCAATCACCCCTGCTTCGCCGGCCAGCGCCGGTAGCGCCTGGCCGAAGCGTGCCGCCCACCGGCGGACCGCGGCCGAGAACGCCGCGGGCGCCAGCGGATCATCCCGCTGGCGCCGTAACTGGCTCTCCAATTGACGAATGAGCAGGTCGGCCTCCACCTGCCCCGGATTCACCCGGACGGATGACGGAAGGGTCCGCGAAAATGGTCGGCGCCCGATGCTCACCGCCGCAATGCCCTCCGGTCTCCCCTCTACCTCTGCGGCATGGTAACGCAACGCCGGTCAGCGCGCGGCAGCGGCCGACGCCCTCGTGACTTGGCGGCAGATCGCAGACGCCACCCGACCATCGTTTAAGCTGGATTTAGCCTTCACTGCCTATGCTGGAAGGCAAAGTGAGTTTGAGGAGGGTTTTCAAGGGTGGCGACAACGCTACAAGAGCGACCTACGGTGGGGACACCGGAACCATCGGCGGAGCAAAGCTTGACCGACTCGCTGAACGAGGCGCCATTGAGCCGCTTCCACCTGCGGGCGGCGCTCACCGCCGGCATGGGCTTTTTCACCGACGCCTATGATCTCTTCATCATTGGCGTGGCGATGACCTTGATTAAGGTGGAATGGCACGCCTCGCCCTTGCTGATCGGCCTCGTTGGCAGCACTGCACTGCTGGCCGCCTTCCTTGGCGCCACCGTCTTCGGACGCATCGCCGACATCTTCGGACGTAAGTCCGTCTATGGCTTGGAGGCGGCAGTCATGGCAGTGGCGGCGCTGGCAACGGCGTTTTCGCCCAATATCATTTGGTTGCTGGTCTGGCGCTTCATTCTCGGCATCGGCATCGGTGGCGACTATCCCGTCAGCGCGGTTCTCATGAGTGAGTACGCTAACCGGCGTAACCGCGGGCGGCTGGTCGGCATGGTCTTCTCGATGCAGGCCCTCGGGTTGATTGCCGGTCCGCTCGTGGCGCTGATCATCCTCGCCGCCGGTGTGCCGCATGACCTTGCCTGGCGGATTATGCTCGGGTTGGGCGCCTTGCCCGCGCTGGGCGTGATCTACCTGCGGCGCACGTTGCCGGAGTCGCCTCGCTTCGCCGCCCGCGTCCAGGGACGCTCGGCGGAGGCCGCCGCCTCGCTGCGCACCTACACACGTGGGGTAGTGTCCGCCTCTACCGCGGCGGTGGAACCGGAGCGTCGCTTGTCCCTACGTCAGTTTCTGACGACGCCGCGCTATCTGCGCATGCTGCTCGGTACCGCCGGCACCTGGTTCGTGTTTGACTATGCCTATTACGGCAACACGATTTCCACACCGTTGATCCTGAAGACGGTGGCGCCGCAGGCCGGCTTGATCGCCGACACTGCCATCGCGCTGTTGATCTTCACGCTGGCGGCTCTCCCCGGCTACATTGCCGCCTTTATGACCGTGGACGCCATCGGCCATCGCAAGTTGCAGGTATTCGGCTTCCTCGCGATGGGCGGCGCCTTTCTCCTGATTGGCGGCCTACCCAACGTGACCCACATGCTCGTTCCCTTCCTGGTTCTCTACGGCATTAGCTATTTCTTTACCGAGTTCGGACCGAACACCACCACCTTCCTGATGGCAGCCGAACTCTATCCGGTCTCCGCCCGCACCACCGGGCATGGCCTCTCCGCCGGGATGGCGAAGGTGGGAGCGTTCGTGGGAGTCTTGACCTTCCCGCTGATCCAGTCCGCCGTCGGCCTCTCCGGCGCCATGCTCGTGGCCTGCGTCGCTGCCTTGATCGGCGCTTTGCTCACCTTTGTTCTGCCGGAACCGAGCGGTCAGTCGCTGGAAGCGATCAGCGGCGAAGATGAACCGGTGCGCCCGCTACGGAGGATCGCGCCGGCGGCGTGATAGCGGCGCCCAGCGACTGAAGTCGCGGGCTATCCATGGCAAAGTCCGCCTTTGCGGACTAATGGAGCCGCCGAAGGTCGGCTTGGCTTAGTTAGCCCGCGACATCAGTCGCCGGGCGCGCCGTCTAATACGTCGCTCGCCCGCCACTGATGTCGAACACGGCGCCGGTCGAAAAGGAGCACTCGTCGGAACAGAGCCAGGCGACCAGGGCCGCCACTTCCTCAGGGCGACCGGTCCGCCCCATCGGGATGCGCGAGACCATGTAGGTGACGTGTTCCGCCGACACCTGGCGCAAAATATCGGTCTCGATTACCGCCGGCGTCACGGCATTGACGAAGATGCCCTGTGTCGCCAGTTCCTTCGCCAGCGCCTTGGTCAGTCCAATCACCCCGGCTTTGGCGGCCGAATAGGGAATGGCGTTCGGGTTGCCCTCTTTCCCGGCAATGGAGGCGATGTTCACGATGCGACCACCTTTCTGGCGCAGCATGTGCGGGACGACGGCGCGGCAACAGTAGAAGACGCCGCTCAAGTCAACCTCCAATACCGAGCGCCAATCGTCATCCGTCAAGTCTGATAGCGGACGCGAGCGGCCGGCAATACCGGCGTTGTTAACGAGCACGTCCACGCTGCCCCAACGGTCGACGGTTGCCGTGACCGCGGCCTGCACACTGGCGGGCCTGGTCACGTCCAGAATCACCGCCATGCTGCGGTCACCAGCGGGATCGAGCAGGCCCACTTGCCGCTCGGCCTCACCGCCGTCAAGATCACCGAATACGACACGGCCGCCGTCTTTGAGGAGCCGCGTCGCCACGGCGAGACCGATTCCGCGCGCCGCACCCGTGACCATGGCGACCCGCCCGACCAGGCTCTCCTTATCATCGTTCAAATCATCGTCCATTGTTGATCGTTCCTCCCGCACTCCTGCCGTTCGCCCCCTATTGGCCGCTGCGCGCTGTATTATGACGAAGGCAAACGAATGTGGAGGCGCGGCATGCAGATCACGTTTGAAATTCCGGAAGATATTTTGCACGGCCTGCTGGACGGCGTATCGATCCCCGACATGGCGCGCGTCCGCTACACGATGCGCACCCCGCCGCCGTTGGGTGATCTGCATGCCGCGGTCGCCGAGCAACTGCGGCAACCGCAGATACGCGCGCTCATTCGGCCGGGCCAGCGCATCGCCATCGGGGTCGGGAGTCGCGGCCTGGGTCGCCTGCCGGAAATCGTGGCAGGATTGGTCGCTGAGCTGCGCGCCCTGGGTGCCCAGCCGTTTATCATCCCGACGATGGGCAGTCACGGTGGGGCGACCGCCGCCGGCCAGCGCGATGTACTCACGCACCTGGGCGTGACCGAAGAGCGGGTCGGCGCACCAATCGTCTCCGACATGGCGACCGTAGAAGTCGGCCGCACGGACGATGGGATCCCTGTCCGCCTGGATCGGCAGGCGCTGGATGCCGACGGCATCGTCTTTGTGGGGCGCGTCAAGCCGCATACCGCGTTCCGCGGCGCTTATGAGAGTGGCCTGGCCAAGATGATCGCCATCGGCCTGGGTAAGCAATCCGGCGCCGCCGCCTGCCACGCCGCCGGCTTCGGCGATATGGCGCGTCGGGTGCCGGCGTTGGCGGCTGTTGCCCTCGCCCGAGCGCCGATCCGGTTTGGTCTGGCGGTCCTGGAGAACGCCCACGACCTCCCCTACAAGTTGGTGGCCGTACCGGCTGACCGTATATTCTCCGACGAGCCGGCGTTGTTGGAGGAAGCCAAGGCCGCGATGCCGCGGATTCCGTTCGACCAACTCGATGTCCTGGTGATCGATGAGATCGGCAAGAATATCAGTGGCGATGGCGCCGACCCGAACATCACCGGTCGTTACCCGACGCCGTTTGCCGATGGCGGACCGGCCGTCAACAAGCAGGTCATCCTCGACCTGACGGTGGAAACGGACGGCAACGCGAATGGCCTCGGCACGGGCGACTTCACGACCGTCCGCGCCGCTCGCAAAATGCTGATGGGCCAGACCTATCCCAACGGCCTGACGTCTACCGTTGTGGGCACCGTCAAGCTCCCGATGGTGCTCCCGTCCGACCGCCTCGCCTTTGCCGCCGCCTTGCTCACCTGCAACGCCGTGGGGCGGGCGCCGCGCCTGCTGCGCATCGCCAATACCTTGCGCCTGGATGAGTTCACCGTCTCGGCGTCGCTGTTGGACGAGGTTCGGACGATGGCGGCCCTGGAAGTCGTGTCACCACCGGCACAACCGCCGTTTGACGGCGACGGCAATCTGCGGGACCTCGGCGCCGCCAGGATCAACTCGGACGCGCTGCTGGCGGCTCGCTGAACGCGGGACCCATCGCCTGGCCGGTTGAGGGATCCCAGACGCTAGGCGCGGCTGCCCACCCGGGCAGCAGTGGCACTGGTGCGCTGATCGCGCTTCAGCCGCAGCCACTCTTCCTTACTCCGAATTTCGATTTCCGTATTCGGCGCGTCCAGGCGCGAGACAACGATACGTCGATCGTTCGGCTCCAGCGCATGTAGTTGGAATGCCGTGACTAACCAGGACGTGCGGCGAATATCTGCGCCGATCGCGTCACGCAGACGCTTGCCGATTTCTAAAGCCATGGCACTTTCCGTTCTTCCCGTTTGGCGCGGGCAATACCCACGCCACTGCTTCAACCTTTACCATACCCCGCCCGCCCGGGCAGCGTCCAACTGCGGCAACCGGTCGCCATCGGCGGATCCGCCGATCGAGCGGCGCAATGGCATCGGTCCTGCGGTACCGCACGGGGGAAGTCGGTTCGGCAATAGGTTGGGGGAAGACGGAATGCGGCGACGCAATATCAAGCAGGCCTTTGTGGGCGAAGGCGATCCTGGACAAGAGGGCTTGAACGTGGAAGGTGAAGGGCAAGAGGACGTCGAGTTCAACATCAAGAACGGCCATATCGCCTTCGTCGTGCCGGCAGGGACGCCGGATGCGGCGGTCTTCGATAAGCATGTCTTTGTCCACGCTGAGCTGGTGCTGGAGAACGGCGCGCACGTCACGATCGGCTTGCAAGCCGACACGGTGGGCGGCAGAGTCAGTGTGAGCGGGCCAAACATAGGAAGCGAGGCCGGCCACGACCTCTCGGAAGCGAGCATCGACACGCAGGGTGACGCCGTGTAGCGCGGCTGGTATCATTGGCATCGCCCCGTTACCAAGCGACTGGTCCAAGGCGGTGCGACAATATCGTCGCCGTATGGCCCGACGAAGACCGGATACTCGGTAGATTCGTGTCGGCGGAAGCAAGTGGGAGGTGCTGCATCTGGTGGCCGGCTACATCCTCCTCCCACTGGGCGCCGGCGCGCCCGATGAGGCGAAGCTGAACGCGGCACAGCAACAGGCGCAGGCGCTGGAAGCGCCATTGCTCCTGTTGCACGTCCTGCCGGCCGCCGCCATGAGCCCGGAACGTGTTTCGCCGGCCGAAGCGACAGCACGGGCCACGCTCGACGCGCTCGCTATTCGCCTGCGCAGCCTGGGTCTCTCGGTCCTGACGCTCGTGCGGTCGGGCCGCCCGGCGACCACAATTCTGGACGTCGCGAAAGCGCAGGCCGCCCGGCTGATCATTCTCGGCAGTACCATCCGTGGCCGCCTGCCCCGCGCCCTGCTTGGCAGCATCGCCGATGCCGTCATCCGCGAGGCGCCCTGCCCGGTGCTCCTGGTACGGACGTCCGGACCACCGGAGCCCCCCCAGACGTTGTTGCCCCTCGATCCGCCTGACCTCCTGGTGCCACGCGAAGTGGGCCAACGAGTGGTCGAAATGAGCCGCATCGTCGGCAGCGCAACCCGCGTTCACGAACTCGACGCCAGGTTCCGCCTCCTCCACTCGTCGGCGGGCGATGAAGAACGCCATCGCGGTCTGCTCGCCGCCATGGTGCGTGGGGATGACATGCCGCCGGTCGAGCTCTATAAATATGGCTTCGGTTACTACGTCCGTGATGGCCATCACCGCGTCGCCGCCGCGCTGGAACTCGGTCGAAAGACTACTAACGCCACCGTCATTGCCCTCGAGCCGCTGGAAGATGCGGCGGCGGCGCAAGAATCCGCCGCCCGCCAGGCTTTCGAGCAAGAAACGGGACTCGCCAATGTCGGCGCAGCGCACGCTGACAGCTATCGGCGCCTGGCTGAGGCAATTGAAGCCTACCGGCAAGAGCACGGCATGGCGACGTTGACCGCGGCGGCGGCCGCCTGGTATGAAGCCGTCTATCAGCCGCTCTGGCGGCGCGTGCGGGCCCGCTTTCAGGCCCAGGGTGTTCCAGGCGAGCGCCCGGCCGATGTGATTGCGCGGGCCGCGGCGTGGCGGGCACGGGAGGCGGACCGCACCGGCGCCTGGCCGAGTTGGAACGTCGCGCTGGAACACCAGGAAGCAGAGTGACGCAAAGGCGCTAAAGAGGCGAACGCTGCATGCGCTTACTGGCAGTCGGTGACGTCGTTGATCCGCTTCTTTCGGGGGATTTCGATGACCAGCGTCAGCAACCCGCGGCGGTGGCGGCCATCATTTCCTGTGGCGACCTGCCGGCGGACTACCTGACCTTCCTGGCGGAACGCTTTCAGGCCCCGCTGTTCTATGTCCACGGCAACCACGACGGCAACTACTGGTATGCCCCCCCGCGCGGCTGCATCTCGATCGACGGGCGTCTGCTACGCTGGCAGGGGATTCGTCTGCTGGGCCTGGGTGGTGCGCCACCGCACAATGGCGGCAGTGAGCAATACAGCGAACGGACCATGGCGCTGCGGCTATTCCGCCACGCGCTCGCCATCCGACGCGGCAGCATCGACCTCGTGGTCAGCCACGCGCCGCCGCGCCTCACGCCTCCCCGCGCGGACCAACCGCCCATATCAAGCGGCGCTACCTTGCCGCCCCCGAAGGGAGCGGCGCTAGCCGTTGCGGCGTGGTCGGATCCCGGCCATCGCGGCTTTCGGGCTTTCGGTCGTCTCATCCGCCAGGCCGCACCCCGCCTCTGGCTGCACGGCCATACGCACCTCGCCTATGGCGCCGCCGACCGCGAGCGCCAGGTTGGCTCAACCCGCGTGGTGAACGTCTACGGGCACTGCCTAGTTGAGCTTTAGTAGTACAACGAGACATGGGGAGTGCGGTGTAATAGGGTCAGTAGGTGCCCGTTACTGCCCCGGCATCCAGTGGACGCAGCGTGAGCAGGAGCGCCAGAACGTAGGCGGTAGCGCCAACCAGGAAGATCGGCGGGAGGCCGAAGCCGACGATGGTCGCCGCCAGGGCCGGGCCGACCAGACCGCCGAGGTACAGCGGGACATACACCAGATTGAGTGTGGCGGCGCGCCCTTCGCTGGGAGTCCGCGTCGCCAGCAAGGCGAACAACATCGCCTGGGCCGCACTGCGCCCTGCGCCGAAAAGCACAGCCCCGCCGGCCAGCGCACCCACGGTGGGCAAATAGGGGAAGACCGCCAGACTGCTGGCGACCGCCAGGGCCGCCGCCGCCAGCATCCGCGTAAAGCCGATGCGATCACCGAACGCCCCGGCGACGGGCGAGAGCAGCGCGCCGACCAACGCCGCCGCGCCACTGACGAAGCCGACTGCGCCGGCCAGCCCGACCGCCTGGGGGTGGCGCAGCTGGACCACCAGCGGGAAGTAGGGCATCGTCATCTGGCTGCCGAGGATCGTCAGCGTGAAGATGATGAAGAGCCGGCGCGTCACGCGGTGACGCCAGACGCCGCTGAGCGCCGCCAGCGCCTGCCGGCCGGCGGAGGTCCGCCGCACCGCCGGTTGGAACTGTTCGCGGTACCCGAAAAAGACGAGGAGCATCGTACACACGGAGAGCGCGCTGTCGGTGAAATAGAGGCCGCGCAGCGAAAGCACGCCGGCATCGACGAGCTGGCCGCCGGCCGCCGGGCCAATGGCAAAGCCGAGCGCGCCGCCCATCCCTAGTAAGGCCGTGGCCAGCCCCACTCGCCCTTCCGGTGCCGCGTCGCGGATAGCGGCCAGCATAATGCCCGTGTTGCCCAGTTGGAAGCCGACGAGCAGCAACGCTCCCGCCAACTGCCAGGGTGTGCGCGACAGGCCGACCAGCAGGAGGACGACCGCCTCCACCAGGGCGCTGCGGGCGATCACCGGACGCCGGCCCAGGCGGTCGGCCCAGACACCCCAGAACGGCACCAACGGCAGGCCGACAAGGAAGACCAGGGACGACAGGACGCCGACCCACCGCCCGATATCAGCGGGCGGAATACCCAACTGCCCCAGGTACAACGGCATGAAGGTGAGGATTTGGGAAACGCTCAATCCCTCAATCAGCGCCGTTACGCCAAAGATGGCGACCAGCACCTGCCAGGACTGTTGGGCGCGCAGCTGGCCGTCTGTGCGCTTTTGATTTCGCAGCACTTTGTCCTCGACTCGAGCCCTCGTATCCGCGCTCGGCAGTCTAGCAGGGCCGCGACTGGTCGGGGGATGGACCCTTGGCGCCGCCCGGTACGATCTGACGGGCCGCGAACGCGCGACGCGCCCCGCCGTAGGAGGAGATTGAACACCGTGCCGAATCCACTGCGTCCGGTGGCGCTCGTCACCGGCGGGTCGCGGGGCATCGGAGCCGCCACAGCGTTGGCGCTAGCGGATGCCGGTTACGACGTCATCATCACCTATCGCAACAAGGCGGCGCGAGCGGAGGAAGTGGCGGCGGCGCTGCGCGAACGGGGGGCGGCCGCCCTCGCCATCGGCGCCGACATCACCGTGCCCGCCGATCTGGTACGCCTCTTCGCCGCCGTGCAGCAGTGGCATG
>JBPCLN010000378.1:0-4262 GCA_051003235.1 Chloroflexota bacterium | reverse complement strand
GCAGCACTCCCTTGCTGCGGTCCGTAGGGCCGCTGTTGGTCTCTGCGGTGGGCACGCAGTGCCTCCGCTCCTTGTGACCTCGGCGGCTCGCCGCAGTGGGCCGCTTCCTGGGCCGGCCGGATGCGATAGTGGTCGGATGTGGTTGCCGATGGATCGGTTTGCCCTTCGGCGGCTCGCCCGCCGACGCCCGCAGGGCGGCCGTGGCCGCTTCCCATGCGCTTCGGGTGCGTGGCAGGAAGGCGCTCCCGACCGGAGCGCCGCGTTAGTGCAGCGCAGGGCCTGGGGCAGCCCGTAGGGATCGGCCCGGAGCGCAATGTAGCGGCGCAAAGGGGGGGTGCGCCGTGCGATGAGCAACAGGTGATCGGTGAGCCGACTTCTGACGAGCGGCGGCATCCGTAGCCCGCCGTCAGCCTCTGTCGTCGATAGAACGGGCGTGGGTGCCGCTACTGCCGACGCGCCCTTTGGCGAAGTGCATCACGATGCCGCTCAACCTACGCATCGCCAATTGCCGGCGCTGACGTCGTCTGCAGCCACCGTGTGATACGCGGCGCGAGATACCCCCAGTAGGACGGATCGAGTGGGCCAAGCGGAGCGGTTGCCGTGACACGGTGCCACGCCGCCCCACGCAGATAGCGTTCGGCGCGCAGATCGACCAACGGCGCGGCGTCCACATGTCGGATGGGCGTCGCCAGGAACAGCGCGTAGCTCACGTGGGCCACAGCGCCGGGCACACGGAGCCGGCGGACCAGCCGGACCGCCACGCCCGTCTCCTCGCGTACTTCGCGCACGGCGGTATCCTCGAAACGCTCCCCGTGTTCTCGACCGCCGCCGGGAAGCACCCAATAGCTCGCCCCAGTCCGGGGATCCGCATGGCGGACGAGGAGCACCTGGCCCTCGGACAGGCAGAGCACCCGGCTGCCCACCAGGCGATGCCTCGTCCGCTGCATCACATCTTCCGTACCTATGTCTGCCGTCCCCTCCTCCACGTTCCTCGGGCCCGCCCCTTGGGCAGCACATGCTGAACATGACCGGCATCACCCCCCGTCCTTTCCCGCTAGCCAGGCGAGCGCCTGTGTCGCCATCCTCATAGCCTGCTCGTACCCCAGCGCGTGGCCTTCAGCCCATCGCGTCGATTGATCCACCGCATTCACGCGCCGGTACGCGGGCGTGAGGAACCGAGCGAGCATGGCCCGGGCGAGCGGAGCGGATGGTCCGAGCGGCTCCACCATGGCGGCACCCGCCCCTACCAGCCGCAAGGCCAGATCCGGCTCATCCCGTGCTGCTGCCACACCGGCAATGCCGAAAAGCACTCCCCCGACCGCTGGTCGGTCGTCGAACGTACGCAACCACCCCAGGCTCGCCGCCAGATGTGCGAGTGCGCCATCCGCATCGCCGGTGTCCAAGGCCAGCTGGCCGAGTTGACTCCGCGCGTATGCTTCCGCTCGTCGATTACCGAGGTCTTGCGCTAGTCTGAGGGCTTGCTCGAAGAGACGCCGCGCGGTCATGTGGCCCCCGCGGGCATACCAGGCCAGGACGCCGACGTGCAGCAATGACTGAAACTCGCCGCCGATCGCGTGCGCCGTCCCCCGCTCACCGAGCGCCTGCCGGATGGCTAAACCCGCTTCGGCGAATGGGATGGCGGAGGTGAGTTCCTCGGGCGTCTGCGCTGCCCAAAACACCAACCGGCTCGCCTGATCGAGCGCCGCAGCACGTGCTTGGGTCGGCGTCGCGAGGAGCGGTCGCCCGAGCAAGCGGCTCAGCCATGCGCGGCCTTCGTCGATGCGACCATTCGCCAGCCAGAACGGGACGAGGGCTGCGGCCAGTCGTAGACCGAGCTCCGCCTCCTCTCTTCGCGCTGTTCTCGCCGATCGGTCCAGCACCACGGCGATGCCAGCGTACTCGCGCTCAATGCGGCCATACCAGTCCGTGAGCGGCAACCCAAGCGGCTCCAGCAGCGTCCGTTCCGCCAGCGCGAGATAGTAGGACGCTGCATCCTGCAGTTCCATCTCCATCATTCCTTTCCCGCGAGTCGCCCCAGCGCCTATGTCGCCGCCAGTAGCGCTTCTCGCAGTTCCACTGGCGGCACCGACGCCTCCCCATTCAGCCGGTGCGCAATCTGGTTGAGATTGGTGCCGATCTTCTTTGCATGGAAGACGGCACGTTGGAGCACGACGCACTCTGCCGCAGTGGAAACCGACGCATGCTGCAACCCTGCCGCCACGAGGTAGCGCGCTACCGAGAGCCCCGCTTCACCAGCGTGGCGATGCAGGATGCCCGACTCCTGCTCCGTCAACCGCACCGTGAGCTGTCGAGGATAGATCATCTGGCGTGACATCGTGCTCCTCCCGTTGCTTCCTCAGTCTCGCGCCAGGGCGGGAGCGGCCGGCACCCCATCGGCCTCCTCGGGCCAGCGCTGGACAATGGCATCGGCGATCCGCAAGGCGACATCCGCGAGTGGGTGATGCGACGTGGAGACAGCAGCGAGCCGGGCAAAGGTACGGGTCCGCGTCACAATCCGCCGGCGCAGTCGGGGGCGCGCCTCGCCCAGCGGACGACGCAGCCAGTTGAACGTCCAGTAGGCACAGCCGTCCAGCACCGCCCGCCGGAAGTGCGCTTCGTCTCCCGCTTCCGGACAGCCCATCAGGAGCGCCTGGCGATAAGCCGTCTCCAGGCGGTCCGCCAACGCCGCCGACAGCTGTTGGGAGTTCGGTGACGTCGGGAAGGCCATGTGCCAGTTCACGCCGTCCAGCAGCGCGTGCCGGAAACCGCCGAACTCGAAGTCAATGAGTCGCAGTGTGCTGCCGTCGTCATAGCAGTTCTCTGGACAGGGATCGCCATGGGTATACGCCAGGAAAGGGCCCGGCTCGGCCAACGATGCGGCGACGGCCTGCAAGGCCTTGACGAATCGCTGATCTACTGTGATGCCGACGGTGGCCAGCGCCGCCGGACCATCCGTGATCGCCTGATGGAGAAATTGCACTTTCTCCTCGGTGGGCGGGCGGGGATCCGGGCCCAGCGCCGCGCGCAGCGCCGCATACTCAGCTCGCCGCCCGCTGGTCGCCGCGTGCAGCTCCCCCAGGCGGCGGGCCAGCCGCTCCAATGCCGCCTCCGCCCGGACTGGATCAGCGCCGGAGAGCAACGCCGCCAGGCTGTCCCCGGCGACATCTTCCAGCACGAGGATGCCCGCTTCGCGGTCACCGCCGTACACGTGTGGACCGCCAGGCCGGTCGCCCGGGAGCCGGCTCACGAACGCCGATCCCGCCCATTCGTTGAACAACAGCCAGGCGGGACTCGCCGGATCGTCCGGGTCGTAGCCGCGCCTACCCGCTTGCTTCACGATGACCGTCGCGGGGGCGCTAGTCGGCGCCTCAGCGAGGTGGCAGCGCAGCACTAAGTTCTTGCGCTCCGGTGAGGTGAGCGGCGTGACGCCACCAACGTCCACCGGACCGCCCCATACCCCGGCCAGTATCCCCTCGGCCGACCTGGCAACCAGGGGCATCTGCGTTTCTTGCTCCGCGCTCATCAAGGATGCTCCTTCGGAATTCACGGAGCGGCGCGGCGCCGCTCCATCCATGACACAACCGAGATGATGAGCGTATGCGACAATGTGCCGGATGGCGGTGTAGCGTCCCGCACTGGCCTTCCGGCCGTCAGATCTCGTGCTCCTCCAGTAGCAAGCGTAGCGCATTCTTCAACTTCACCAGTCGGACCAGCAAGGCGGCGGCGTGCTCGGGATACAGCGCTTTGAAGGTGGCGATGTACTCGTCGACGTCGCCACCCGGCGGTCGGCCACAAATCTGCTCGTGCAGGCGGAGAAAGCGCGCGCGTAGCGGCGAGGGGAGGGTCTCTGGTCGCAGGGTCACTAGATAGCGCCGGTACGCCAGCACCAGCCGCGCATGCCCATCGCCAGTTCCGACTGCCGCCATATCCACCGCCTGGGCGAAGGCGCGGGCGGCCTGGCGCAGTTCAGCTGTCATCATCACGCCTCCTCACTCGCCCATCGCCACCGGCGCCGCCTCCGCCGCCTGCTCTTTCATTCTGACGGCCCCTGGTGTGTACAGAGGGGGAGCCATGGTACGGCGGCACGCTCGCGTCTAATCTTTCATCACGCGCGGCCAGCACGTGATTGCCAGCATCTTCTGTTGCCTCCTCACCTGCACCAGCCGCAGGAGCTGATCTTTCAACTTGCAAGGTCAGCGGCCCTCCCACGGCAGTCACCGCCGGCGCTGCTGCTCCCGCGTCATCCACAGTCTGGTGCTGGC
>JBPCLN010000377.1:0-6926 GCA_051003235.1 Chloroflexota bacterium | reverse complement strand
CGCGCAGCAGTAGTCCTGTTCGCGATGATGCCAGTCGGTCGCCATCGGCTCATCCTGCTTTTCCCACCCTTCCAGGTGCAAGGGGTCCGGCAGGCGGGCCTCCGCCGCGATACTGCGCAGCATTGGTACCCCTCCCCTCCTGCGATACGGCCGCGATCGCTGCCAGTATACGCTGCGCCGCGCGCTTCGTCGGCGCAGTCGAAGTCGAGAATGGTCGCAGCTGCGAGTGCTGGTCCTGATGGCTGAAGCATGCATTATGATAGGTCGGTCATGGCGCGTGCCGCCTGCTTGAGGCGAAACTGCCCTGCATGGAGGTGCGAGGATGCCTACGCTGCCGCGAAGCCATCGACGCCAAAGCGGGATATATACCCGGCGCCGATTGCTCCAGGGAGTACTGGGCGTAGCTGGAGTCGGCCTCCTCGCCGCCTGCAATGGCCAGGGCACGTCAGGAACGGTCGCCAGCAGCAGCGCCGTCGTCGCCACCACAGCGCTTACGGCGAGGACCACCCTGGCCGCGACGGCGATCGACCGGACCAGCGCCACCGGTGCGCCACCGGCCGCGGCGACCACTGCCCCAGCGGTCGGCACGACGAATAGCGTCAACCTCCAACTCTTTACGGGCGCGAAGATACGCGGGCAATGGCTCAGTGCCGTCGCCAAGATGAAGGCCCAGGAGCAAGGCACACCTATTACGCTCGATGTGCAGGTCGTTGGGAACTGGGTGGCGGTGACCGACAAGCTGCAGACCATCCTCGCAGGCGGCGCCACCCCGCCCGATCTGGTGGACGTGGCCGACTACCAGTTCCCGCGCTGGATCGGACCGGGACGCGGCGCCCCCTTTGTTCCGTTGAATGACCGCTTGCAGGGCCGGGCGAAAGACCTGTTTACTCCCTCCGCCCTTGATCCCTGGACCTGGGAAGGGAAGTACTACGCCCTCGGTGACGAACTCAACGCCTCGCTGCTCTCGGTACGCAGCGACCTGTTCAAGCAGGCGGCGGTAGATCCAGCCAAGATCGTCACCTGGGACGACTTTTTGCAGATCGGGCGCAAGATAAAGACCGTGGCCACTTCCGGCATCACCTACTGGAGCGCCCCCGATTTCACCTACCTGGCCATGCAGGCGGGTGGCGGCATCTTCGCCGGCGACGGCAAGCCAACGGTGAATTCGGCGATCAACGTCCAAACGCTGACCTTCGTCCAGAACGCGATCGTCAAGGAGCAGGTCGTCCTGCTCGATCCGGGCGGCAAAGCGACACCGCAACTCGTGAAAAGCGGTGCGGTGGCGGCGATGACCGGGCCTGCCTGGAAGTTCTCCGGCTATGTGACGCAGTGGGCGCCGGAATCGTCCGGTGAATGGCGCCTACAACCACTGCCAACCTGGTCGCAGAGCGGCGCGCATGCCTCCTGGAGCCAGGGCGGTACGGGAACGGCCGTGCCAGCGACCGGCAAGCAGACCGCGGCGGCGCTCGACTTCCTGTTCTATGCCAACCTCACGAAGGCGGTGCTGCTCGACTACGACATTCGTACCAATTTCCCCACCTGGCGCGGCGCCTACAGCGACCCGAAGCTGCAACAGCCGGTGGCCTTCTTCGGCGGCCAGACGCCGGCCAGCCTGATCGCCAAGGCCGCCGCCGACATGGCGCCGTTTGTCGCCTCACCGGTGTATCCCGAGGTGTCGTCGCTGGTCAACAAAGCGGTCACTGCCGTGCTGCAAGGGCAGCAAGCGCCGGCCGCGGCGCTCGACGCCGTGCAGCAACAGGCAATGGGGCTCTACACCGCCGCCCAAAAGCAATGATCGCTGCCGGACAGTGCCGCAAACCCGCAGCGGCAGACTGAGCAGGACGGAAGGACGACATTGATGCTACGCGTGGGGCTGATCGGCGCCGGCGGCATCGCCGCAAACTACCTGGGCACGCTGGACGGCATTGCCGGCGTCCAGCTCCGAGCGGTCTGTGACGTGGAGCGGTCGCGCGCCGTGGCCGTGGCGGAGCCGCGTGGGGCGGCGACGGAGGCCGCCGCCGGTGGGCGCGCCGTCGCCGTACCGGTTATGTAGGAGGGAGAGACGGTATGCGCATCGGCATCGTGCAGGGCGCCCTCGACGCACCGGATGCGGACATATTCGCCCTGGCTGCTGAACTCGGCTTCGAGGGACTGGAGCTGCTCTTCACCGAGAAGCCGGAGAGCGATCCCCTCTGGAGCACGGCGGGGCGGATTGCCGTGTTGGCGCGGGCGCACGCCAGCAACGTGGCGATCCCGTCTCTCATGCTGAGCGCCTTGAACCGCGGCGGCCTCGCCAACGACGACGCGCAGCTCCAGGAGCAGGCACGCCGGCTCGTTCGGGGCGTTATAGAAGCCGCGCCCGAACTGCGCAGCCGGGTGATCCTCGTGCCGTTCTTCTTCCGCGCCCACATCAGCGATGCCGCGGCTATGGCGCGCACGGTCGCCGGGCTGCGCGAACTCTGCCCGGAGGCGGAACACGCCGGCCTGGTGCTGGCCTACGAGGGGCAACTGCCGGCCACGGAGATCATCCGGCTGCTCAATGCGGTAGGATCGCCGGCGTTGCGCTGCTACTACGATGTCGGCAACGCCGTCTGGTTGGGCTTTGATCCGGTGGCGGAGTTACGGCAGTTAGGGCGGGAGCGCATCGCCAAGGTGCATTTCAAAGAAATCAAAGGGGAGGGCAGCGGCGCGCTGAATGACGTCCACCTGGGCGAAGGTCGGGTACCCTGGTCGACGATCATTCCGGCGCTGCGCGACCTCGGCTACGACGACTGGATCGTGCTGGAGACACGCACCCAACCCGACCACCGCAGCGCTGCCGCGGCAAACCTGGCCACCACGCGCCGCCTCCTGCCGGCTGACAGGCGCCAGCAACGGCAGGAGGCATTGCTTTGCACCACCATCCTTGCATCGCTCGGCGGAGCGTGGCCAATGCTTTCATAGACACCTGGAACGAATTCGCTTCCTCGCGCGTCTATTCCTGGTAGGAGCCGGCAATTCCCACCGGCGCCGAGGTCGCCCCCCGGCTCGCCTTGCCAATCCCTCGGAAAGGTCGGGCAGGAGCGGCGGCCGTCTGATCCGAGGAGCTGGGTAGCATCTTTTGTGTCATCGTATTCCCGTCCAGGTAGGAAGCAGATTCCGCTCCCTAAACCGGACTCGCTTCCCAGGGGAAGCGCTCGGTGTTGAGGCGCTCCTGCACGCCATAGGGACCGTTGACCCAGGTGCGGTAGCCATCGGTGAAGGCGGTGAAATTATCAGCTTTACGCCAGACCAGCAGGCCATTCGTGGTGTGCTGCAGGGCATCGCCGTTGGCGGGGTTGTGGGACTCGTCGCTGGTACAGTCGCCCACGAGAGACGAGAGTTGATCGTGTAGCGCTTGAAAGCCAAAGACGTAGCGACAGGCGGGAAGATACGTCTCGACATCGCTTAACACTCCCGTCCCGCCGCCCGGTCCCCGGTGGACGTTGATCCCACCCGCAACGTAGATCTGCGTACCTACTGCCGCCGCCCCGGCGAGCTCCCGCGGGATACGCAGCGGCGCCAGCTCCGTCCAGGTGTTCGTGGCCGGATCATAGGCTTCCACCGAAGCAAGTGCGGTTGCCGGCGACCCGGAGCCGCCAATGACGTAGATACGGCCGTCTGCGCCAACCGTGGCGGCCGGCGCATAGCGCGGCTCATGCATGCCGGCAACGGCAATCCAGGTATTCGTGGCCGGCGAGTAGGCTTCCAACGTTTGCGTGGGGCCGAGATAGCCCCCGCCGCAGACGTAACCGCCCATCACATAGATGCGGCCATCGGGACCGGCGGCCGCGGCCATGCTGTAGCGCGCGGTTGGCATCGCCGCCCGCGACTCCAACCGTTCGTCGCTGGGTCATAGGCCTCCACGGTATGGAGCTCCAGGCCCGCTCCGACACCGCCAATGGCATAGAGGCGTCCGCCACTGGCAACGACGGCAAGCGACCATCGCGGTGCGGCGAGCGCGGGGAGGGTTTCCCACGAACCGAGGCCGGTGTCGACGGCAACCGGAGATGGGAATGTGGCCGCGAACAGCATGGCGGCGCAGAGGTATCGAACGATCATGCCACGATCATACATGGACACACCGTATTTTGTCTGCCGGACGCGGGCATTTCTTGCTGCGGCGGGACAATCGAGATGCTGAAGCGTCAAGGTGGACGAGGGTATCAGCCGCTACGGTTGACGGACGGCGCCTTCGAGCAGCGGGCGAGATCAAACGCATGCACCGGTTGCTGTGCCGGGAGAGGGAACCTAAGGCCCTGTCAGGGAATAACCGTTACAGATCCAGCGTTGCTACAAGAGGCGAAGTGCGCTGTGTTTGCAACGGTTATTCCATGACGAGCCCTAACCTACCAAGGTAGGACCAGGTGCGGGCGCTAGCCGTCACGTCTTGCATGCTGTCCCGACTGCTTCGACGGCTGCGCCAGTAGGCTGGACAAAGGGAGGCGAGAACTATCGACTGGCAATTGGACCGCCTTGGCGCCTGCGCTTGCTCGTCAACCTGACCGGCGATGCATTACTATCTCTCCTGGAAGGAGAACCGCGAGCCATGACTGATGCCCTGGCATGGAAGCGCCTGCGCTCCCGCCTGCTGTTGGATCGCTCGCCCTGGTTGCGGGTTTTTGCCGACGACGTGGAGTTGCCGGATGGCCGGCAAGTGGAGGGCTACCTGCGCGTCGACGGCCGCGACTATGCAATGGTGTTCGCTGTCACCGACGATGGCACGGTCCCGTTCGTCCGGCAGTACAAGTACGGCCTGGACGGCGTCCCCTTGCAACTGCCGGCGGGTTACCTGGAAGCGGACGAGGCGCCGGAGGTCTGCGCCCGGCGCGAACTGCTGGAGGAGACCGGCTACGAGGCGACCGACTGGCAGTCGCTGGGCAGTTACGCCGCCGACGGCAACCGCCGCTACGCCACCGGCCACTTCTTCCTGGCCCGCCATGCGCGGCCGGTGCGGCCAGCAGAAGCCGGCGATCTGGGTGCTGTCCATCTGGAGGTACACCCGCTTGAGACGATGGAGCACGTGCTGGCGTCCGGGCAGATGCAGGAACTCAGTGCGATTGCCTGCGTGGCCCTGGCGCTGAACCGGCTGCGTGCACTGGACCAACGGTAGGCGCGATTTGACTCGCCGGTCTGGCTAGACCCGCGCGGACCCAGCCCGGTTACGTTGATAGGTAGCTAACCCGCTAATAGTGATAACGCGCCTGGAGGAAGTCGATCCGATCGGCCTCCACAAGGTAGACGACACGGTCCTCGTCGGTGAGGCGGCGCGACCACGCCCCTCCAAGATTGCCTTTTAGAGGCTCCGGCTTCCCAATGCCTTTGAATGGGTCGCGCATGATCGCATCCACGAGATCGAGAAGACGCAACGCAACCTTCGCTCCGTACCGATCCAGTGGCGAAGATCCTCACGAAATTGCGGCTGGAGGATCGCCATCCGTCCAGACGAGCCGGACACCATACCCCCAGTCTTGGCGACGCTAACTATTGGTGAGTTCCACTTCGCGTCGTAACTGTTCGAGGTCTGTTGGCTCCCCCTCGCCGCGTTGCGCTTGCTCGTAGGCTGCAAGCAGTCGCTTCCGGTTACGCGGTGAGCGCAGCAAGTATGCTGTCTCATCGTCGGGTACGGCTGTCACGTCATCATCCCCGGTCGGACGATGATCAAAGACCCTCACGGTAGCAACGAAGGTCAGTGCAGCGGAAACCATGGCTGCTACCGCTGCAGGGAGACCCTCGGTGCGGATATCTTCGCGAACGTTACGAAACTCCATACCGACGAGCTGACCGCCGGCGTACTCAATGTGGCGCCCTTGACCAACGTCCTCCGTGCGTTCAATGCTCGGCGCCTCCCGGAGCCGGACGGAGAGGGTGTCCGATGCTCGGTCGTAGGCGAGTCGAACAATCTGTTCTCCAATGTACTCCCGCGTTCCGGCAGCCATCGCCTGATCCTTCTCCCTTTACGTTGCCTTCATCACCAATGATACCTCACGTTGTGACACAGCCTGGTTGTGAGGCCTGATCGCTCCGATAGCAAGCCCTGCGAGCTTCCGGCATCTGCAAGGTTAATGATCCGGTGCTGCACCTCAATGGTGAGCGTACTGGCTCGTCCTGCATGTCAAGGCATGTTGAAGTGGAACACCCACGGGCCATCGAGGTGGACCTGAGGCGGCCCGTGCTGCGGATCGTAGCCGTCGATGGCGTCAATCGTGAGTGTCCACTGACCGGCAGCTAGCGTCGGAGAATTGGAGGAGTGATATTGATACGTCCCATCGGCCGCTGCGGCCCCGCCTTCGTCCCCACGCGACGGCTGCGTTGAGTTCCAAGAGCCAACGGCCATACGAATTACGGGATTCCAGTTGCTGGCCGGTAACCCATGCGTGACGGGAATCCGCACGATGACCTGGATTTCACTGGGCGTCACGGCGACGTGCTGGAGGGTAATCGGGATGCCGTGCACGGTCACGGTTTGGTTGGGTATGGCGACATGGGCGGGGACCACCGGCAGCATCACATCGAAGGTAAACGGACCCGGGATCGTCCACACGGGCCGCGTATCGAGTTGGGCCTGGCTGAGGCTTTATCCCCGCTGATCGATTACCGAATACCAGCACTGCCGCCCCTCCTCGTTTCCGGCGCTCTTCTATTGTGTACTGATTGATACGCGCCTAGTAGTCTGTCACAGGAAGTCTGGGCAGTTGGTGGGAGTAGAGCAGTTGGCAAGGCAGGCGCTCTGCTCGTGCAGTTGGACGGAGTGGGCGTCGGCAACGAGGTGATCTGGCGTCGTGGTGATCGGGCAGAGGTGCTTGAGTTTGATGCGGGCGTCGGTGGTGGTGAAGCGCCAGTCCATGGTGGCCTCGGCGCTGTTGCGCGGCGCCTCCCAGGCGGCGATCTCCTGCCGGAGCGCAGCG
>JBPCLN010000376.1:0-20585 GCA_051003235.1 Chloroflexota bacterium | reverse complement strand
GTGTCCCGATGATGCCCGGTAAACGCCGCGATCTGCTGGTTGGTCCAGCCCCGCTGCTTCATGTAGTGCATCGCCGATCGGTCCATGTACCTCAGCACGCTTCCTATCCCTCCGCACCCCGGCGGCGTGTCCACCCCCGTTCCTCCCACGGGACCGCGCCACCACAGTGCGAAGGCCACTCTACAACGCCGGGTTTTATCCTTTAATCCTGCCGACTTCTACCCTTCAGCTTACACCCCCGGAGGCCTTCCCCGGCTTCGCCCGTCCACTCGGCACGGCGACGCCGCTGCCGGGGGTGCTGTTGACGGGGGTCGCCACCATCATTCCGGCGGCCCGGGAGGACAAGACGGTTTCCTCTCGCGTAATCCAGGCGCCCACGAGCTTCACGGTGACGGCGGCGCCGGCCTGGGCCTCGCTCGGCCAACTCTACCCGCTCTGGTCCGCCTGGGGCGGCGTCGGCGGCATCGTCGCAGACCCGCGCAACCCGCGCCGCCTTGCCTACTGCGGACGGCACGGCATCCGGCGCTCCGTGGACAGCGGCGTCCACTGGTCGGCCATCGCGCTGACGGGAGTCCTGGCCGATCTGGCGGCGCACTACCCCCAGCCTGGCGGCCCGCGGCCCTCCTCCTGCGCCTCTTTTGCGCTCGATCCCGACCACCCGCAGAGTCTCTTCGTCACCTTCGGCCTGGGCGTGCCCATGAGCGGTGTGGTGGCCTACCAGAGCCGGGACGGCGGGGCCAGCTGGCAGCCGACGCCCGCCCCGGCCGGCTTCGCCGCGGACCAGTTTGGCGGCTTCGTCCTGACGGGCCAGGCGATCCAGGCGCGCTTTGGCGGCGCTCCAGCCGCCTACAGCCGGTCGTCGCCTGTTGCGGTGGAACAGACAACCGATGGCGGCCGGACCTGGACGCCTGCCCAGTTGACCTGTCCCGGCGCGGGGCCGTGCCTGCGCTGGGGACCGGCGCCCTACTGGTGGAGCATGGGCGCGGCCATGCCCCAGGCCATTGAGGTCTCGACCGATGGCGGCGCCACCTGGGGTTCCCCTATCTGGCCGCGCTCGGTGGACGTGGGCCATCGGGGACCGAGCGAACTGGTCGCGCTCTCCGCTACCAGCGCGGCGCTGCTCTCCTCTGGCAGCCGGTACCCCTTACGCGTGTCGCACGATGGCGGGCGGATCTGGCGAGATGTCGCCCTGCCGGCCAGCCCTGGTCTGGGGACGAGCTTCCCCCAGGACACGGCGCTGCAACTGCTGCCGAACGGCGCGTTGCTGGCGACGACCTATGGCGGACCGCCGCGTCTGCTCCTGCCGGGCGCCGAGGCCTGGTGCTCCGTGCGGCGCGTCACGTTGCCAATGACCCTGCCCCAGGTGATCGGGTCGCGCCTGTGGTGGCTCCAGCCGGTCGGCCGCCCGATCACGTCTGTCGCACCGCGCAGCATTCCCCTAGCGGATCTCCAGTGCATGACGCGGTGAGGCGAGGGCGCCCTGGCGCCAGCGTTTCGACGCCGCGGAAGGCAGCGCCCGCTCCGTTTTCGGGGCACGTCGGGCAGGAGTCCGACCGGTCGGCCCACGTCCCGGCGGCGGTTGCCGTCAGACCGAATGGACCGATGGCGTCGCGCCGCAGTTGCCCATCCCGCCCCCGTCCCCTCCCTCGATGGCTGCTGGCCGTCAGCCCGGAGGGGCGCGACCTCTACCTGCTGCGGGCGGACGGGCCACCGATCTATGTCGTCGACACGCAGACCGGCCAGATTGCCGGTACCCTCGCCACCAGCGTGATCCCATTCGGCATTCTCCACGTGGCCCCGCCTGCGACGCCGAAGCGCGCTCGCAGTGTGGTTGCGGCGGCCGCCACCCGGAGCGGCGCGATGGTCCCTGCACCCCGTCGCCCGCCTGCCGGCCGCCCAGACAGCCCTTGCCTTCGTCGATGCGCGGCATGGGTGGCTGGTGGTGAGCTGGGTTCCGCCACAGGCGCCGCCGAGCAGCGCCATTCTCGCTACCACAAACGGTGGGCAAATCTGGTCCGTCCAGTATGCTCAGCTACCCGGGCTGGGAGGTCTCGGCAGGGGGGGGCGTCGGCGAGGGTCGTCATGGCGCGCCATGCGGCGACCCTCCATCCGCAGGAGCCAGTTGACCGAGAGCATTGCTCCTGCTCGCGCTGTTACAGGCTCGCCCGTCGCGCGTCCGAGGACAGAGACGCCACAAGACCAGGGAGGCTGGACCGGAGATGATTCGCCTATCTGGGACGGCCTGTCGCCAGATCCCCGGCGTGCTTGCCGCACTCATTGTCCTCGTCAGCCTGACTATTCGGGTGGCGCAGTCGGCGCCGCAACGTTCGGCGCCGGCTATCGCCCACCTACAAGGCGGCAACCTCTGGACCAAGGCGCTGCCGGATGGGCAGGCGCGCCAGCTTACCCACGACGGACGGGCCCACGCTCCCGCCTGGTCGCCCGATGCACGGTGGGTCGCCTTCCGCGACGGTACGCAGGTCATGGTCAGCGCGAGGTTGGGCGGATCGGCGACGGCGCTGGACGGCGGCGCCGCAGCTGGACCGTTCGCCTGGTCTCCGTCTGCCGACACAGTGGCCTACGCGGTCGCCGGCAGCGTCCACGAGGCGAGCGCGCCAACCTGGCATGATCGGGCCATCGTCAAAGCCGGCGGCGTCACGTGGAGCCCCGGTGGACGGTGGCTGGCCTATGTGACGACGAGGCTCCTGGGTCACCTCGGACCGGGGAAGGTGCCGGAGCGAGCGGTGTCGCTCTGGCGGGCGAACGCTACCAACGGGCAGGGGAGGCCGCTCTTCCGCCCGACCACACCGGTGCCCTACGGCCTCCTCATGGCCGGCTGGTCGCCGGATGGCCGGGACGTCCCGGTCTGGATCGACCCGGACTTCTCCGCATCCCTGCTGGCCGACGGCGCCGCTCTGGTAGCCATCCCGAGCACGGGTGGCCGACCCCGCCAACTGGTTGCGCGCATGCTCGCCTTTCCCGACTTCTTCGCCCCCTCCCCAGCCGGCTCCTACCTGGCCGTCACGGAAGGCGGCGATCGAGAGAACTGGACCTCCAAGCGAATTGCCGTGATCAATTTGACGACCGGCGTGAAGCGGCTGCTCACACCGCCGAGCGTCGCGGCCGTCTCTCCCGCCTGGTCGCCGGACGGGCAACGGCTGGTCTATGCCGCCGCACCGGACGGCGGCATCAACGCCGGTGGCGGACCTGCCGCCAGAGCCGTCTTGGCCCAGCGCCGGATCTGGGTGATGCAGCGGGACGGATCGGGCCAGCACCAACTGACCAACGACTCGCGCTACCGCGACGAGCGGCCGCGCTTCAGCGCCGACGGCAGCCATGTTCTGTTTGCCCGGCTGGACCAGGCCGATCAGGCCAGCCTCTGGCTGATGCGCGCCGATGGCAGCGATCTGCGGGAGGTGGCCACTCAGCTCATGCTCGGCGACCCGAAGGAATCGGCCCACTGGTTCGGCTACTACGGCCACCTCAACTGGGACGATGCCTTCGCCTGGTGGCCGGGCGGACCGGCGCGCCTACCGGCTGCCGGCGCAGGCAGCGCGTCACTGCCCCATCTCGTGCCGCTTCGTGCACTTCTCGCTGCCATGGTTTGCGCCGGACTGGCGAGGCGGAAGCGGCCATGCCGCAACCAGTCAGCGGCAGCCTGATCAGCGCCGGCAAGAGCGTTTGGTGGGGCATCGCCATCTCCTTGAATAGTTCATGCCGTGATGTTGCGTACGCTCTGACGGTACAACGCAGATTGGAGCATGGTGCCGCCGAAGTGCTTGGCGCGGCGTGATGTTTTTCGCGCCGCCGTGTCTTTCCTATGGAGAGCGTTGCGCGGAGACGCTGGGTGACAGGAGCAACACGGCGTGATGGGAATGCGCTTTTGGCCGGACGCCGACCGAACCGCGAGTCCTGTTGCGGACCCCTTGGCAGACGACGATGCAGCGCTGGTCGCGGCTGCCCGCGCCAATGCCGCGGGCTTCGCCCAGCTCTACGAACGGTACGTCGGGCGCATCTACCGCTACTGCTACGTGCGCCTTGGGAGCCGCGAGCGAGCCGAGGATGCCACCAGCGAGGTATTCCTGAACGCCCTGCGGGCGCGAGCGAGCTTTCGGAGCAGCGTCTTTGCGGCCTGGCTGTTCCAGATCGCCCACAATGTCGTTCTGAACACGCCGCGGCGCCCCCTCCATTCGCTCGACCTGGCCGCCGACCTCCCTGATGCCGGCCCGTCGCCCGACCTGCTGGCGGAGACGCGCCTCCAGCGGGAGGCCGTGCGCGCGGCACTGGACACGTTGCCGGATCAGCAGCGCAGCATCGTGGAGCTGCAACTGGCCGGCTGGGCGGACGACGAGATCGGTCAGGCGCTCGGCAAGCGCGTGGGGGCAGTGCGCATGCTGCGCTACCGGGCGCTGGACCGGTTGCGTCAGGTCCTGGCGGGGCAGGATGGGGAAGGAACGGCATGACCGCCAACGCCGAGCGCCAGGCCGACCTGCTCGCGGCTTACGCCGCCGCTCTGGCCCACGACGACGCCGCCTCGCCGCCCGCCGAACTGGAGCCGGCGCTGGCGGACACGGCGCGCCGCCTCCAGCGGTGTCTCGAGCCAGTCGAACCGCAACCGGCCTTCGTGGCGGCGCTTGAGGAGCAGTTGCGTGCGGTGGCGGCGCACGCGCGGCTGACCGGTGCGCAGCGATTGCTGGTACAGGAAGGCGGGTGGGGGCGGGCTGTCTCCTCGCGCCGCTGGTCGTTGCTCCTCCTTGCCGCGTTGCTGGCGCTGGTCATGGCCGGCACTGCCGTCGCCAGTGGTTCCTTGCTGCACTTGCAACGGCCGGAACAGCGCCCAATCGGAAGGAGTACGGTGATGGCATTTGCGGGGGCAGTACCATGGATTCTCTGCCAGCCGGTCGCTTTCCAGCCGCTGGACCCGGCCCGTGTCGCGCCGCTCACCGGCCGGCCCATCGCCTATCTGCCCCGCCCGCCGGCAAGCCTGGATGCGCCGCCCGAGGTGAGCCTGATCGGGACGCCTGGCGCGTGGCCGCAGCCCGGCGCCATCGCCTGGGGGGCCCCGTGCCGTCGTCCGCTACCAGGGCGGCGGCCATACCCTGATCATCGAACTGGACGAGCCCTCCCCCGCCATGGCGCTGCGGACGATCCTCGTCGGGAACGGACCGTCCACTTGTCGGACGAGCGCCGAGGATACGCCTCCACCTATCCTGAGTGGTCAGTGCCCAACACCGTCGCCTTCGCCGCCGACCGCTACATCATCACGGTGGCGAGCGACCTGCCCACCGCAAGCGTGGAGCAACTGGCGGCGGCGGTGCTGGTGGTCCCGGCGGCCACTGGCCCGACCGCTGACGCCACGACGGCCATTCACCCGGCCCAGGTCGCACCTAACGCCGGCGGCGCCCGTGGTGACCGGGACCGTCCGGCATAGCCAGGACTGGGGGCCGGGTGGCCGTGTCCACGTGCTGTATGATATCAGGATTGCCAGCCTGGCCTGCGCCCGCCGGCTGCAGCAGGTGCAGGTGGCGGTCGAGTTTCCGCCGGCACTCGCCGCCCACGCCATCGACCCTAACCCGCCCGTCACCTACAGCACCCTGGGATCGGCCGAATTCGGCGGCGATGTCGCCTTCGACATCTCTGGTCTGGACCCCGCTGTGGTGCATGCGGCGCTGGCGCATGGGATCACAGTGCGGGTCGATTGGGTGGAGGGTGGCCGGCGCAAAGAACAGACCTTCCCTATCCGTTGAGCGCTGCCGAGGGAGCGGCGAGCCCGCGAGCGGGTATGCGGAGGCTGACTGCGAGCGTGCGGGCAGGACCGACGTCTCGCCTCAGCAATGGGAGGCGACGACATTAGCTCGCCTTCGGTGGCGGACCTGGTGGGTCGCCCTGGGCTGCTGCCGCTGGAGGTTCGTCAGCGGACGCTGGGGCATCAGGTGAGGGTGGGTGTTCCGCCGTCGTCCCGGCCAGCCTGGTCAACAACTCGCTCTGGCTCAGCAGGCCCGTCTTGACCAGCCAGGCAACCACTTCTTCACGGCTCTCCCGAACGCCTGCCGCGACGAGCATGTCAATGGCTCCCAGATCGCCGGGGTCGAGGCGGCAGACGATGCTCTCGACCGCTGCCGGGCTGCTCGACCGTCCGCTGCTGTTCTGGCTCAGCACCAGCACCGTCTGCTGACGCACCTTCGCCAAATTGACGTTCAGGCTCTCCAGTACGCCGGCAGCAATCCCCTCCCCTTCCCGCACCAGGCCGAGGAGCAGATGCTCCGTACCGATATAGTGGTGGTTGAGCCTGCGCGCCTCATCAACCGCCAGCTCGATCACCGTGCGTGCCCGAGGCGTCATGCCAATCTCGCCGATCGGCGACCGGTTGCCGCGGCCGATGATGAACTCCACAGCGTTGCGGACTTTGGCAAGGTCCACGCCCAGGTTGCTCAGCACCTTCGCCGCCACGCCTTCCCCTTCGCGGATGAGGCCCAGCAGCAGATGTTCGGTGCCGATGTAGTTGTGATTGAAGCGCTGCGCCTCCTCGTGCGCCAGCGCCAACACCTGGCGGGCGCGCTGAGTGAACTTGTCGAAACGGGCATTCTGCATACTGATTGTCTCACTTTTCTATCATGTCTTTGGCGCCGTCGCGGCGATGCCATTAAGGGGGAAAGTCATCGTCGGGGGCGGGTAGCTGCTGCAGTGAGGGTAGCATCTGTAGCTGGACTTTGCGACCGCCGGCCTGCCTAACATACAGTGAGTTCTCCCTGTAGTGTACGGTCTCACGGCCACCAACTGGTTGCGTGACCACGGCCGTCTGCCGGGCAGCATCCTGACTGCGGGCTTTGAGCGCTACTTGCAGCCTTTCCGTGCGTCATACACTGAGGATGGTGATAGACCGGTACCGGCGCCGGCGGCAGGAGCGATCGGCCCGATCTTCGTCGATCGTTGGGGACGGCTACATGGGCACAAGGCTGGTGTTCAGGGCAACCAGGAGGTAATCAAGTGCGCTGGTTCGTCGTGATAGTTGGCATCCTGACGCTCCTTCTGCCAGGCGCCGTCGCGCATGCGGCAACTACCGACCAGGCGAGCGACTATTTCAATGTCGTGGAGGCGTACGCCGTGGCGACGAATACCTGGTCGTCGGTGGCGAGCATGCCGATAGGGGGGAGACCGGGAGCGGTGGTCGCCGCGCCCGACGGGCGCATCTACGTCTTCAACGTGGAGGGCACGGCCACAACCTATGCCTATACCCCGGCCACGAACCGCTGGAGCACGCTCGCGCCGATGACGACCCCGCGCATTTGGTTCGCTGCCGCCCTTGGCGGCGACGGGCGCATCTACACCGTCGGCGGGCAGACCGGCACCTACACCTACGTCAACACGGTGGAGGCCTATGACCCCAGGACAAATAGCTGGCAGACCGTTGCCGGCATGCCGACAGCGCGGGCCGATCTGGCCGCGGCGGCAGGCCCGGACGGGCGGATTTACGCCATGAGTGGTTACTGGCAGCACGGTCAGTTCCTGGACGAGCGAGTATACGCGACGGTGGAGGTGTACACGCCCGCCACCAACACCTGGGCGACAGCGGCCAGCATGCCCGCAGCCGCCGCGGGACTGGTCGCCACGACCACGCCGGACGGGTGCATCTGGACGATTGAGAGCAGCGGCAAGACGAATGTTGCCGTCTACACTCCGGGCACGAACAGTTGGGCCAGCGCGCCGAGCCTCCTGACGCCCGGCGTGTCGGCCGCGGCCACGGACCCCGATGGGCGCATCTATGCGCTCGGAGGTACCTACACGACCGAGACGCTGGGGGGCGTCCATGGTGACATTGAGGAATTCCAGACGCACCGCGCGACGGACGAGGCATACACGCCCGGCGCCGGGCAGTGGACGGCGATCTCCTCGATGCCCACACCGCGCAACCAGATGGCGGCGGCGACCGGTGCGGACGGGCGCATCTATGCCTTCGGCGGTTTCAACACCTTTCTGATCCCTCGCCCGACGCCCAGCACGACGCCGGCGCCAACCGGCGTCGTGCTGGGCAGGATTTTCGGGGCGGTGTTCCTCGCCGGCACGAAGGCGCCCGTGCCGGGGGCCGTCATTCGCATTGACAATACCCCGCTCACGAGCGGGCCCCTCACCGCAGGGAGCTATCAGTTTCCGGCGATGAGCACGACGGACGGCGCTAACGGTGGCCCCACCTATACGCTCAGCGTCATGCCGCCGGCGGGGTACGTTGTCGCCGGCCCGGCGAGCCAATCGGTGACGGTCATTGCGGGTCATGGCGTCGAGGCCGACTTCTTCGTCCGACCAGTGCCATGCCGGTTTGTCCTCGGCTTCGCCGCGTTGCACGCCGCCATGCCAACCGTTGTCGGCGCCTGTACCGACGACGAGCAGCACAACCAGGTCAACGGCGACGCGACGCAGCATACGACGAACGGCCTGCTCGTCTGGCGCAAAGCTGACAACGTCACCGCCTTCACCGACGGCTACCGGACGTGGGTCAACGGGCCATATGGCATGCAGGAGCGGCTGAACACGCAGCGCTTCGTCTGGGAAGCCAATCCTGAGCGGTTGCCACTGGCGACATGAGGAAAGCAAAAGGGAGGGCCCGAACGATTAGGCCTGTGGCCCCCCTCCGCCTTCGGCTGCGCGCCATGCTCGCGCTCCTCGTGGCGCTCGCCGTTGCGATGCCTGCCGTCACCGCCTCGGCGCAGACGCCGGCTGCCGCCACTCCGGCCTCCGTCGGCGTGTTGAGTCAAATTGGCGGACCGCTGACGAGCGTGGCTGCGCTCGGCGGTGAGATCTATGCCGCGGTCGGCCCCCGGCTGCTGGTCTTCGCCGCCGCCGATCCTGCCCACCTCGTGCCGATCGGCCAGAGTGCCCTGCTGCCCGCCGACGCGCAACGCGTCGTAGTTGCCCGGCGCATTGCCTTCGTGAGCTATGCCGCCGTCAGGATCGGCGCAGCACCCGGCGTCGCCCTGCTCGGCGTGAGCGACCCTGCCAACCCGACGCTGCTCAGCACCGTTGCGCTGGCGGGGGCCGGCGCCGTTGGGCCGCTGGCCGTGGCAGACGGCATCCTGGCCATCGCCTTCGACTCCTACGGTTCGCCCTCCGGCGGCAGCCTGCGCTTCTATGCCGTGGCCGATCCGCAACAGCCGAGCCTCGTCGGCACGTATAGCACCGGCGAGTCCGCTCCCACGGTCCTGGCGATGGCCGGCCCCCTGGTCCTCTACGCCAACAACACCACCCTGCACGTCCTGGATATCAGCCGGCCGGCGCAGCCCCGGCTGGTTGGTCGCTATGCGACGCCGCCGGCGCCGCCGAATACCGGGCGAACCATCAGCGGCCTATAGTCAAGCCATGATGAAATCCACATAGCAAGCCTCCTGCTCTAACAGTAGGACTTCGGCGCTGGCGCTGCGCCTCCCATCGTGGGATCGCTATAGCAGTCTCCGGCCAGGAGGCCTTTGTCACCGACACCGTGAGCCCGGTCACCGGCGCCCACCTTCCCCCGGGGATGCCCGATCAGGGGGAGGTGCAAGTGCTCAGCCTGACGGACCCGGCAACGCCGGCCGCCCTTGGCGCCTATGCCGTGCGGGACCGGGTGGGCGCGGTCGTGGTCGTCGGCACCCACGCCTATCTGGCCTGCAGCCGGAGCGTGGACATCCTGGATGTCCGTGACCTGACTCGCCCACGCCTCCTGAGCAGCGTCGCCGTGGGCAACCATATTGCCGCGCTCGCCGGCACGAGTGCGGCGGTCGATCCGGCCACGCTCGGCGGCTTGCAGGCGATCACCCTCGCCGATCCGGCTCACCCCCAGCAGGCCGGCGCCTTCGCCACGGTGAGCGGCGGTGAGTCCGTCGCTGCGGCCGGCAGCGCCGTTTTCGTCCTGACGAGCGATGCGGTACAGCGCATCAGCATGGCCGACCCTGCCCGTCCCCAGCTGATTGCTACGTACCCGCTGCACCCCTTTGCCCAGGGATTGGCGGTGGCCGGCCCGGACCTGTACGTCCTGGATGCGACCGGCCTGCACATCCTCGACGTATCCGACCCCACCCAGTTCAAGACCGTGGCCGGCTACCGGGGCGAGGGGCACTGGACCGGCGTCGCGGTGGCCGGGAACGCTGCCTATCTGGTCGACCAAAACGATCTGGTCATCGTTGACGTCACGCACCCCGCCGTCCCTCGGAAGGCCGGTCAAGTCGCCCTCCTGGGCGGCCAGGTTGCCGTCAGCGGCGGCATGGCCTACGTGGCCGGCACCGATTCCTCCGGGCGCACGAGTCGCCTCACCGTCGTCGATGTCCACGATCCCAATGCTCCTCACCTCCTGGGAAGCGCGACCTTCCTGGGCGCGGTCAAGGGCGTTGCGGTGCGCGGTGGCGCCGCCTACGTGGCGGTGGAGGATATCGCGCCGGGGCTCGATGTGTTCGACGTGTCAGGGCCCGGCGTGCCGGTCCAAACCGGCGTGATCGATCCCGGCATCCCCGCCACCGGCGTCGCCATCAGTAAGCAGTACGCCTACGTCGTCAACGACGGGCTAAGCGTCCTGGACGTCGCCGACCCCTTGCATCCGGTGCTGCTGGGCAAGGCGTCGATTCCGGTAAGCGCTGCGGTCGCCGCGTCGGACGGCATCGGCTACGCGCCGGGACTGGGCGACGGACTGTGGGCGGTGCAGGTGGTCGGAGCGCCGCCGGCCACACCGCAGCACGATCCGCGCTTCTTCTCTCAGACCGGCTTTCGCATCGACGACGACGCCTTCTGGAACTATTTCCAGGGGCGAGGCGGGGTGCAAACGTTTGGCTACCCGATCAGCCGGAGCTTCATCCTGGACGGACTCCGGGTGCAGTGCTTCCAGCGGCAGGTCATGCAGCGGCTGCCGGACGGCTCGCTTCACCTGTTTAACCTGGCGGACCCTGGCCTCTTGCCCTATACCAGCTTCAACGGCTCGGTCGTCCCGGCGCCAGACCCGGTGCTGGTCGCCCTGGCGCCGCCGGTTGGCAGCCCGACCTATGCCACGGCGGTTGCTGCCTTCGTCCAGCGGCATGTCCCCGACGTCTGGCAGGGCCTGCCGGTCCATTTCGCCCAGACCTTCTGGCGGGCCGTCAGCGTGCAGGAGGGGTACCCGAACGGCGGCGGCAATCCCGCGCTGTTGCCATTGCGCAACCTGGAGGTCTGGGACCTGCCGACGAGCGCTCCCGCCTTCGATCCCCACAACCACCACTTCGTCTACCAGCGCTTCCAGCGTGGCGTGATGCTGTACGATGCGGCATGCGCCTGCACCCGGGGCCTCCTCCTGGGCGACTATCTCAAAGCGGTGTTGACTGGGCAGCGTTTGCCGGCGGAGCTGGCCCGGGAGGCGGCAAGCAGTCCCTTCCTGGACCAGTACGACCCGGGCGCGCCGAACTGGCTGCGCCACCCCGAACTGCTCCCCGATACGAATCTGATCGGCGCCTTCACGCCGCAGTAACGATGCGGGCGTCGGCCATGGGTAGGGTCGCACCGCTTGTCCCCGGCTGGAAGACAAGAGGGGGTATCCCAAGGCGTCGTTACGGCCCCAGCGCCGGTTCGTCTCCAGATGTAGATGTCTCCGACCGTAGATGAAGGAGCGTCATGCGCCGCCAAACGTTCATAACTTTCCTCGTTTGCGCACTCGCGTTTGCGCCGACGCTCTTCCCCGGCCACGCTGCGGCGCAAGGCGCTGCACCAGGGTTGGTGGGGCAGCTGGGTGGCCCACTTGCTGCCGCTGCGGTAGCGGGCCGAGTGGTCTACGTGACGACCGGTCGGCGGCTACTCGCCCTCGACGTGACCGACCCGGCACATCCGACCCCCCTTGGCCAGGGCCTGTTCCTGCCGGCAGCGGTGCGCGGCCTCGCCGTCTCGGGATCCCTCGCCTACGTTGCCGACGGGAAGGCCGGGCTGCACGTCGTAGACGTTTCGGCGCCGGGCAGCCCCGTCGAGCGTGGCGTCCTCCCCGGCTCGGCATTCGGCGTGACCGTCTCCGGGTCGCTCGCGTTCGTCCTGGGTTCGACCGATCTGCAGGTCGTCGACGTGGCGGATTCGGCCCACCCGCGCCGGATAGGCGCCTTCTCCGTGGACGGGCAGCCGGCCGCCATCGCCCTGGTGGGCAGCATGGTCTACCTCGGCGTGCAACCTGTCCCCATGGCACAGGGGCCGTCCAGTGGTGGCCTCTTCGTGCTGGACATGCGCGACCCCGCCCTTCCAGTGCAGGTCGCGCGCTTTCCCGGCGCGGTGACGCAACTCCTGGCAGTGGGCGGCCACCTCTACTACCCAGCGCCCGATGAGCGCACCGGGAAACCGCTCCTGCATGTCCTCGCTATCGCGGACCCGCGCGCGCCGAGGGAGGTTGCCGTGCTGCCTGGCGTGCCCGGCTTCGTGGCGGCGGCAGGCACAGGGCTCTTCGCCGTCGATAGCCTGGGATTGCAGATCTTCGATGGCAGCGACCCGTTGCGACCGCGCCCGCTCGGCGCCTATCAGATCCCCGGCCAGTTCCGGGGAGTGGAAGGGGCGGTTGTGGCGGGCGCCGACGGCTACGCGACTGGCGGCGACAACAGCCTGCATATCGTCAGCATCAGCGACCCGACGCGCCCGACCGAGGTCGGCGTCTACCGCGGCGGACCGAGCCATGCCAATGGGGTTGCCATCGCGGGCCACTACGCCTATGTCGCCAACGGCTATGACTCGGCGCTGGCCGTGCTCGATGTGACCGACCCGGCCCGGCCGGTGGAAGTCGGATCCGTGCAGTTGGGAGGCGGCGTCGAGGGTGTCGCGGTGCAGGGAAATTACGCCTACGCGGCGCTCATCACCGGGAAGCTCATGATCGTCGATATCAGCGACCCCACCCGGCCGCGACCGGCCGGCAGTTTCGGCGCCGCCCGCGACCAGGCGGGCCTGCCCGCCGACCTCTACGCGGTTGCCATCTCCGGTCACTATGCCTACATTCCGGACGCCGTGGCCGGGCTGCAGGTCATCGACGTCACCGATCCGGCCCATCCAGTGGAGACCGGGCGTTACCCCGACACGCTCAGTCCGGATCTGCTCACCCTCGACGGAGATCGCGCCTACGTCACCGACAACCGCCAACTGCTCACGCTTGATGTCTCCGACCCGGCGCACCCGGCCCTGCTCGCCAGCACGCCCTTGCCGGCCCTCCCGCTCGACGTCGCGGTGGCCGGCAGCCATGTTTATGCGACGGACCGGAACGGCTTCGTCGTCCTCAGTGTCGTTGATCCCCGCCACCCGGTCATCGTCGCCTCCGATCAGTCGGATTCGGCGGTGAATGGCGAAGGCGTCGGCACTATCGCGGTGAGCGATGGCTTGCTCTGGCTCACCGGCGGCGCGGGCGTCTCACTCTACAACGTTGCCGATCCCATTCATCCAGTGCCGCTGGGCACGTTCGGCATGGACGACGACTCGCCCGCCGTGGTGCGCGCGGTCGGTGCTACGGCCTATGTCACGGCGCTCTTCGGCGGCCTCTTCCTTCTGCGCCCAGGCGCCCCCGCCGCGGCCCCCGCCGTGCCCCACGACGCGCGCTACTTCCCGCAGACGGGCTACCGGATCGACAACGCTGTGATCTGGAACTACTTCCAGCGGCGGGGCGGTGTGACGAGCTTCGGCTACCCGACCAGCCGCACCTTCACCTTCCAGGGCTGCACCGTCCAGTTCTTCCAGCGCCGGATCGTCCAGTTGGACCAGAACGGCAATGCCCGGTTGCTCAACCTGCTGGATTCCGGCTTGCTCAACTACACCCAGTTCAACGGCAGCACCTTCCCCGGCGTCGATAGCGGCCTGGTGTCCACCGCGCCCAGCCCGACCGACCAACCAGCGGTCCTCGCCTGGGTGCAGCAGCACGCCCCCGATACCGTCGGCTCGTCGGCAACCAACTTCTTCGCCACCTTCAGCAGCACTGTCTCCGACCACACTGCCTTCCCCACTGGCGGCGATCCCAGCTTGTTGCCCGGCATCGAGTTGGAGCTGTGGGGCGTGCCGACCAGCGGCGCCTTCACCGATCCCAATAACCACCACTTCATCTACCTGCGCTGGCAACGCGGCATCATGCTGTACGATGGCACGACCGGCCTCACCCAGGGCATCCTGCTGGCCGACTACCTCAAGGCCATGATCACCGGTCAGAACCTGCCGGCCGATGTGGCGGTGGAAGCCGCGAACAGTCCGTACCTGGACCAGTATGATCCTGCTGCCCCTAACTGGGTCCGCAATCCGAGCCTGCTGCCCAACACCAATTTGGCCAACGCCTTTACACCGGAGTAGCGCTGATGATTGCCGCAACCGTAGTCATCCGCCCGCCGCTTTTGTTGTTCCTCGCCTGTACATGCACACTTGTGTCGGCGCTCTTTCCTGGCCGCGTTGCTGCAGCAGGCGAAAGCACGTGGACGCCGCTGCCCACCGTGGGAGCGCCGAGCGCTCGCTACGCCCAGACGGCGGTGTGGACAGGCACCGAGATGATCATCTGGGGCGGCAACGGTTGCGATGTCCCTCCCGCCTGCAGCGGCATCCGGGAGTTGGGCGACGGCGCGGCCTACAATCCGGCCAGCGGGACGTGGCGGCCCATCTCGTCCCGGGGCGCGCCCAGTCCCCGCGCTGACGCCCCCGGCGTCTGGACGGGCACGGAGCTGCTGATCTGGGGTGGGGGAGGGAGCCTCAACGGCGGCGCTGCCTACAATCCCCTGACCGACACCTGGCGACCGCTCCCTACGGCAGGCGCCCCCAGCCCACGCGGGTCCTTTGCCTCCGTGTGGACCGGTCAGGAGTGGCTCATCTGGGGCGGCTCGAACGGCAACGGATTGCTCAATGACGGCGCCGCCTACAATCCTCTGACCAACGCCTGGCGACCGCTACCGAGCGCCGGCGCTCCCGCAGCTCGGGCGGTCCCCATCGCCGTGTGGACCGGCACGGCCATGCTGGTCTGGGGCGGCTACGGGGCGCTGCCGAGCGCCGGGGCCGCCTACAGCCCGACGACCAATACCTGGGCAGCGCTGCCCACCGCCGGCCAGCCGCCCCTCCCCGCCACCTACGTCGGCGTCTGGGACGGGCAGTCCCTGCTCGTCTGGGGCGGCAGCATGTACGGCAAGTCTGGGACCTCTACCTTCGCCAGAGTCGGCGCCAGCTTCACGCCCGGTTCCGCGCGCTGGACGCCCTTGCCGGCCGCGAATAGCCCACCGGCCGCCCTCTTCCCGCAGGCGATCTGGACCGGTCACGAGATGCTTATCTTTGGGGGCGTCGGTGCGCGCGATGTGCCGATGGGCGCCTACGATCCCGGCGCAGGCACGTGGCGTCCCCTGCCAGCCGCCGGCAGCCCGTCGCCTCGGTGCAACTCCTCCGTGCTCTGGAGCGGTAGGCAACTGTTGGTGTGGGGCGGTGACGCCGACTGTCACGGCTTTGGTGTGCATCCCCTCGGCGACGGCGCTGCCTATACGCACCCGGCATTCCCCGCCTGCCGCTTCATCCTTGGCTTCCAAACCTTGCACGACGCTATCCCGTCCATCGTGGGCGACTGCCTGGACAGTGAGCAGCACAATCCGGCCAATGGCGACGCGCTCCAGCACACGACCAAAGGCCTGCTGGTTTGGCGCAAGGCCGATAACTTCACGGCCTTCACGGACGGCTACCATACCTGGGTCAACGGGCCATCTGGCATCCATGAGCGGTTGAACACGCAGCGCTTCCCTTGGGAGACGAACCTGGGCGGCCTGCCAGTCGTGCCGTGACGCTGCCGATTTCGAAGCGGAGGAGAGCGATGCGCCGCCGTCTTTGCGCGTTGGTACTGGCTGTGCTGCTGCCGCTGGTTGCCGGCGTCGCTCCGATACACGCGCAGCAACCATGCGCCGACACCGCCTTCCCTTTCTTCGACCAGAACGGTGACGGCATACAGACGGCCACAGAGCCGTTGCAGACCAACGTCGCCGTCGCCATAACGGGGAACGGCCGCCGCTATTCCGCCGTGAGCGACACGAGCGGCGTCCACTTCTCGCTGCCGCCGGGGGCCTACAGCCGCACCGCTCAGCTCGTGGCACCCGGGGGCCAAGTCGCGCTGGCCGCCCCCCCGCGCACCGTCATCGTGACCGATCACTGCCTCCACAGTGGTCCCGAGCTGCCGATGACGCTGCCCCCGACGCCGCACGATGCTCACTACTTCCCGGCCAGCGGCTACCGCATCGACAACGACTTGATCTGGCACTCCTTCCAAGCGCGCGGCGGTATTGACACCTTCGGCTACCCGGTGAGCCGCACCTTCCCCTTCCTGAGATTCTGGACCCAGATCTTCCAGCGCCAGATCATCCAGCTCGGCGGCCCGAGCGGCGACCAGCCGGGCGTGATGAACCTGCTGGACCCCGGCACGCCCGAGGTGCCGGGCTTGCTGCCGGTGACCAGCGTCAACTTCTCCACCTTCCCCGCCTTCGCCCCGACGTTGGCCGCGCAGGCGCCACCCGTCGGCAGCCCGACCTACGCGCGCGATGTCACGGCCTTTGTGCAGCAGCACGTCCCCGACCAGTTCGCCGGTCTGCCGGTCCGGTTTTATGGGACCTTCCTGGGCGGCGCAAGCAACCCGCTCCCCGGTCTGGCGCTGTCGGGCCTGCCGACCGGCCAGCCGGCCGTCGACCCGAATAATCACGACTTCGTCTACCAGCGGTTCCAACGAGGCGTCATGCACTATGACGCCGGTTGCCGCTGCACGGGCGGCATCTTGCTGGCGGACACGTTCAAGAGCGTGCTCCTCGCCGGCCATCCGGGACTGGCCGCCCCGCCGCCGCCGGATGTCGTCGCTCAACTCCAGGATTCACCGTACCTGGGGCTGTACGACCCGCATCCCGTCGATGCCGTGTCGCTCCTCAAGGCAGGGACGCAGAACATCCCGCGCGCCGGCGGAACAGACATGGCCTTCGCCTTTCGCACCGACCGCGCGAATGCTCCTCCACTCAAGTAACGAGTCATGTAACAAGAGGACGGTGTCGATATGACCGGTTGGCACTGGATGATCGTTCCGGCTCTCCGCCGCCGGCGGCTGGTGGTTCTCCTACTCGCTGTGGCCGCTCCCCTCGTCATAGCGGCCCCGGCCGCCACTGCGGCCGGCGTCGGCTTCAATCCGCCGCAGATCGCCATTGTCTGGCCGCAGTACCCGGGTGGGCACGGCACGAGCCTGAGCCAATCCGCCGCGGTCAACGTGAGCGTGTGGCCGACCGGCACGATCGCCTGCAGCCCGCCGCCGGGGATGTTGCCGGCAGCACAACTCGTCCTCGGCATGGCCCACAACAACGAGCCGCTGACGCCGCTCGCCAAGGCCCCGGTGTGGACGGTGCGTGACGTCCACGGAACTCGATTCCCTTCAGAGGAGTTTAACGACATCTCCGCCGATCTCGCCGCCGATCCCAATGGCAAGGACACGTTCGTGGTCGCTGGCGGCGTCCTGAGCGGCAGCAACCTGCCGAGCGGCAACGTCTGGGTGCATGCCGCCGATCCGCGTACCTATTATCCCCGGCCGCTCCAGCCGATCGGCTTCACCACACAGGCGAACCCGCCCGTGGACCTGCGCATTCCGGTCGTGTTCCCCCATGATGCCCAGGGCAAGCAGGCGCCCGTGGCTCAAGCGCCGTTCGTCAATATCGCCGTGGATATCTTCGAGCACAGTACGACGTTGTCGGTGCGCCCGAGTTTCTTGCAGAGCATCCCGTCGCGCTACCCGGTGTCACTGGGGCTGCAAATCTCCCAGCGCAATGACCCGTTGCAGAGCTATCGTGGCGCGTCCAGCGCGCTCGTCGTGCCACAACAGACGAGTGATACGGTCAACGGGCGGCAGTACCCGCGCTGGGTGTTCAACGACGTGCCGGTGGACCCTGGTCAGCACTACCACTTCCTGGCGATGTTGAGCGGTATACAGGGTAATGCGGTCACGGCCAGCCACCAGTTTTCGACTATCTGGACCCATGCCGTCGATGCTCGGACCTTTCTTCCCACGCCGCGAACGCCGCCTCCATGCACGCCCTGACGCCGCACCCATGCGCGGCCTGCCCGGCAGTACGCAGATTTGACGAAAAGCGTTACGATGCACCGAACGAAGCGTTTCCGGCAATAGTCGGCACATCGTCCGCCGACTGCCGTCACCTGATGCCTGTCTATTGCCCGGCCGGAGCACAAGCATGCCGAACAACCTCCACCAACGGCGCAGCGCTACCGTGCTGGGGTTCCTGACGCTCGCCGTCCTGCTCGCGCTCCCCGGGCCGCTCCTTGCGCAGGCAGCGGCAGCTGTTGACGGCACGTGGGCGCCCCTTTCTTCCTTCGGTGATCCGACTCCGCGCGCTCGTCAGTCGGCAGTCTGGACCGGCACGCAGATGGTGATTTGGGGCGGCGAGGATCGCGCCGGAAAAGTCGGTAGCGGCGCAGCCTACAGCCCGGCGGACGACCGTTGGCATGCCTTGCCGCTCACCGGTGCACCCAGTCCCCGCTCCGGCCAGAGCGCCGTCTGGACGGGCAAGGAGATGCTCATCTGGGGCGGTGAGGGCAACTCCGGCATGCCGAGTGACGGGGCTGCCTACAATCCTGTGATAGGGCGCTGGCGACCACTTTCCTCCGTTGGCGCGCCCAGCCCGCGGGCCGGCCAGAGCACCGTTTGGACCGGCAGCGCCATGCTCGTCTGGGGCGGCCTCACGCGCATCGGCCCCGGCAAGTTCGGTGACGTGAGCGATGGCGCTGCGTATGACCCGGCCACGGACACTTGGTCGACACTCCCCACCATCGGCACCCCAGGCCCTCGGGACGCGGCGTCGGCGGTCTGGACCGGGGACGCCTTGCTGATCTGGGGCGGGAGCAATGCGGGCGGGCCCGTCCGGGATGGCGCCGCCTACCATCCCGAATCGCAGACCTGGACCCTGCTCTCCACGAGCGGCGAACCGAGCGCGCGCTCCAATGAGGTCGCCATCTGGACCGGCAGCGAGCTGCTCATCTGGGGCGGTCTGGGCTGCGCCAGTGGCAACTGCGGTGACGGCGCGGCCTATAACCCGAAAAGGAACACCTGGCGGCCACTGCCCCTGGCCGGCGCGCCGGCGCCGCGTTTCGGCGCGACTGCCGTTTGGACGGGTGACGAGGCGCTGGTCTGGGGCGGCGCTCGCAGCGAGGGGGTGAGAAGCCTGCCGCCTGGTGATGGGGCTGCCTACGACCCCACGACGAATAGCTGGCGTCCGCTGCCAGCGAGCGGCGCACCTGCTCCACGCCTCCTGCATACGGCGATCTGGACGGGTACGGCGATGCTCATGTGGGGCGGGCAGGAAGATGCGATCGGCGACGTGGGCGACGGTGCAGCATATACGCCTCCCGCCATGCCGGCGCCGAACGATCAGCGCTACTTTGCGCAGGCCGGCTACCGAATCGACAACGACGGCGTCTGGGACTATTTCATCCATCGCGGTGGACTACGGAGTTTCGGCTATCCGACCAGTCGCACCGTCATCTTCATGGGACACACCAGTCAGTTCTTCCAGCGCGATGTGCTCCAGCAGTATGCCGATGGCTCCGTCCATTCGCTGAACCTGCTGGACTCCGCCGTCTCGCCACCATCCGGGTGGTACGGCTACGGCATCCTGCCCTTCACTACTTATAACTTCTCCGTCTTCCCAGCGGCGGACCCGGCGCTGGCGGCGCAAGCGCCCAACGTCTACACCAGCCACGACTATGCTGCGGCGGTCATCGCCTTTGTTCAAGCGATAGCGCCCGATACCTGGAACGGCCTGCCGGTGCATTTCTTTCAGACCTTTGTGCAGACGGTTACCCTCGCGGACGCCTATCCTACCGGTGGCGGCAATCCGGCGCTATTGCCGCTCCTCAACCTGGAAGTCTGGGGCGTGCCGATCAGCGCGCCCGCCTACGACCCCAGCAATCACGCCTTCGTCTACCAACGTTTCCAGCGCGGCATCATGCACGCAAGGCATCCTGATGGGCGACTACCTCAAGGCGATCACCACCGGCCAGCAGCTGTCCGCCGATCTCGCCCAGGAGGCCGCCAGGAGTTCCGTCTTCCTCCTCTACGACCCGGGCCGGCCGCGCTGGGTGCGCAACCTGAACGCCCTGGCGTACACCGACCTCACCAATGCCTTCGTGCCGGAGTGACGCGTGGGACGAACGAAGAAGCGGAGCAGGGTTGATGAGGAACGACCGGAGATCGCGGCAGCAGCGGCCTTCGGCAGCGGCGCGTTCATCCCCGAGCCCGGTGGATAGCACGCTCAGCGCCGACGGCGCGGTGGCGCGTGGCCACCTGCTAGCAGGGTCGGGTCAGATGACAGCCTGGGTTGTTAACGCTCTGCGCCATGGTGGCGCAGCCCGTGTCGGCGGATTCGCCCTGGCAAGCCGTCAGTACCAGCGATGCCGACCTACGCGGTCGGCGCGTCGTCGCCATCGAACGGCCGGCGATAGTCAATGCCGTGCGGCTCAGGGAAGTCGCGTCGCTGCGGCGGCCGGCGTCGCACCGGTCGGTGCGGGAATGGTGAACGGGTTCCGATACGTCCCAACTTCGATCAGCACCTGGCAGGTGGCCGGATCGATCAGCAGGGTGACCTGAGCCTGGGACG
>JBPCLN010000375.1:0-4624 GCA_051003235.1 Chloroflexota bacterium | reverse complement strand
GTCCCGAAAGCCAGGGCGGCAACGGCCCGCTCGGCAAAGACAACACCGGTTCCCACGGCTGTGTCAACCTGCCCTACTGGCAGGCCCGCTTCCTCTACAACTGGGCCGCGGACGGCACACCGGTGCGGGTGTATTAGCCCGTCCGCCGGTCGTACTGGTCCCTTCCGGGTTTCTGTCAATCGCGATCACCCTGCTGGTCCGTTCCGTCTCGCCCAACCGGTCCCGGTTCCGTATGCTCCTCGACGGAGGAAGCGATCATGCAACCGGTGACGGTCAGTCTGCGACGGCGGGGTAATCTGCTGCTCATTGTTTTCCTGCTGGCGGCGGTTGGTCTCTCCTACCGCCTCTACACTTGGCAGGTGATCAACGCCGGCATGCTCGACCTCAAAGGGACTAAGGAGCACGCCCTGCAGGTGCCGATCGACGCTCCGCGGGGGCGCATCTTCGATTCCCAGGGGAAGGTGCTCGTCACCAACGTCGAATTCGAAAGGGTCTACGCCGTGCCCCCGGACGTGAAAGATCCGGTCACTACGGCTAGCCGGCTCGCTCCCGTTCTCGGCATGAGCTACGACCGCCTCTTCGCGTTGCTCCAAACAAAGAGCAACTACATCACGCTCGCGCGCAAGATTGATCCCAGCGTGCGCGACCAGGTCAACGCCCTCAATATGCCGGGCATCTCGATGGAACCGGACGTCAAACGCAGCTACCCGGCCGGCTCGCTGGCAGCCCAGGTGCTGGGGTTCACGAACTACAACGGCGACGGCAATTACGGCCTCGAGCAATACTACAACAGTGAGCTCACGGGTAAGCCGGGGGAGTTGCGGGCGGAGCGCGACGGGCTCGGTAACGAAATCGATCTCAGCCACGCCGTGCGGATCGCTCCGGTGCCGGGCAAAGATCTGCACCTGACCATCGACAGCGCCATCCAGTACGACGCCGAACAGGAACTGGCCGCCGGCCTGCAGAAGCACGGCGCCATATCTGGCTCCATCGTCGTGATGGACCCCTCCACCGGCGCGATCCTGGCCATGGCCAACTCCCCGTCCTACGATCCGAATCAGTTTCAGGCTACGGCGGTGGCGCGCTTCGTGAACGAGGCGGTCTCGGCGCCCTTCGAGCCCGGCTCGACCTTCAAGCTCATCACCATGGCGACAGGGCTGGAACACGGCGCTATCACGCCCTTATCCACGGTCAATGATCCCGGCTACCTCACGGAGTACGGCTCCACGATCCATGACTGGGACCGCAAGTCGCACGGTACGGTGACGATGCGCTATGTCCTCGACCATTCCTTGAATGTCGGTGCCGCCTTTGCCGCTAAACAGACCGGTGCGCAGACCTTCTATCAAGGCGTCAACGCCTTCGGTTTCGGCCGCCCGACCGGCATTGATATTCAGGGCGAAGAGGGCGGCATCGTCTACACGAACCAGAATGCGGACTGGCGACCAATCAGCCTGGCCACCAACTCCTTCGGTCAGGGCCTGACCGCCACCTCGTTGCAGATTGCGACCGCCGTCTCCGTTATCGCCAACGGCGGCAACCTCCTTCGGCCCTTTGTCGTACAGCAGATCATCTCGCCCGACGGCGTGCAGGCGACGCAACCGAAGGTCGTCGGCCATCCCATCTCGCCGGCAACGGCGGCGACGCTGACCAACATGATGGAAGAGGTGCCCGTCAAGGGCGAGGCGACGCTGGCCCTCATCCCCGGCTACCTGGTCGCGGGAAAGACGGGGACGGCGCAGATCGCCGAAAACGGCGGCTACTCGCCGGATGCCACTATCGCCTCATTTGTCGGCTTCGCCCCGGCGCAGCACCCGGCCTTTGTGATCTACATCGTGCTGGACCACCCCACCGATTCCCCCTACGGCTCGGAGACGGCGGCGCCAATGTTTGCCGAGCTAGGCCAGCAGATTCTGGTGCACATGGGCATCGCTCCCACGGAACCGTTGCCGACTCCCACCGCCACAGCCGGTCCCCGATCCGCTACGCCGACAGCCGGTGCACGTCGCTGAGCATGCCACCACAAGCTGATCCGTCGATCCGCTTGTCACGACCGCTGTCCAGCCGCGCAATTTATCGCCTCCCTGCGTCGCCGTAATCGTTAGACTAGCACGGGACCGGTAATGCCCGCACCTCGCCGGTCGGAGGTTAACTTTGCACCTGGCCGCCGCTGCTGCCGCTCGCTGGTCGGCCTTGCGTTCCGCGTTTGGGCTGCTCATGCGCTATGCGCCTTTCTCCAGTGCGGCCCTGCTGGCGACCGGCCTCGTCGTGGGTGTGGCGACGCCGCTCGCCGTGGGGGCGATGCAGGGCCTGATCAACGCCCTGGCCCGGCCAGGAGTCGCCTGGCCCGCCACCGCTCCCTGGCTGGCGCTGCTGTTCGGCGCCTTCCTGCTGCGTGACAGCGGGCGCGGCGCGACCATCTGGCTCGCCGGCGTGGCGCGCGAGCACATGGACGCCGGCCTCCGGCAGCGCCTCTATGCCCAGAGTCTTGCCCTGCCCCTGGCAACCTTTGAGCAGCCCGATTACTACAGCAAACTGGAGACCGGGCGCGCTGCACTCGGCGGCCCCTTCGTCTTCGTGCTTCAGTACGTGTCCACCCTCGCGAGTAGCCTGATTGGCCTGGGCGGTCTCTTGCTCCTCTATGCCCGTGTCCACTGGCTGCTGGCGGCGATCCTCCTGACAACGGCGGTACTCCGCGCCCAGATCGGCGTTGCCCAGAGCCGCGCCTTTGCCGGGCTGCATTACGGCAGCTCCCCGCTGCGGCGAGAGGTGGGCTACTGGGCGGGGCTGCTTTCCAGTCGGGATTGTGCGCCGGAGATCCGTCTGTTCGGTCTGGCCGGCCACTTCCTGGCGCAGTGGCAGACGGCATTCGGTCGCTATTTGACGGAGGTACTGACCGCCCGGCGGCAGATGGCGGTGCGCGGCATCGTTGGCTTAGTGCTGCAAGAAGGGGTGGGTTTGGTCAGCGTCGTGGCCCTGCTCACCCTGGGCCTGCAGCGAGAGATTGGCATCGGGACGGTTGTGGCGCTGCTCTACGGCCTGCGCCGCTTTGGCGACCTCACCGGTACGCTGGCCAATACGCTGCGCATCCTGGGCGACCGCTGGGCGACGGTGGTCCATCTGCGGGATTTCCTGGCGCTGCCCGTCGAAGGCCGGACCGCTGCGCGACAGGCCGTACCCCGACCGATCCGCGAGGGCGTCCGCTTTCAGGACGTCAACTGCACCTATCCCGGCGCGGATCAGCCGGCATTGCAGGGTGTGAACCTCACGCTCCGGCCGGGCGAGCATCTTGCCCTCGTGGGCGAGAACGGCTCCGGCAAAACCACGCTCACGCGCCTGCTCCTTGGCCTCTTCCAACCGACGAGCGGCAGGATCACCGTGGACGGCATCGACCTGGCGGACCTTGATCCCACCGCCTGGCGCCAGGAGGCCACCGCCGTGTTCCAGGATTTTGGCCGCTACCCTACCAGCGTCGTTGAGAATATCGCCTACGCCGACGTCACCTTGCTGCCGACCGACTCACAACCCACTGGACCGGCGCCACCGCGCGTCGTCCAGGCGGCAAAGAGCAGTGGTGCGGCGGACTTCATCGACATGCTACCAAACGGCTACGCTGCCTTGCTGGGCAAGGTCTTTGAAGGGGCGGTCGATCTCTCCGTCGGCCAGTGGCAACGCCTGGCCCTTGCTCGCACCTACCTACGCGAGGCGCAACTCGTGGTGCTAGACGAGCCGACGGCGGCGCTGGATCCGCGCGGCGAGGTGGAGGTCTACCGCCAGTTCGGCGCCGCGGCGGCCGGCCGTTGCGCCGTCTTCATCTCCCACCGTCTCGGCTCCGCCCGCCTGGCCGATCGCATCATCGTGCTGCGGGCGGGGCGCGTCGTGGAGAAGGGGAGCCACCAGTCCTTGCTGGCGGCGGACGGTGAGTACGCCCGAATGTACCGGCTGCAGGCCGGCTGGTATCAGCAGGATCGGGCAGGGGAAGCCGCACCATGAACGCCACCGCAACCGTGCGCAAGCAAGCCGGCCGACTCGCGGCCACGCGTCTCGGCACCTTCCTGCGCCTGGTACGCCTGCTCTGGACGGTGGATGCGCGCACGGCGACCTTCCTAGCCGCGCAGTACGCCCTCACTGGCCTCTTCTCCGTGGCAAACGTCGCCTTGCTCCGGCAGCTTGTCGATGCAAGTCAGGCGGTGCTCCAGGGGGGAGCGTCGCTCCTCAGAGCGGTCGCCTGGGCCGGGGCGATCGCCCTGCTGACCATCCTGTACGCGGGCAGCAGCGTTGGCCGCAACGTAGTCGCCAGCCGCTTCCAGGAGTTGCTCCGGCTTGAGATCGAACGGCGCTGCTACAACCAGGTGCAGACGATGCCCCTGGAGACGCTGGAGCAGCCGGAGGTCCATGACCAATTGCAGCGGACTCGCCAGGGATTGCAGGAGCGGCTGTTCAGTACGCTGACCTATTCCTGGCAGAGCCTGTCCGAGGTTGTAACCCTGCTCTCGCTGCTGTTCTATCTCGGCCGCTTCCACTGGAGTCTACCGCTCCTGTTGGCGGTGGGAAGTTCACCGGGCATCCTCGTTGCCACGAACTTCCAGCACCGGCGCTACCTGCTCAGCCATACGCAGACGCC
>JBPCLN010000374.1:0-4037 GCA_051003235.1 Chloroflexota bacterium | reverse complement strand
CAGAAAGTGGTGCAGTTGATCGGCGCCACCGGCGTCAACCCCTGGCTGAATAAAGAGGTCGATATCTTTAACCAACTGGACCCGGCGTCGCTCACGCAGGTACGCGCTGACGCGAAGCTCAAGCCCTTACTGCACTCCTTCCCCGACTTCGAGACAAAGTATGTCTCCTTCGATACCTTCAACCCACCCTACAACAACCTGAAACTGCGGCAAGCGCTCTCCCATGCCGTCAACCGCGATCCGCTCAGCCAGCAAGTCCTCCAGGGCACGAACATCCCGGCCTACACCATGCTGCCGCCCGGTTTTCCCGCCTATACCACCGCGCTGGACGGCATCCAGAACTACGACGTGGCGACCGCCAAATCGCTGCTGGCGGCGGCAGGCTACCCAAACGGCAAGGACGCCGCTGGCAAGCAGTTGGCACTCGAACTCTCCTCCGAAGGGACCGACGTCAAAGCCCAGTTTCTCCAGGATCAATGGCAGACCAATCTGGGAATCAAGGTCACCATCAAGCCGCTCGAAGAAACCACCTGGAAGGCCATGCGCAGTGGCCACCAGATGCCGATGTTCATCAACCGTTATGAGTACGACTATATCGACCCTTCCAACCTCCTGACGACGATCTGGAAGGGCACCAGCGCCAAGGGCTCGCCCACCAACTCCTGGAAAAATGACCAGTTCGATACGCTGGTCACCAATGCCGGAACCGAATCCGACACTGCCAAGCGTATTGCGCTCTACCAGCAGGCGGAGAAGGTCCTGGTGGAGGACGTCGGCGGCATCTTCCTGACCCACTTGCTGATCTTCCAGACCTGGTGGCCCTATCTCTCCGGCATTCCGGCCGACAAGACCGGTAACGTCGCCTTCCACTACCTCGATATCTCGCGCTTCCAGATGTATATCAAGAATGATGTCGATCAGTCTCGCAAGCCGCACTGAGCAGCGGCGGTCCGTTTCCGGGCCGCTGCTGGAGGTCCGCGACCTGCGCACGCACTTCTTCATCGAGGGGCAGACCGTCTATTCCGTAGACGGCGTCTCCTTCCACCTCGACCAGGGGGAGGTGCTGGGCCTCGTTGGGGAATCTGGTTGCGGCAAGAGCGTCACCGCCCTCTCCCTGATGCGGCTGATCGAGGAGCCCGGCCGCATCGTCGGGGGTGAAGTGCTGTTGCATCAGGATGGGACCGTACGCGATGTGCTGACCGTGTCAACGTCGGCCTTGCAGCAGCTGCGCGGCAACGAGATTTCCATGATCTTCCAGGACCCAATGACTTCGCTCAATCCGGTGCTGTCGGTGGGCTACCAGTTGGCCGAGCCGCTGCGCGCTCACCGCCGGCTCTCTCGCCAGGCCGCCGAAAAAGAGGCGGTACGTCTGCTGGCGCGGGTGGGCATCCCCGACGCCGAGCGGCGGGCCCAATCCTTCCCGCATCAGTTCTCCGGCGGCATGCGCCAGCGCGTGATGATCGCCATGGCAATGGCCTGCCGCCCACGTCTGATCATCGCCGACGAACCGACGACGGCGCTCGACGTGACCATTCAGGCCCAGATCCTCGATCTGTTGCGGGAACTGCGCGATGAGATCGGCACCTCGATCATCATCATCACCCATCACCTGGGCGTCGTGGCGGAACTAGCCGACCGCGTTGCCGTGATGTACGCCGGTCATATCGTGGAGACGGGCAGCGTCAAAGAAATCTTCGCCCGATCCCGACATCCGTATACACGTGCCCTGCTCGCCTCCATTCCCCGGCTCGACGCCTGGCCGGACCGCCTTGCCACCATCGAGGGTGCGCCGCCCAACCTTCGCCGGCCGGCCGCCGGCTGCCCCTTTGCCCCGCGCTGCCCCTTGCGCATTGCCGACTGCACTACGGCGATGCCGCCATTGCTGGAGATCACACCCGGCCACCACTCGGCCTGCCTCGTCGCCCAGCGCGGGGGGCTGGAACATGGCTGAGACGGTGCTGGAAGCCATTGATCTCGTCAAGAGTTTCCCAATCCGCCGCGGCTTCTTCGGGCAGCAACGCCTGCGCCTTCTGGCCGTCGACCGCGTGTCCCTGACGATCGCACGCGGCGAGACGCTTGGTCTGGTGGGCGAATCCGGCTGCGGCAAGACCACGCTCGGCCTCACCCTGATGCGCCTTTACGAACCGACCAGTGGGCAAATCCTCCTCGACGGACACGACCTCGGTGCGCTCGATGGCGAGCGCCTACGCCAGGTGCGCCGCCGCATGCAGATGATTTTTCAGGACCCCTACGCCTCGGTTGATCCGCGCCTCAGCGTCGAACAGATCATTCAGGAGCCGCTGGATATCCACCACATCGGCACGGCGGTGGAACGGCTGGAGCAAGTGCGCCGGCTGGCCGCCGTGGTTGCCCTCCCTGCCGATGCGCTCCAGCGCTTCCCCAACGAGTTTTCCGGCGGCCAACAGCAGCGCATCGGCATCGCCCGCGCCCTGGCCCTGCGCCCGACGGTGCTGATCTGCGACGAGCCGGTCTCCTCACTCGATGTCTCCGTCCAGGCTCAGATCCTCAACCTCCTCCGCGACCTCCAGGACGAATTTCAGCTCTCCTATCTGTTCATCTCCCACGACATTGCCGTCACCGCCTTCATGAGCCGGCGGATCGGCGTGATGTATCTCGGTCGCATCATGGAGATTGGCCCGGCCCGACAGATCGTCGGCGATCCCCGTCATCCCTACACCCAGGCGCTTGTCGCCGCCATCCCTGAGCCTGACCCCACCCGCAACCGGTCACGGCGGGGGCTGGGCGGCGACGTGCCCAGCCCCATCGAGCGTCCGTCGGGCTGCCCCTTCCATCCGCGCTGCCCGCTGGCCCGCGACATCTGCCGCGAGGAGGAGCCGCGGCTCCGCCCGCTGGCCGACGGGCGGCTGGCCGCCTGTCACTTTGCCTGAAAGGACGGTATGGTTCGCTACATCGCCGCCCGCCTTGGCGGTCTCGCCGGCGTCTTGCTTGCCGTCTCCGCGCTCACCTTCTTCCTGATGCACGCCATCCCCGGCGGCCCCTTCGACGTCCTCGGCGGCGATAAGGCAGTCTCCATCCCGGAAGATACCAAGAAGCAGTTGATGGCGCTCTATGGCCTCGACAAGCCCATCTGGCAGCAGTACCTGATCTTCCTGCGCAACGCCATCCACCTGGATTTCGGCTACTCCTTCTCCAGCACCGGCCGCACCGTCGTGCAGATCATCCGGGCCCAGTGGCCCTATTCCATCCAGTTGGGGCTGCTCACGCTCGCCTTCTCCGTCCTCGTCGGCCTACTGCTCGGCGTCTCCGGCGGCATCAAACCCAACTCCTGGCTCGACCACAGCGGCACCGTGGTGTCCATATTCTGCCTCGTAATGCCGAGCTTCGTCTTCGCCGTCCTGCTCCAGTTCGTTTTCGCCGTCAAGCTCCAATGGGTGCCGACCGGCGGCTGGAGTAGCCCCAAACAGTGGGTGCTCCCGGTGCTCGCCAACTCCCTGGGCTCCATCCTCATCCTGCAGCGCTACACCAAAGGCGCGATTTCCGACGTACTACGCGCCAACTACGTGCGCACCGCCCGCGCCAAGGGGTTGAGCCGGCGGCGCGTGCTGATCATGCACATCTTCAAGAACGCCCTCACGCCGATCGTCACCGTCGCTGGCCCCATGGTCGCCCATCTCGTCGTCGGCTCCTTCTTCATCGAGAGCATCTTCCGCATCCCTGGTGTCGGCTTCTACTGGGTCAATGCCATCAGCAACCGTGATTACCCCATGATTATGGCCTCGACCGTCGTCTGGACGGCCCTGATTAGCGTCACCTATATGGTCACCGACGTGGCCTATGCGCTCATCGATCCCCGTGTCAGTCTGGTAAAGGAGGCCTGACCTTGGCCGTGATCGCCGATGCCACAGTGCGTCCTGTTGGGCCCCAGCCCCGCGGCGCTACCGCCCGCGCCTGGGGGCGCTTCCGGCGCAAGAAGGTGGCGATGATCGCCCTCGGTTTCATCGTTCTGGAAATCCTCATCGCCATCTTCGCGGCGCGGATCGCTCCCTTTGACCCGT
>JBPCLN010000373.1:0-9398 GCA_051003235.1 Chloroflexota bacterium | reverse complement strand
CGAGGCGAAGCGCGGACACCGGAGAGCCGGATGACCGGATGACGGTCACGTCCGGTTCGGTGGGGGGCCGTCGGAAAAGGGCCGGCACAAGTCGGCACCTCGTCGGCGGCCTACCCGACAAGAATGTGACGGACGCCTTCGATGAGTTGCTCACGCAGCGGCGCTGGGAGACAACGACCGATGACGCCGTCGCCCCGGCCGAGCCGTCGCTGGAAACAGACGGAGTGGATGAGCCAGCGGTGGAGGACGAGCCAGCGGCGGCACCCGAGGAAGTCACCTCCTCCGAACCCGCAGCAGCCGATCCGGAGCCGTTGCCACCAGCGCGCCCGCTGAGCCCGACGAAGCAACGGGAGATCGCCCGCTGCGCGGCGCGGGCGGCCCGCTGGCAGCAGGTGCATGAACGCCACGTCCACGGCGACAGCATCCGCAGCATCGCCGAGACGCTGCATTTGCACCGGCGGACGGTGCGCCGACTGCTGGACAGTCCGCAACCACCGCGCAACCATAGATACGCGTCGTGTCGAGCGAACGGTGTCCGAAGAGGGTCGCCAGCCCGATCAAGTCACCGGGCTGTTCGCGCAGGTAGAACCAGGCAAAGGTGTGGCGCAGCGTGTGGGCGCTCGCGGCGGCGGGGACGAGCTGACGTGCCGCCAGGTCGCGGACCAGCCCGTCCAGCAGTTGCCGGATGGCCGCCGCACTGAGGCGGTTCCCTTTCTGGCTGCGCCAAAGCGGTGTGCCGCCGACGCCGCGTTGCCGGCGGGGCCAGGCAGCAGCGATGGCGGTGAGCGTGGCCGCCGTCCCCAGGGGCGGCGCGACACGGGCGACCACAGCGCGATGAAAAAAGGGGTGTAGCCGCACAGCCTCGCCGTCTCCTGCTGGACGCTACGGGGCAGTGACGGAGTCAGGCAATAATCTGGGGTGGTAGTCTGAAGACGTGCGACGCGAGCGTCGTCGCCGGTCGAGGGCAGTGCCCGGGCTGCTGGCCGAACCGCCAGGTCGGGCTAGCTGATCCGGGGCGGGCGAGCGGCTTCTCGGCCACCGGCGGTGCGGCTACCGCGCTTCTGGTCCTCCCGGGTGCATCCGGCAGCCGTGGCGCGAGCAGTCGCGGCGGCCTGAAAGGTTCACGTGCGCTCCACTGTTGTTCTCCCCGCAGGCAAGCAGCAAGGTCAGGTCGCTGCTCGATCGGCGGCGGCCGCTGCTCAACGGTCATCCATCGCGCCGCCGTCCGATGGTCCCCGGATCAGGCCGGACCGCTTCGGGGAGTTGGAGGCGTACCGGGGGGTGGCGGCGCTGCTGATCGTGGTCTTCCATGCCTACCAGTACTCGCGGGAGGCGCTGAGGCGGCCCCGGTACGTCTACGAGGGGACGCCTTGGCACCACGTGTTCAACAATCTCGACGGTGGCGTTGCCTGGTTCTTTGTACTTTCTGGCTTCCTGGTCTTCCTTCCCTTTGCGCGGGCGGCGGTCGAGCAGCGTAGCGCGTTATCCATCGGTAGCTATCTGAGTCGCCGGGCATTTCGCATCCTGCCACCCTATTATCTGGCCATCGTCCTGGTGTGGACGTGGCGGTACACGGGGAGCCCCGGTGAGCGGACCGACCTGATCGAGCATCTCACATTCACCTACATCTTCGACGTTCGGCACATCTTCTGGACGATCGGGCCGGCCTGGTCCCTGGCCGTGGAAGTGATTTTCTATCTCTTCCTGGCCGGCTTCGGCCCCCTGGCCTGCTGGCTGTGCGGCCGGTGGGGTACGCCGCCGGCGAGAGCTACTGCCCTCGCTGGCGGGATCACCGTCCTGCTGGTCGCAAGCGTCGCGTACAAGTGGTGGGCGGCCACCGTGGCGCGCGTCTCGACGCAGGACTGGCCGGTGTACTTCGGGCCGATGGCTAAACTGGACACCTTCGCCCTCGGCATGCTGCTGGCCGTGGCCGCCGCAGTGCTGGGCAACCGTTTGCTCCTCGCCGGGCCGGCGCCGGCTGCCCTTCGCCTGTTAGGGATCCTCATGCTCGTGGCCTGCTTCATCCTGCGGAGCCCCGGCTCGCTCATCGACGTCTATTTCGATACGCTGTCGGGCCTGGCGTTCGCGCTCGTCCTGGCGTCAACGATCCTGGGGCCTCGGGGATTAGCCTGGGAGCGCGCGCTGGCCCGCCCCGCGCCGCGCTTCCTGGGCCTGATCTCCTACAGCATCTACCTCTGGCACGAGCCGCTCATGGAGGAACTCGGCAAGCGCAATCTGCTGATCCACCAGGCCCCCACGGCCTTCCCTGCCAATGCCCTCCTCCTCCTCCTGCTCTCCGTCGCCGTGGCCACCGTGAGCTACTGGCTCGTGGAACGGCCGTCGCGCCACCTGTCGAACCTCTTCACGAGAGCCGGCCGGCTAGTGCGACAGCACCCCGACGGGAGTGGTATGGCCTCCTCGCGAGCAACCCGCCTTGCCGTGGCGACCCAGGTTGCCAGCGTGCTCGTCCTTGGCCCGGTGGCAGCCGCGCTGGCCATCCACCACCCCTGGGTGCCGCTGCTCCTGGCCGTCCCAGTGGCCATTGTCCAGCCCTTTCTGCCACCAAGGTTGCGACTATTCAATCAGAATCAGCCGAGAGTCTCGTCCGAGCGCACTCCCGAAAGCACTAATAAGTCGGGAGTATCAGACCGTTGAGAGGACGGCTTGCTGCACCGAATGGCGGAACCTGCCAATAAATATGAGACACGGAAAAGGCGATATTAGTGTACATTTCCTGTTCTGCGGATCTGGTGGGCGGATTAAAGTGTGCCACAAGTTATCGCGCCGTCTGGCTGGTTGAGGGTGTAGGATAGCCGGCAGTGCCATTGGTGGTGCGGAAAGGGGCGAGCCAGATGAGTGAAGCGGGGCGCGCGGCGGCGCGGGTGGAGTTGGAAGCGGTGGTGGGGAGAGCGCTGCGGGCTTGGCAGCGGGAGCATCCCCGCACGACGTTGGATGAGATCGTGGCGGCAGTCGATACGGCGTTGTTGCCGGTTCGGACTGCGTACATTGGCGATCTGGCGGCGGCAGAGGAGGCGACGGGGGCGGCGAAGCGGCACTGCCCGGAGTGCGGGAAGGCGATGCAGCAGCGGGGCCGCCATGTGCGCGAGGTGCTGGTGCCCGGTCAGGCGCCGGCTTTGCGCCTGGAACGGACCGAGACGGTGTGCCGGGTACCCTATCCGTCATACTGCTGAGCGGCGGGTTCGGGGCGAGGACTTGTGGGTACCGGCGGTGCGCCCGCTTTGTGCGGGCTGTCCCTCCCTGAAGACGTCGCACCGATATGGCCACGAGAGACACCCACTGCGGTGGGTACCCGGCCGCGAGCACTCGGATAGGCGCCTAGCCTGGATTATTCATGAGTCATGACTCACAAGGTGTCCTGTCGGAGGCGACGCCATTTGTAAGTCGCCACTCATGAATAATCCAGGCTAGCGCGCGGCGCCTCGCCAGCGGTGGGCCATCGCTTCGACGCAGGCGCGGAAGTCCGCCAGTGCCTCGGGCGACAGCCGCTGATTGTTCAGGAGACAGGCCACGGCGAGGATGGTGGGATCGCCGGCGGCCAACTGCTGGAGGCTGGGAGGCAGACCGCCGGCGCTCCAGAGGAAGCGATCGGTCTCCTCGGGGGACAGGTCCAGACCGACAGCGAGGGCGAGCGTGACTTCCGCCGTGGGGACGCTTCGGGCACCGCTTTCCAGGCGGTTGATGTAGCTGGCGTTGACGCCGGCGTGTCTACCAAGATCGGACTGGGAGTGTCCCACGCGCCGGCGGAAGGCGAAGAGCAGGTCGGCGAAGGAGGCGGTGGGATCGTCCAAGGCGCGTCTGGCTGGCAGGGGTAGCAGACGAGGGCGACCGAAGCGCCGGGGCGCCTGACGAAGATCGTCCGGTAACGGGGCCGTCACTGGTTGGTCCATCCCTTCCACGGCAGACATCTGCATTATCCACGACGGCCCTGACGAATCCCCCGTACCCTACCGCCGTTGTGCCGCGTCGTTCAGGTATCGCCCTGACTACCGAAGCAGGGGGAAGACGACGGCGGCTACGATGGTGCCAATGGCTCCGCCAGCGATGACCTGCCCTGGGGTATGGTCGCCGACTTCCACGCGGGCCCACCCGACGACACCGGTCAGGACCTCCAACACCAGCAGCGGCGGACCAAAAATGAGTGCGAGGACAACTACGGTACCGGCGATGGCGCCAGTGTGGATGGACAGCTTCCAGACGAGGGACGTCAGCATGGCGACGACCAGCCCAGCGGCCATGGCGCCGATCACGGCGAGGATTTCGCGCGAGGCGCCCAGGAGGACCAGCAGGGTCAGGCCAATGAGTACGGAGGCGAGGCCCACCAGGAGTGGGATTGGGCGCTGCTCGCGCACGCGGATATGGATGTCACTGAGCCGTCGCCGGCGGACCTGGCGCAGGAGGTAGAGGATCGGCAGTAGACAACCGAAGAGGAGGGCTGGGACCAGCCAGCGGAGCGCCACAGCGGCGCTGGGGGCGCTGTGGACGATCACGACGATGAGCAGCACCCCCGAGGTAAACCCGGGCGCAAGCAGCTCGGTGAGGAGCCGGGCGAGGCGTTGCCGCACCGGCCGCCCTCTTGGAGTCGGCACGTGCTGGTGCACGCGCTCGTGTGTCGGGGCGGTCATCCCATGATCCTCTCGGTCGATTCCGCTGGGGCTGCCTCGCGATCCAACTGGTCCACCACGGCGCGCACGATTGGGGACCGACGGTAGGAGTACGCGACGCGCTCCAGCGCGGCCACTTCCCCCACCACGTCGCGTGCTCCGGAAAGGACCCGGCCGGAGCGCGGAGGTGCGGGGTTGTCGTCGCTGGGACCGGTGTGCAGGGCAGTGGCGATCTCGGTCGCTTCAATGACCGCTTGGGTCTCGGACTCCGGCAAGCTGGTGGCGGCGCAGCGCTGGCGGGCAAAGGCGGCGGGACGAGCGTCGAGGTGCCGGCAGAGCAGCAGCTGGCCATCGCGGATCTCGATGACGCGACGGTAGAGGTGGAAACGCAGATCGCGGACGGTGAGCAGATCGGCGATAGGGGAGCGAGGAGGGAACAAGGCGATCAGCGGCTGAGCGTGATACAGATCCGCCCAGAGGGGGTACAGGCGCCGCCCACTCCGGCGTCCGCTGCCGCGCCCACCGTTTCTGCGCAGCCGACGTCGCGCGTTGCGCCACCAGACACCCTTCGTCCCTGGCGCGATGTCATCACCCCCCACGACGACGTCTCTCGCGGCCGCTACGACCTGGCAGAGTTCGCCGCCGACCTCGCTCAGGTGCTCTCCGGCAAGGCCGAGCCGGAGTACCAGGACCCGGTCGAGTTCTTCAACCGCACCTTTCTCACCGAAGGCATGCGCATGCTGTTGACCGCCGCCGTCACCCGTGTGGGCGGCAAGGGCGGCGAGCCCGTGGTCCAGCTGAAGACCGCCTTCGGCGGTGGCAAGACCCATACCATGCTCGCGCTCTACCACCTCGTGCGCAGCCCCGGCAAGCTGGCACGCCTGGCCGGTGTGCAGGACGTGCTGCGTGCCGCAAACGTCACCACGTTGCCGGCCGTCAAGGTGGCGGTGCTGGTCGGCACGGCGCTCGACACCGCCGTCGCGCATGTCGACTCCGGCGGCAACGGTATCGAGGTGCGTACGCTCTGGGGGGAAATGGCGGCGCAGCTCGGCGGCAAAACGGCCTACGCCATGGTGCAGGAGGCCGACCGCCACGGTGTTTCCCCCGGCGGCGATACGCTCGTGGCCCTTTTCGACCGCTTCGGTCCCTGTGTCATCCTCATCGATGAACTGGTCGCCTACGCGCGCAACCTCTTCAATAACGAGGGGCGCCTGCCGGCCGGCACCTTCGAGTCGGTCATGACCTTCGTGCAAGCGCTCACTGAGGCGGCGAAGCGCTCCAAGCACAGCATGGTCGTCGCTTCTATCCCCGAATCGGGCATGGAGATCGGCACGCAGGGCGGTCAGGAAACTCTCACCCGAATTGAGCACACCTTCGGCCGGCTGGAGGCGATCTGGAAACCGGTCGGTCCCCAGGAGGGGTTCGAGGTAGTGCGCCGCCGTCTGTTCGGTCCGGTGCGCGACGAGGCAGCCAAGGAGGCCGTCTGCCTGGCCCATTCCCGGCTCTACGCGGGCGACAGTACCGACTTCCCGGGCGACTGCCGCCAGGCAGCCTACCTCGACCGCCTGCGTGCCGCCTACCCCATCCACCCCGAGGTCTTCGACCGCCTCTATAACGACTGGGGTTCGCTGGAACGCTTCCAGCGCACGCGCGGCGTGCTGCGCCTCATGGCCGCCTGTATCCACGCCCTCTGGCTGCGCAACGATTGTTCGGTGCTCAGCCAACCCGGCAGCCTGCCACTCGATGTGCCGCGCGTGCGCGACGAGTTGCTGCGCTACCTCCCCGAGGGCTGGAACAGTGTGCTGGACCGCGACGTGGACGGCGAGCGCGCCGAGCCGCGCCGCATCGACGAGGGCAACGTCCGCTACGGCCAGTTCCTCGCCGCCCAGCGGGTCGCCCGCGCCATCTTCCTCGGCAGCGCCCCCCATATCGTCGGTCAGAACGTGCGCGGCGTGGACGAGGCGCACATCCATCTCGGTGTCGCTCAGCCCGGCGAGCCGCTGGCGGTGTTCAACGACGCCCTCGCCCGCTTGACCGAGCACCTGACCTACCTCTACAGCGGCAACCGCCGCTACTGGTACGACACCCAGCCCAACTTGCGCCGCGAGGCGGAGGAACGCGCGAGCCGCGTCGATCCCTACGAGGTGACGCAAGAGATCGTCAAGCGCCTGCGCGCCGAGAAGGACGGCGGCATCTTCCGCGCCGTCCACTGGATCACCACCCCCGCGCATCCCACGGGGTCCGCCGCTCCCCTGGGCGGCGACGTTCCCGACGAGCAGCGCGTCCGCCTGGTCGTCTTGCCGCCCGACGCGGTCCACCGGCGCAGCGCTACCACCTCCCCCGCCCGCGAGGTCGCTGCCCGCATCCTGGAGCACCGCGGCAACAGCCCGCGCCGCTTCCGCAACACCCTGCTGTTCCTCGCGCCCGACGCCGAGGCGATGGCTGGCCTGGACCGGGAGGTGCGTCGTTACCTCGCCTGGCAGTCGATCCAGCGCGACACCGCCACGCTCAACCTGGACGAGTTCCGTCGCAACGAGACCAAGGCCGGCGTGGAGGGGGCGGAACGCACCTTTACCCAGCGGCTGCGCGACACGTACGTCTGGCTGCTGGCGCCGGTGCAGGAGGGCGCCAACCCCTGGACCTGGGAGGAGTACCCGCTCCAAGGCGACGGCGGCCTGGTCCGCCGGACCTCCCAGCAGGCGGAAAGCCACGGCCTGGTCGTCGGCAAGTGGGGCGCCTACGTACTGCGCCACACCTTGGATACCTGGCTCTGGCGCGAGGACGATCACCTTTCCGTGCGCAAGCTATGGGACTACCTGTGCACCTACCTCTACCTGCCGCGCCTGGCCGATGTCGACGTGCTATTGGCCGCCATCGCCGAGGGGCTCAAGTCACGGGAGTACTTCGCCTACGCCGACGCCCGCTCGAGCGAGGGTCACTGTGCCGGTCTCCTCTTCGGCCAAGCCACCCTCCCCGCCAATATTCACCTCGACGAGCACAGCGTCCTGCTGAAGCCGGAAGCGGCCCGGGCTGAGGAAGAACGCCGCCAGCAGGAGGAGCTGGAGCGCAAGCGTCAGCAGCAAGAACGGTTGGGTGGCACCTCCGACGGCACCGGCGACGGCCGCGAGGAGCATGAGGGTAGGAGGCCCGACCTTCCCCCCGGTGGTGGCACACCACCCCCGCCACGTCCGAAACTCGTCCGCCGCTATCGCGCCGCCGCTCGCCTCGATCCCCTGCGCGTCGGCCGCGACGTGCGCCAGATCAGCGATGAGATCCTCGACCTTCTGACGGCCCTGCCCGATACCGCCGTCCGCGTCACCCTGGAAATCGAGGCTGACGCCCCTGGCGGCATCCCCGCCGAGACCGTTCGCGCCGTCGCCGAAAATGGCCGCGTGCTAAAGCTCGAGCAGCAGAACTTCGAGGAGTCTTAGCAACGAATGCTATCGGCCGCCGATCTTCGCCATCGATGTAACGCGGACGACCAAAGTTGGCAAGTCTATGATCCTGCGATGGCTTGGCTCATCCTGAACCGCCCAATCGCCATCTCGGGGAGGCTCGAGCCGCAGCATCTTGTCACCGGGTGGGAAACTCTCTACAGTGAGCGCCATGGTCTGCTTATGAGGTCGGGGAGGGTACGGTGACGGAAGGGCGCAACGCAGAGCGCGTCAAGGCGCTAGCCGAGGACGTGGGGCGGGCGATTTACGGGCAGTTGGCGGAGTTTACGGAGATCGCCGGATTTCCTCACGGTTATGCATGGTCAGTTGAGGGGCAGGAAGGCGACTACGGTTCGGGCATTGTTGCAGCGACAACGGCGCCCCTGGAGGACTCCGAGGCAGAGTACTTTCGGCTCGACGGCGATGTCACGGTGTGGAAAGAAGAGCAGGAGAACGGGAACGGTGACACAGGAGAGGATGCAGCAGCGGCCGAGGAAGAAGTCGTCACCATCCCGGATGACGTGTACGTGTACTGGTTCGATGGACTCTGGTTTTACAAGTTCGTATTAGTAGTACCGAGTTGCATTCCGGCATTTGCGACGATGCACTCTGAGACGGTCGACGACGTTCGTCGCGGGGCCGATGGGGTCGTGCGGGATGGGGTGATGCTTGCCGGCGGGATGACGAGCTCGCCGAACGTACCATCAGGTGGACTGCCCCAGAGCGAGCGTGAGGCGCTTGGTCCAGAACGGGCCGCGCTCTTTGATCTCAAACGGCAGTGAGTGGTACTAAACACAGAGTTATCGCTCACGACGGCAATGTTAATAGCGAGCCGTCCGGAAGCGCGTTCAAAGGCACGGGCAGGCGGACGACGACCGCAGTTACTCTCGGTCGACAGCGAGCAGCGCCCTTGATTCCCGCTGTCTGACTTTGCATAGCCCTCTCTAGAAAGCGCTGGCCGGGTTAGTTTACATTTGATACTAACGACCCAAGCACCGAGCCGGGTAGGGTGATACTTATCATCCAAACAGCGGTGCCACTCAAGTCCCGGACTCGCACACAATGGACTCCGGTAGGTCGCTTGTCGCGAATGCAACCGAAGGCCGGTGGAGTTAGATTCACCACAGATCGAAAAGCAAGACGATGGTGGCGACTGACAGCGATCAGGGCAATGTCCAGAGGGAGGCGGTCCAGATGCTCGCATTGGCGCAACGTTAGCGACCGAACGGTGATATGCGCCTTTTGTTGCGTTCAGACGCAAACCGTCGTTCTGTAGCATTCCCTCCGCTGTAGGGCGGTTGCTCAGCCGCGTTCCAGCGGTTCGTTCGGCGCGTCTCCATGT
>JBPCLN010000372.1:0-6543 GCA_051003235.1 Chloroflexota bacterium | reverse complement strand
CCCGCCTACGTCGTCAATGCGCGTTGGGAGGCGGTGGCCTGGAACGTGGCAGCCTGCCTCGTGTTTTCCGACTTTGCCGCTCGTCGCCCCCGCGACCGCAACCTGCTCTGGTGCATGTTCACCGATCCCAGTCAGCGCAGTCTCCTTGTCAATTGGGAAGGCGCGGCGCAAGAGACGCTGGCATACTTCCGCGCCAGCACCGGGCGCCATGTCGGCGAGGCATGGTTCACTGCGCTCGTCGCGGACCTGAACGCCGCCAGCCCCGAGTTCGCCGCATGGTGGCCGCGCAACGACGTACGCGGGACGCCGCGCGACGCCCAAAAGGAACTGAATCACCCCCTAGTGGGGCGGTTGGTGCTGCAGCCGACGCCCCTTCAGGTGGCACAGCGGCCCGACCTGTGGCTGATCGTCCACACACCGCTGCCAGGCACGGACACTGCGGCGAAACTCCAGTGTCTACTGGCGGGAGCATCAACGGCGGTCACGTCCGCCGACCCTATTCCGTCTGCTCGGTGATGGGCGCTCCCTTTGAACTGTGGTTGGTGAGCGGGGTCATTTTGCCGGTCGAGGTGGCCCAGCCATGCTCAGACGCATATATGGGCTGTGAATACAGGAGATAGGCGACGCGACCTGTGAAGATCACCGACTTGATTGTCCATACCGTCCACGTCAATTCTCGCGGTGACTGGCTGTTCGTGCAACTGAACACCGACCAGGGGCTGCAAGGTCTCGGGGAAGCGTCGCATGGCGGCGGACCGGGCGGTGACAATCAGGTCCGGAAAATCCTTCTGGCGCAATGCCGAGGGGTCTTGCTGGGCCGCGATCCGCAAGCGGTCGTCGCTGCGGTAGCTGCCCTCCAGTCCGTCGCCGTCGGACGGCAGGGCGCCACCGCGGTCTCCGCCTGCGAACAGGCACTGTGGGATCTGGCCGGCAAAGCCATCGGCGTGCCAATCCACCGGTTGTTGGGCGGCCCGGTCCGGTCGCGCATCCGGCTTTACGCCAACATTAACCGCGCCACTGCCGAACGCACGCCGAACGGCTTTGCCAGCAACGCCGCCGCCGCGGTGGCGGAAGGCTTCCATGCCATCAAGTGCGCACCATTCGATACCCTGCCTCGTGATCGCCTCTATCAGCCGGAAGGACAGGAACGACTACGGCTGGGCCTCGATTGCGTGGCGGCAGTACGCCGCGCCGTGGGACCGGAGATCGAGTTGCTCGTCGATTGCCACAGCCACTTTGACCCGACAACAGCCCGTCAGGTGGTGGCCGCCCTGCGGGCGCTCGATGTCACCTGGCTGGAAGAGCCGGTATCGACTGCCGACCTGCCGGCAGTACGCCAACTGCAGACGCTCCTCGCTGCACCGGAGTATGGCGGGATGGAACTGATCGGCGGCGAGGCGCTGTACGGTCTTGCGGGATTCTGGCCCTACCTGCGGGAAGGTCTCTGGCAGGTCGTCATGCCGGACGTCAAACATTGCGGCGGCATCGCGGCCGGCCTGGCGATTGCCCAGGCCGCCAAGGTAGCCGGCGCCGCCGTGTCGCCGCACAATCCGAGTGGCCCGGTGGGCACCGCTGCCGGCGCCCAATTGGCGGCACTGCTGCCGCATCTACGCCATCTCGAATATGCCTGGGGTGAAGTTCCCTGGCGCGCCGAACTAACCCAGCCACCGGAACGGATCGAGCATGGCGAACTGCTGCTGCCGGAGGGTCCGGGTCTGGGCGTAGAACTGAACCAAGACGTATTAGCACGGCAGCAGTCGGCCTGAACGAGCCACGCGCAGTTGAGGCGCTTCCGGCGCACGGGAAGGCAGGTGCGTCACCCATCCTGGTCACTGGCGGCACGGGCACGCTCGGGCGCCTCGGCGTCCCGCGGCTGCAGGACGCCGGTTGCAAGGTACGGGTGCTCAGCAGGCGTAGCCGCGAAGACGGGAAGGGTATCGAGTTCGTGACCGGTGACCTGGCCACGGGTGAGGGGAGCGCAACCGCGGTGGAGGAGGCCGAGATCATCGTGCATTGCGCGGGCAGCAGTAAGGGCGATGAGGAGAAGGCCCGGCATCTGGTCCGGGTAGCGTCGCGAGCCGGGGCGCGGCATCTGGTGTACATCTTGGTCGTCGGCGCCGACCGGATCCCAGTCGACAGCAGCGTCGACCGCGCAATATTCGGCTACTTCGGGGCCAAGCTTGCCGCCGAGGAGGTGGCGGCCCGGCTCGTGGAGCTTGCGCTTGGCACGCCGGCCGGGGCTGGCGCCCGACATGGCCGAGCTGCTCCGCGGGTACCTGCAGGCCCGTGGAGAGCACCGGCTGATCGTGCCGGTCTGGTTGCCCGGCAAGGCCGCTCGCGCGGTCCGAGCCGGCGCGAACCTGGCCCCGGACCGGGATGTGGGCCGGCGGACCTGGGAGGAGTTCCTGACCGAGCGGGCGAGTTCGTCAAGCGACAGCAGCTGGAGTGTCAATGCGGTGTAGCGTCGAATGCATGGTTTAATGCGTTCAATGATGGAGTCGCGACGCCTCCCCTCCCGCTATGAAAGTGATCACTGTGGCACGCACACGCGAGAGCGCCTGGCGCTCAGAACGCTGCCGTCAGAACGGCTAAACCGCTGCTTCCTTTAACCAGCGTCGGTGGAAGCAGCGGGACGGACGCACGCCTGTCGGCGAGCCGGCCTGGTTCGGTCGCTCGCTAGGCGTACCCTCCTGCTCCCTTGTTCTGCACAGTCAGGAGTGTACCGCCATGCCCATGCCACATCGTACCCAGATGCAAGTTATCAAGCGCCGCCTCACCGGTAAAGAAGGCGTCGAGCGGGCCCGCGAATTGCGCGCCATCCTCGACGACCTCCCCGGGTACCGTAACGGTCCCTACGCCGATCTGCGCAAATGGGTTCAGGAACAAATTGAGGCGACCCACGTCCGCTCCCACGTCGTCCACCATGACAGCATCGCCGTGCGGCGCGAGGGAGCGGCGCAGATCGCGCTGGTGGGTCCGCCTAATGCCGGCAAGTCATCGCTCCTGCATGCCCTTTCCCACGTGCAGGTCAAGATCGCCGGCTACGCCTTCACCACCTTACGACCAGTACCGGCTCTGATGCGCATCGGCGGCGTGCTGGTCCAACTCGTGGAGATCCCCGGCCTCATCGCCGGCGCGAACGACGACCGGGGCGGTGGTCGCGCCCTGCTCGGCGTGCTGCGCGGCGCTGACGCTATCGTCTACTGCCAGGACGCGAGCGCAGCCATTGATGACTTGCTCGATGTGCGCGCCGAGGTAGAAGCGGCGGGGATCGTCGTACCCGCGGTGCTGGCTGCTACGAAAATGGACGCAGCGCCGGATGGGGCACTGGGGCGCCTGCACGCGGCCGTGCCGGACTTGCGGGTGGTGGGAGTATCCGTGCTTGATGATGCCAGCCTGGAGGTCTTTAAGGAGGCCGTCTGGCAGCTCACCGGCCTCATCCGCGTCTACTTGCGCCATGACCGTGTCACCGACGAGGAGCCGCTCGCCCTGCCTCCAGGAGCGACCGTTGCTGACGCTGCCGGCAAGATTCATAAGGAGATCGTGGCCTCCTGCAGCGGCGCGCGCCTCTGGGGGCCTTCCGCGCGCTTTGATGGGCAGCTCGTCGGACGAGAGCACCGCCTGCAAGACGGCGACACGGTGGAGATTGTGGTCTGAGACCGGACTCTGGCGAGCGCACGTCCGGCGCTTGCCAGGGCCACAACGCCAGCAACCAGGCGGCCTGCCCGGTGAATAGCAGCCTGGGAAGCACAGCGGACCAGGGATGGGCGACGTACTCAGGTCTGCTCCCCGCGCAGCCGGCGCACCTCCTCGCGTAGCAGTGCCGCCTCCGCCTCCGCCTCCGCCCGTGCCGCCGCTTCCTGGGCAGTTCGGCGTTCCGCTGCCGCCCGCGCCGCCGCTTCCTCGACGGTCCGGCGTTCCGCCGCTGCCGCCCGCGCCGCCGCTTCCTCGGCCCGGATCGCCGCCGCGTCTGCTCGCCGCCGCTCCGCTACGGCCACCTCACCCGGTGTGGGCAAGCGTCGACCGGCGGCGTCCAGCGCGCGGAGCCAGAGGCCGCGCTCGACAAAGAGGCCCAACCCACCGAGCGCCTGGCTCCAGAGCACTCCGCTCTCATCCACCTGCCATTCGCTGAACTGGCCCATCACCGCCCGTCGCCAGCCGAACAGCTTCGGCCCGTCCTTCCGCTCCGGTGCGAAGACCGCGTATTCCAGCACCCCCATGCCGTCATAGATCGGGGGCTTCTCCCCACTGTCCCGCTGCCAGCTCTTCCCAGACGCCACTTCCAGCACGAACTCGGGCGCCTTGCCTTCCGCTGGAACGCTCCAGGAGGTGCGCAGCCAATCCTCGGCCTTGGCTACGAGGAGGTCCGGCGCCGCCTCCAGCGTGGACTCACCAATGGGACGCGGCATGGTGATCTTCAGATACGAGGCGATGTACCAGGGCAACTGGTGTTGCTGCGCGTACAAGAGCAGGATGGGCTTAAGCAGGTCCACGTCGCGGACCTGGAGGTCGGCCATCACCATCCAAGGCGAGTCCTCTTCGTCGTTGGGGACCGTGAGCAGGAACAGCTCCAGGTCGCTGAGCCGCGGCAAGACCGCCATGTCGATCGCCTCCCGACCGCTCTCTCCCGAGCGTCCACCCTAGCTGCCAGTATAGCCAGTGGCGAGCGTCCCTGTTGCGGGCGACCCGTGTATGATGAGCAACGCTGGTGCGCCGTCCGACCTGCGACCCAGGGCACGCCGGTCTACCACGGTTCGGGGAAGGGAGGCGCCGGTATGCACGTTCTGGTCATTGGCGGCACGCGCTTCGTCGGCTACCAGCTGGTGTGGCGCTTGCTGGCGGCCGGCCACCGGGTCAGCACGCTCAATCGTGGCCGGCGACCCGACCCCTTCGGCGATCGGGTGGAACGATTGCGCGGCGACCGTACGACGGCGGACTTCGCTCGCTTGCTCACCGACCGGCGCTTCGAGGCGACCGTCGATTTCGCCGCCTACACCGCGGCGGATGCGCAGGGCGTGGTGGAGGTCCTTGGCGCGCGAGCCGGGCACTACGTCTTCATCAGCAGTGGCCAGGTCTACCTCGTACGCCAGGGCTGTCCGCGACCGGTACGCGAAGAAGACTACGAGGGACCGCTGCTGCCCCAGCCGGAGGAGCCGGCCGATCGCGACGAGTGGCGCTATGGCGTCGAGAAGCGCCAGGCTGAGGATTCCCTGGTTGCAGCCTGGCAGGCCCAGGGTTTTCCCTCCACCCGGCTGCGCCTGCCGATGGTGAACGGCGAGCGCGACCACTTCCGGCGGATCGAGAGTTACCTCTGGCGCCTGCTGGACGGCGGGCCGCTCCTGATCCCCGAGAGCGGCCCGCCGCGCTTGCGCCACGTCTATAGCGGCGATGTGGTCACGGTTATCGCGGGCCTACTTGGGGACGAACGGACCTTTGGCGAAGCTTACAACGTGGCGCAGTACGCGGCGCCGGCACTCGTCGATCTGGTCACGATCCTGGCTGACTTGCTGCATGTAACGCCGCGCTTGGTGGCGGTGACCGACGCCGAGTTGCAGGCGCGCCAGTTGGCGCCAGCGCTCATCTCGCCGTTCTCCGATCGCTGGATGTCCGACATGCACAACGGCAAGGCCGTGGTCGATCTTCGTTTCCGCCCGGAGCCGCTGCGCCGCTACCTGGACAAGATGGTTACCGCCTTCTTGAATCACTTTCCTACCGAGCCGCCGCCGAACTATCGCAACCGTGCGGTGGAGCTGGCGCTGGCGGAGGAGGTGACGCGGGTGCGTCCAGCCATGCCGGCGCCGCCGGAGCGCGATTGGCGCAACGCCTTTGATCTGGAGGATGCGCTGGCGGAACGCCCTCCGACCACGGAGAAGGAGTTGAACCGCGTGCTGGTGCGCCACGGCATCGACACGACGACACTGGCGCCGCTGCATAGTGGTGCAGACGGCACGGTGTACCGACTGGTAGTGCGGGGAGAGCAGGCACTGGACATCTGGCACGCCTTGCGCGCCATCGTCGCCACAACGGGCCACTGGCCGGTGCTGCTTGGCGACGAGGAGTGGGTGTTGCGGCACGCATCCAATATGGAACTCGACGGGGAGAACGGCTGGGGTACCGCCGCCCAGATCATCACAGCGGCGGAGGCAATCAACGTACCCGCCTGGCTTGAGACTCAGATCGACCTGGTCTCCGAGCACTATCGCCCGCCACACGGCTCCTGGCCCGACGAGGCGGCAATTCGCGAGGTCATCGCCAAACACAACGCCTGGCTGCACGCGCCGCCGGACAACGAGTTGGACATCCTCTATCAGCACGGCCTCAATCGCCTAGACTTCGGTAGTAATGACTTCCGCATCCCACGCGGGTTGGTGCCGCTGGTCTACGTTGCCCTCGTCCCGACGCGCCAGAGCTGGCAGGTGCCGGCCTACCTCAAGTTCGGCGGGTGGAACGAGGCGCCGAAGCCGGCGGAGCACGTCGCCGTGCTCAAGCACTGGAGCCAACGTCACGGTACTGAGGTCCTGGCTATGAAGTTCGATACCGTCG
>JBPCLN010000371.1:0-5594 GCA_051003235.1 Chloroflexota bacterium | reverse complement strand
TAGGTCCAACACCGTAACGAAGCCATCCTGTCATCGCGCAGGGCGCACAGTCGCTCCCAACCTCCCTGCCGCCGCGGCGTCGTTCATTGAACTGCGGCGGATGCGTGTCCAGACATGTGTCTATACAGTATGGTATTAGATACCAGAATAGGAGCGATAATCGTGGTTGTGTCGCGTGAACACATGCCATCAACCGACCTCCGGCAGCTTCGCAGCGATCTTGATCTGTCACGGGAGCGTATGGCCCGCCTGCTGGACGTGAGCGCCAAGACGGTCGAGCGTTGGGAAACCTCCGACCGCCTGCCGGCGAGCGCCCGTCAACGACAGGATCTGGCGCAGCTTGGCGAGATCGCCACGCTTGGAAGAACCATTTTCACTCCGGCTGGATTTATCCGATTCCTCAATGCTCCGCTGCCGGTCTTTGGCGGCGATACGGCCTTACAAATGATCGCACGTGGTCGCTCCGGGGATGTCCTTGCGTCTCTGGCCGGTGACTACGAAGGTTCCGGTTACTAGAACACCGGGCCAGTCATGCCGTTGGTGACAGTTGGCAGGATAGCCCGGCCATGCCAGGGACGAGACGTCGCCAACGCCACGATGTCGGGACCGGCGATCTAAGTGGCGCCGGATGATTTCCGCACGGTCACCCCGGCACGAAGGCGTTGGTAAGGTCGGTATCGAGCAGCTGATTGGGACGGCAAAGCCAGGCCGAGGCGCCGGGGCAGTACTGGCCGATGTACGGTGAGTAGGCGGCATCGCGTGTGAGATCGGCGGGCAGTTGATCCGCTGTGAGCAGGGCCTTCAGGTCGTCCCCGGCGAATATCTCTTGAGTACACGTACAGGTCGTGTCGTACAGCATTGCGCCGCGTTGCCAGCGCAGGCCGATCAGATTGGCATGGCCGGCAATGGCGGTCGGCACACCGGTTGGCAAGCCCCAGAGCATGAGCGCCCCTGCCGGCGTCTCCGTCGCTGTCCGGTCGGGTTGGGCGGGGTCGAACGTTGCGCCAGGGTGGAGGAAGGCCTGGTAGAAATTGACGGGCTGGCTGCCGAAGGTGTCCGGCGCATTCCGCTGAATCCAAGCAAGCAGGGCGGGCTGATCAGCCACGTTCGGAACGGTGGTGAGCAGCGTGGCGTCTCCGGTCGGTACGGGCATGCCATGGAAGCCGGTGTAGGGCAGCAACGGCGGATCGAACAGGTTGAGCAGGTGGACCGAACCATCTGGGAAGAGTTGGAGCACCTGCCGCTGGAAGATCTGCACCAGGAAGCCATCCAACCGAAAGTCCCGACTGGCGGGATAGCCGAGCGTCGTGGCGCCGCCGAGGGCAGTGAAGGAATTCCAGAAGGCGTCGTTGGCGATGCGATAGCCGGTTTCCGGGTAGTATCGCTCGTCGTGCGAGACCGATGGCGGCGGCGGGACGGTCGCCTGACGTGCAGCCAGTGCCTGCAGCACATACAGGGCGCCGCCCAGGTCGGCGGCATAAATGATGTCGCCGTCAACTGCCAGGTCGATCGTGCCGAACTGGCGGTAGACGCCGGTCAATCTGGGCTGTTGCGGGTTGGTGAGATCGAAGACCTCCAGCGAATCGGCGCCCGACCCGACCAGCGTTGGCCCATCCAGTGCCAGGGCGGCAATGTAGCCGGGACTGCTGACGTGGCCAACGTTTCGGGGATGGGCAGCATCGCTGACATCATCGACGGCGATCCCTGTCTGATCGGTGCGATAGAGGTAATGACCGGAGACGGTCCCCACGGACAGGGGCCTGGCCTGCATCGCCGAAATGTCCAGCGGGTTCCGTACATCCGCCACATTAATAATGTGGACGGTACTGGTCTTTGCGTCTTCCAGGGTGGTGACGTACACCGTCGTACCGACGGCAGTGAGTTCGATTTCGGAGTTGCAGCGCTCAACGAGCGGGAGATACCCTACCTGAACGGGCGCACCAGCGCCGCTGACGTCGAAGACGTAGAGGCCGCCGGCGGTTCGAGCGCCGGCGCAGCTTGGCGTCGCGGCGGCATAGAGGTAAGCGCCGGCGACGGCCATGCTGCGCGGTCCGCCGTTCACGGTCAACCCGCCGACAGCCCTGGGCTGCGTCGGGTCGGTGACATCGAACACCGTCAGTTGACCGAACACCGCCGGATCTTGCAAATGCGCCGGATTACCGCCCACGTAGAGTCTGGCCGAGTGGATTGCCAGCGCCTCGATACCGCCTGGCACGGGCACACTGGCAACTTGCCTTGGATTCGTGGGATCACTCAGGTCGAAGATGCTGAGATGGAATATGCCGTCGCTCACGTACAGGAAGTGCCCGTCGCGGAGCATTGGCCCCAGACCCTCGAAGGTATTGATCGCTCCGGGCGCAGAGTGAAGGGCCGGATCGCGAATGTCGAAGGTGTGGATCACCCCGCTGTAGTCGCTGACCTGGACGGCGAGCGTTGCGCCGGTCGCCGCCAGCGGCCCAACATAGCTTCCCTGGCCGAAATCACGCGAGGTTCGCAGACGCAAGTGCGCCGGGTCGCTCAGATCTATCGCCTGTAATGTTGTTCCTGTGCCGATATAGGCGGTCGTACCCTGCACGGCGATGGTGCTGGGAGCGGTCGCGTTGCTGAGCGTATCCAGCAAACGGGGGTGGGTCGGATCGCTAACGGCAATACTCCGCACGCCGCCCGGTCCGACACTGCGCGGAGAGACAACCCCTTCGAGCGCGTAGAGCGTGCCATGATCGAAGACCAGCGCGCGAGCCGTCGCCGGAGCGTTCCAGTGACTGGGAAGATTAAGGGTGCCGATGATGACGGGATGGTCGGGATCGGCGATCGAGAGGACATGCAAGGCGCCGGCCGCCAGCAGCTAGACGTCGGCGGTGTCGGCCGCGATCGCGGTCGGGTTCGCGACGGCGAGTTGCCCGGCCAGACGCGGCACGGCGGGCTGCGAGAAATCGAGGAGGAGGAGGTTGTTGCCCTGCTGGCCGGCCACGACAACGGAAGCAATGGTTCCGGCGAAGGCGAGGGCGTTCACCGTATCGTGCAGGGTGATGCGCCCCAGCTCCCGAGGCTGCCGCACATCATGCACGTCGTAGGCGATGATGTCCGTCGGGGTCGGCGGAAAGCTCTGGCCCTGGGTCGCCACGATCAGCGTCGTGCCGCTGACGGCAATCTGGAGGGCCTTCGCCGGCAATATTGGGGTCTCGCCAAGCTGCTGCGGCCGCCCCGGATCGGAGGCGTCGAAGACCATGACACGCGATCCCTCCACGATATACAAAGCGCTGCCCTGCCCGACCATTGCCGGGACATGACCGCCGATCTGGTTCACGAGGGCGACCCCAGTTTGCGGCGTCGTGGTACCAACCGCGGCAGCCGACGCGGTGAGCTGAGGAGAGCGCACCAGGAGAGCCAGCATGCACAGCGTCGCCAGCACGCACCGAAGGGAAAACGGGACACCGTGCCGATTCGAGCGGTGCCTTCGTCGCCAAGGGAGCAGTCGCATGGGCCTACCTTTCCCGCCAGGACGTGCTGCCGGTTGTGGCTGGCAGCAGCGATCATCGCCGGCCATCGTACGTTGGACAATGCTACGCTCCGATGGAGGAAATGGAAAGCGGGGCGGCCGGTAGGCGGTCGGCAGACATAGGATGGGAGAACATGGTGGTGAATCTGCTCGGCGACGGTCCCGTGCGACTGCGCGCCAATTTGCACGGGCACACGACCGGGTCGGATGGCCGGCTGGCCCCGCAGGCGTATGTCGATTGGTACGCCGAACGTGGTTACGATGCCGTTGCCATCACGGATCACAATGTGCTGACGAACTCGAGCACGCTTGATGCGCGCGGCATGGCGCTCATCCCGGGGGCGGAAGTGACGGCGTCGGGAACAGAGTTTGGCGGCCAATATCATCTGGTGGCCCTGGGACCGTTGCCGCACCCGCTCCCAGCGGTGACGACAGCCGGGCCGGAGTCCGCGCGGCTGCTAACGGCCGCCGGTGCCGTGGTCATCATCGCCCATCCGCACTGGTCGGGCCTGACGGGAGCCGACGTGCTGGCAGTGGATGCCGCCGCCGGCGTCGAAGTCTGGAATGGCGGCACGGTGCTGGATAGTGAAAAAGGCGTGGCTCTGGCGGTGTGGGACGAGGTGTTGCGCCGGGATCGGCGCGGCTTTGGCTTCGCCACGGACGACGCCCACTTCCGCTTTCCCGATGGCGGCCTGGGCTGGGTCGTCCTGCACGCCGCCGAGCGGAGCGTTGACGCCGCGTTGAAGGCACTACGGCAGGGTTGGTTCTACTGCAGCGCCGGTCCCGAATTAACGGTGATACAGGTTGTTGGCCGGTCGGTGACGGTGGCCTGCTCTCCCTGCGCGGCGGTGTACTGTCTCGGTTTCGCCGGTCGCAATCAGTACCGCCTGGGGGATGGCGTGACGCCGCTGGAAGGGGCCGAATTCACGCTGCGCGGCGACGAGCCCTGGGTGCGCATTCAGGTGACCGACCTCAAAGGCCGTTCCGCCTGGACGCAACCGTATTGGGCGCCGGCATAGGTCGTACCGCGGCGTGGTCGCCTGGAACACCCGGCCTGCTGCCGACGTTTAGACGCTGAACGGAGGAGCAAGATGCCATTACATCGCCTAAGTCGCGTCGGACGCCGCCTGGCGGCCATCACGTCCCTTGGAGCGCTGCTGGCGCTGGCCGGCTGCGGAGCGGGGGCGCCGGCCGTAACCGGTGTTCCCGCCGGCGGACCGAGTGCGGCGGCGACGATCGCGCCACTCCCCGCGGTGGTCAGTACCGTGACCGCAGAAACGACGTCCGCTGCCACGAGTGGAACGTCGGCAACGGTCACGGCGACCATGATCCCACCGAGCCCATTGAATCCGAAGGGGACGCTGACGAACGCCGACGCCGGCAGCACGGTGCATTTTCAGGTTGGTGACACCATTGACCTGGCGCTCCACGCTGCCTCCGGCTTCCAGAACTGGGAAGTGGCGCTTCCCGACCCCGCCGTGCTGAAGCCTACCGTCAACCCGGCCGCCGCCGCCGTTCGTGGCGCGACGGTGCGCGCTTTCCAGGCGGTCGGCGCGGGCCAGACGGCAATCATGGCCACCAGCCGGCCAATCTGCGCCGCCGGTCAGGCGTGTCCACAGATTGTGCAGGCGTTCAAAGTGACGGTGATCGTCGGCAGCTGAACGCTAGAGGGCCCGTTTGCCCTACGCCTGCAAGACGGCTTCGGCGTCGATGCCGATCTTGATCGTGTCGCCAACCAGCCAGCCGCCTGCTTCCAGAGCGACGTTCCAGTTGAGACCGAAGTCCTTGCGATTGATCGTGGTGTGCGCCTCGAAGCCCGCGGCGGTCGTGCCGAAGGGCGTCTTACCACGGCCGGTGAGCGTCGTGTCCAGCACCACTTCGCGCGTCGTGCCGCGAATGGTTAGGTCGCCGGTGACCTTCAAAGTATCCCCGCCGGACCGCTCGACACGGGAACTCTTAAAGGTGATATTCGGATGCTGCTCGACATGCAGGAAGTCCTGCGAACGCAGGTGCGTGTCGCGCTGTTCGGTGCGTGTGTTTAGACTGGCGGCATCGATCTCCGCCTCGACGGAGGAGCGAGTCATGTCCTGCTCGT
>JBPCLN010000370.1:0-14781 GCA_051003235.1 Chloroflexota bacterium | reverse complement strand
CCAGTCCGCGCCGGCGGAAGCCAAGTCAACCGTGATTGTGACCAGCCTGACGGCCCAAGCAACTACAGCCCGCGTGACAATTATTGCTGCCACCAGCGAACGCAGCAGCGTCTCGGCGCCTGAGCCTGTCCACACCACCAGCGCAGCGGTGACAGGCGTGGCGACAACCACCGCAAGTCGCGCCAGCGAGACAGCGAGCCACACGGTCGCCACCGTCGCGGCGAGCCAAGCCGCCTTGCCAACGATGACGAGCAGCCTCGCAACGACCAGGCCAATCGCCCATTAGCGGTTCAGCCATCCGAGGACAGTGAGAGCGCCCTCAGCGCGGCTACTCGCCCCAGTCTTTCACATGCCGGAACACGCGCGTTACCTCAATGGAGACGGTGGGGAACAAGGGATTGGTGAGCAGGTCGCCTTCACTCAGGACGACCGGTTCACCATACCGGCCGCCCACATAGTGCTCGCCGGCCAGTGTGTACTGAAGAACTGTCCGGCGTGCGGTATCGACCAGCCAGTAATAGGGCAAGCCGTGGCGTTCATAGGCCTGCCAGAGATCACCTCCGGGTTGGTGTTCCGCTCGCGTCGTGCGCGAAACGATCTCAATCACCAGATCGGGAACGCCTTCCAGGGCTCGGCGTCCCCGCAACGAATCCACGCGGTCCGCCAGCGCGAAGAAGAGGTCAGGATGGGTGACATCCTCGGCAGCAGTACCGCGATGGAGGAAGTCAAGCGCGACGGCCCGCGTGGCCACAGACACCGGGCCGTAGCCCACGTCCATGGCCCTACCGAGAAAGAGAGCCAATGGCGTGAGCACGGCGTCGTGGTTGTCGTCCGGCACGTTGAACACGACGAGTTGTCCTCCCAAGATGTCGTAGATCCGGTCGTCCGGCAACTCCGGTAGATCGGCAAGGGTGTACGCTCGCTTCGCCGTGATCATCGACGCACTCACCTTCACTCTGTCGATTCACTCGCCTGCTGTCTCCGAAGCATACCGCCCGGTACTGGGGTCAACACGGGGTGCCGGAGGCCATTCTCAAGCCGCCACCGGGCGGGCGCTGCCGGCGGCGGCGATGGCCAGCCCTTCCGTGACGCCGGTCAGCAGACGGTGCTCCTGAACTTTCTCCGGCCCGAAACGCTCGCCGAGCAATCGCACCAGGGCGGGGATGGCGCTGGAACCGCCGGTACGGATGACGGCGTCGATGTGTTTCGGCCGCAAGCCGGAACGGGACACCGTGGCATCGACACATTCGCCGACCTGGCGTAACTCGTCCGTGATCATGCGCTCAAACTCCAGCCTCGTGAAGGGTTCGTTCAGCACAATCGCTTCGGCAATGAACTCCAGCTTTGTCTGCGGCTCGTCGGAAAGGCGCACTTTCGCGCCCTCAATCGCCTCGAAGACCGGGAGCCCATAGTTGCGCGTCACCAGGCAATCGAGCGCCCGAAAGCGACGGGCGTAGGGACCGCTCCGCTGGGCGCGCACCTGCTCCAGCACCGCCCGGTTGGCCGGCGCATTGAGCTGGGGGATCGTTTGCCAGGAGAGGAGGAGATCGGCCACGCGCGCCGGCACCGTCAAGCCACCAAGTCCGGCGCCACCGTCGATGCCGAACTGGCGCAGCAACTTGCGTTGCATAATGCGCCGATCGAGGGCGTCGCCCCCGATCGGTGTGCCGCCGGTTGATAAGACGCGATAGCGCGGGCCCGGCTCCAGCTCAATCACCGTCACGTCCAGCGTCCCGCCGCCGAAGTCGAAGACGAGCACGCGCCGCGGTTCGCTGATCGTGGCAGCATAGGAGAGGGCGGCGCCGACTGGTTCGTAGAGCAGCTCGACCTCCGGCAAGCCGGCCAACCTGCAGGCAGCCCGCAGTCGCGCCTCCGCCAGCGCGTCCGCTTTCGGATCGGCGGCGTAGTGGACCGGACGCCCGACTACCGCAAAGTCAATGCTTTGGCCACCACTGGTGACGATGCGTTCGTGTACCTCCGTCAGCAGTTCCGCAATCAACTCTTCCGGACTGTAGCCCTTGCCGTAGACGCTGGTGCCGCGAAAGCTGCTGTTCGGCAACTCCATCTTGAGCGATTTGAACAGCCGGCCCGGCTCGTTCTCGTCGACCAGGACAAAGATGTCGGTGTAGACGCGACCCACTTCGGAAAAGACGTTCTCTAATACGCCGACCTGGACCCGTTTGAGTTTGACGGCGTGGCCGACATTACTGCTGTTGAAGCGATTTAGCGCCTCCTGGCCGGCGGCGCGACTGCCATCCCGCGCTAGATAAAGCAGCGATCGCATCACATGGGGATCGCGGGCCACCGGATCCAGCGGCAAGAGGTGGCTGTGCGTCCCGTCGTAGACGGCGGCGCTGGAGTTCGACGTGCCAAAGTCGATTCCGACGCGCATGCGTGCACACCTTTCCGGAGCATTACCTGGTCCCAGCATGCTAAGGGTCCGACGCGAAACGAGGGGTGATTGTTATACCAGGTTTACGGCGCGGCGCGCGGCCCTGCTATGGCCGATCTTCAGCAAACGTTCAGCAAGGAGCACCGTAGCCATCAGGATTGCTGGTCAGGATGAGTCGTGGCAAAAAAAAAGGCCGGAAACAGCAGCGCCTAACTGGGGCAGATCATCGCCTGGGATATTCTTGATCGCATCGGTCGAAGGCGGGGGCGTCGCGACAGTGGATATGCAGGGCATTAGTCCTGCAGCGCCGCGTCCGCCGCCAGCACGGTGGCGGCGACCACCGCGTCGTCATGGACCAAAGAGACAAATGCCGCTTCAAAGGCGGACGGCGCCAGAAAAACGCCCTGCTCCAGCAGGCGCCGGTGGAAGCGCCGAAAGTGACCGGCGTCGGATGCCTTCGCCTCGGCGAAGCTACCCACAGGGCGGGGGTTGAAGAAGATGCTGAACATACTACCGGCACGGTTAATCGTCATGGGGATGCGGCGCCGTTGGGCCGCGGCAGCCAGACCGGCTACCAGGGCTGCCGATCGTTGCTCTAGCGTGGCGTAGACTGCTGGGTTTTGCAATGCGCGCAGCGTGGCGATGCCGGCGGCCATCGCCAGGGGGTTGCCGGAGAGGGTACCCGCCTGGTAGACTGGCCCCGCCGGGGCAATCTGCTGCATCAGATCAGCACGGCCACCGTAGGCGCCGACCGGTAGTCCGCCACCGATGATCTTGCCGAGGCATGTAAGGTCCGGCACAACCCCGTAGCGCAATTGGGCGCCGCCATAGGCCACCCGGAAGCCTGTCATCACTTCATCGAAGATCAACAGGGCGCCTTCACGGCGGGTGATCGCTCGTAGCCCGGCCAGGAAGCCTGCCTCCGGCAGAAGCACGCCGGCGTTGCCGACAACCGGTTCCACGATGACTGCGGCAATGGCGCCCGGCGTGCTCGTGAAAGCGGCCTCAACCGCGGCGAGGTCATTGAACGGGACGCTGCTGGTGTGTTGTACGGCGGAAGCCGGCACCCCAGGACTGTCCGCTAGGCCCAGCGTCGCCACGCCGGAGCCGGCGCTGACCAGAAAGGCGTCGGCGTGGCCGTGATAGCAGCCGTCGAACTTGATGACGCCGGACCGGCCGGTGGCGGCGCGGGCCAGGCGCAGGGCGCTCATCGTTGCTTCCGTACCGGAATTGACAAAGCGTACCTGCTCAACGGACGGCAGCGCCGCCGTAATTAACTCAGCAAGTTCCACTTCCAGCGGACTGGGCGCACCGTAGCTCCAGCCGCGCGCCATCGCCTCCTGCAAGGCGGCCAGGACGGTCGACGGGGTGTGACCCAGGATAAGGGGACCATAGGCGCAGACATAGTCGATAAAGCGGCGGCCGTCAACGTCATAGAGGTAGGGGCCTTCGCCACGCTGGACGAAAAAGGGCGTGCCGCCAACGGCGCGGAACGCCCGCACCGGGCTGTTCACGCCGCCGGGCAGCAATTGCTGGGCGCGGGCAAAGAGCTTCTCTGATTGCGTTGGCACTACACGGCTCCCGCGGTCTCGGCGAAGTGCTGTCGCAGCGCCGCCACCAGGGACGGTATGGTGTGCTCGGCGGCAGTGACGTCAACCCGCAAGCCCGCTTCCAGGGCTGCTGCGGCTGTGATCGGACCGATACAGGCAACGACGGCGCTGCCCAACGCCGCGGCGGGCGTCGCGTAGCCGGCGAGGCGTGTCAGGTCGGCAAAGTGCTGCACGGTCAGGCTGCTGGCAAAGGTGGCGGCAGCCAGCCCGTCATCCAGGATTGTCCTGAGCGCCGTAATGTCGGCCTCGCCCGGTACTGTGGTGTAGATGGCAACCTGGTCGGCGACGACGCCGCGCGCCGCCAGTCCCTCCCGCAATGCCGGCCGGGCGGCGGCGGCCAGGGCGAGGAGCACCCGATCGCCGGGCTGCGCCGGCAAGCCGGCCGCCAAAGCCTCGGCCACATAGGCATCGGGACGGTAACACACCGCCAACCCCAGACGTTCCGCCTCGCGTGCGGTGGCCGGGCCGATCACGGCGATCTTACAAGCAGCGAGGTCGCTCAGCGGGCGGCCAAGGGCCTGCAGTTGCTGCACCGTCAAGGTTACTCCATTGCTGCTACTGAAGACGATCCAGGCGTAGCGGTCGAGGTGCGTGAGCGCGTCGTCAAGTTCCGGCGAAACGGCCGGCGCAAGGGACAACGCCGGCAGCTCCACCGGAATAGCGCCGGAGGCCCGCAGTTGGTCCGATAGTTCGCTGGCCTTCTCCCGGCTGCGGGTGACGAGGATGCGCCGGCCGAACAGCGGGTCGCTGTCAAACCAGCGTAAGCGTTCGCGCAGGGCGACGACATCGCCTACGACGATGATGGCCGGCGGGCGTAGCGGCTGGGATCGTGCGGCCAGCACCGCGTCGATGGTGCCCAGGGTGCCGCTCGCTACCTCCTGCTCCGGACGTGTCCCCCAGCGGATCAGGGCGATCGGCGTCTCGCTGGACCGGCCGGCCGCGCGTAAATTATCCACAATCTCCGGCAGATTCCCGACCCCCATCAACAGCACCAGCGTATCCGCCGCGGCCAGGGTCGGCCAATCCAGAGCGCTTACCGCTTTGCCGGGCTCCTCGTGACCAGTGGCGATGGTGAGGGTACTGGCCAGACCGCGATGCGTGACCGGGATGCCGGCATAGGCAGGAACGGCCAGGGCCGAACTCACGCCGGGCACCACTTCAAAGGGGATGCCGGCGGCCTGTAACGCCTCCGCCTCTTCGCCGCCCCGGCCGAAGAGGAAGGGGTCGCCGCCTTTGAGCCGTACCACCACCTTCCCCTGCCGGCCGTGATCAACGAGCAGGGCATTCATTTCCGCCTGGGTCAGCGTATGCCGCCCAGCTTGCTTACCGGCATAGATGCGTTCGGCCACCGCCGGCGCGAAGGCCAGCAACGTGGGATTGGCGAGGTAGTCGTAGATCACGATATCGGCGGCGGCGAGGCAGTCCCGGCCCTTGAGCGTCAGCAAGCCCGGGTCGCCCGGCCCGGCACCGACCAAATAGACCTTGCCCGACGTGGCGCGCCTCCTTCATCCGACCGACAGAGTATGCCATCGGGTGTCGTGCATACTAGCACCCTATCAACGCCAACGTGCTCACTGCCCCCATCGCTTCATCCACCACGCGAACGATATGGTTATTCGTATCCGCCACAAACACCGTGCCCTTCGCCGCCGATAGCCCGCTCGGTTCGCAGAACTGGGCCTCGGTTGGTGCGCCATCCCGGTAGCCGGGGACGCCGCTGCCGGCCCAGGACGCCGCGGTGCGTGCCTCGGGCTGGAGCCGCTTGAGGCGGTGGTTGTAGGTGTCGGCAATCAGCAGGCCGCCAGTGACGGCGCCAAGACCAAGCGGGTGTTGCAGACGCACCTCGTCCCCGGCTCCATCCACGTCGCCGAACTCGAAGAGGCCCAGGCCGACGACGGCGGCTACCCGGTTACCGTCCAGGTCTATACGGCGAATGCCGCTGGCCTCGCTGTCCGCCACGTAGAGCGTGTCCTCCACGACCGCCAGGCCGCTCGGCTGGGCAAACTGGGCGTCAGCTAGCGTGCCGTCGAGCAGGTTTTCGGCGCCACTGCCGGCAAAGACGCGGAGGTAGCCCGTGTTGAGACCAAGCTCCCAGATCTGGTGGGTGCCGGCCATGGCGATGAAAAGGCGATTGCCACGAATGGCCAAATCCCAGGGGGAGCTGAGGGCGATCGCGCGGCCCGGTCCGTCGGGATGGCGGTCGTGACCCTGCTCGCCCGTCCCAGCAATGGTAGCGACTTCCCAATGCTCCAGCGAGACGGCACGGATGGCATGGTTCTCGGTATCAGCTACCAGCAGGGTGTCGCCATAGAGCGCCATTCCCTGCGGCGCGTTGAACTGTGCTTCGCCGGCGGGGCCATCACGCAGGCCCACCGTACCGCTGCCGATGACCTGTTGCACTGCACCCTGCATATTGGTGACTACAAGGCGATGGTGGCCGGAGTCGGCGATGAAGAGCCGGTTCCTTGGCGCATCGGCCAGCACCTTGCCGGGGAAGAGCAGCGGCCCAGTTGGCATCGGCTCCGGGCGATAGCGGAGCGGTTGGCGGTCGAGCAGACCGGCGGCATCAAAGGCGCTCACCATTTCACTCACCAGGGTGTCGAAGGCTTCGAAGGAGAACTCGCCCTCGTGCTTGCCGATCACCTTGCCGGCGGGATCAACGAACATCAGGGTCGGCCAGGCGCGTACCGTGTAGGCCTGCCAGAGACGGAACTCCCTATCGTTGACAACCGGATGCTCCACGCCGTAGCGCAGGATCGCGTCACGCACCGCCTCCGTGGCCTGCTCCGCGCGGAACTTGGCGGAATGGACGCCGACCACCTGGAGGACGTTGGCGTATTTACGCTCGAGCTTCCGCAACTGCGGAAGAATGTGCATGCAGTTAATTCAACAGAAGGTCCAGAAATCCAGTAGGACAATCTTGCCACGCAGTTCACGGAGTGTAAGGGGGCGGTCGGTGTTGAGCCAGTCCAAGCCGGCGGGAAACTCCGGGGCGTGAATTCTACCGGCGAAACGGTCCATGACGTTGATGGCTCCTTCCCAAAACAATCGCTAGACAATCAGCATGGCATCGCCGAAGCTATAGAAGCGGTAGCCGGCGCGCACCGCCGCGGCGTAGGCGGCCAGGACGTGCTGCCGCCCGGCGAAGGCGCTCACCAGCATGAGCAGCGTCGAACGGGGCAAGTGAAAGTTGGTCAGCAACCCGTCGATGACCCGAAACTGATAGCCGGGTCGGATGAAGAGCGATGTCTCGCCGCTGCCCGGCTGGACCTCCCCGTCCTGCCCCGCCGATTCCAGGGCACGGCTGGTGGTCGTACCGATGGCGATGACGCGTCTTCCCTGACGCCGGGCGGCGTTAAGGCGGGCTGCAGTCTCTGCTGTCAGCGTGTACCACTCAGCGTGCATCTGATGGTCATCGACGGCATCTGTGCGCACCGGCAGGAAGGTACCCAGGCCGACGTGCAAGGTGAGGTACTCCACGGCGACGCCGCGCGCCTTCAGGGCCGCCAGCACGCGCGGCGTGAAGTGCAAGCCGGCGGTTGGCGCGGCGATAGAGCCTTCCGGTGCGGCGTAGATCGTCTGGTACCGCCCAGGATCCGCCAGGCGGGTGTGGATATAGGGGGGCGTCGGTAGTTCACCCAATTGCGCCGCCGCCGCCGCGACGTCGCCGGAATTGGCGGTCAAACGCACCACGCGTAGGCCGTCATCCTCCACCGCCAGGGCCTCTATGTTAAGTTCCAGCCCATCGTGCGCCACTACCACCTGCCCCCCCGCCGCCAGGCCGGGACGGGTCATGGCCAACCAATCACCGTTGTCCATGGGCCGGACGAGCAATACTTCCGCCTGCCCGCCGGTCGCTTTGCGGCCACGCAGCCGCGCCGGGATGACTTTGGAATTGTTGACGACCAGCACGTCGTCAGAGCGCAACTGATCCGGTAATTCAAGGAAGGAGTGATGGCATATAGCGCCGGTCCGGCGGTCCAGCATCAGCAGGCGGGAGGCGTCGCGCTCCGCCAATGGCTCCTGGGCGATACGTTCGGCGGGAAGGTCATAGTCAAAATCGCTCACGTGCATGGAGCACAGGCTACCACGAACGGATCAGGTAAGCAGGTCCAGCGTGGCTGGTACCATAGCAGATAGACCGGCAAACTCCGCCAGCACGAGGAGTAGAACTATGGTTACCGCAGCCCAACCAACCAGACGCTACACTGTCGACGAACTTGATCAGTTTCCCGACGACGGCAAACTCCGGGAACTCGTCGATGGAACTATCGTGGAGTGGGACGTGCCCTCGTGGAAGCATTCCGCCCTGGAGGCGGAGCTGGCCCGGCTTATCGGGAACTTTGTCCGTGAGCACCGGCTGGGAACGGTGGGGACCGGCGAAGCGATGGTGCGCATCCTCGGTAGCGCTCACGACGCCCGCGGCAGTGATATTGAGTTCGTGCGCCGCGGGAAGCGCTCCAGGGACGAGGCCGATTTGCCCGCCGCCTTGACGGCGCCGGACCTGGTCGTGGAGATCATTTCTCCTTCTGATCGCGCCGATCGCGTGCTGGACAAGGTCCACGACTGGCTGCAGGTAGGCGTACAACTCCTTTGGTATATTAATCCTGACACCGGAACCACCACCGTCTACCAGGGCGAGCACGTCACCTATGTGATGGCTGACGAGATTCTTGACGGTGGCGACGTACTGCCGGGATTCCAGGTACGAATTGGTGTCCTCTTGCAAGAATTGCGCGAGGCGATGGAATAACGACGCATCGTTCAATTCGGCAGTATAAGAGCTTTCGGTGGGAGTGGCTAAAATGGCGGTCTTCTCAGCGTCGGCGACGAGCCGGCGGGCCTTTCTGACGCGCGGGGCGGCGCTCGTCGTCGTTAGCACGGCCTTGCCGCTGCTGGCCGCCTGCGGCGGCGCCACGAATACTGCCTCCTCGGCCTCGCCTGCCGTCGCCGCGACCACCAGCTCGGCGCCTGCTGCCGGCAGCGCAACCGCCACGGGCACCACGGCAACACAGCTGGTGGGAACCACGTCCGCCGCCCCGGCCAGCCAGGCCACTGGACAGAAAGCGCAGGGGAGTGTGACATGGTTGGTGCCGGAAGATCCGCTGCTCGACAAGTTCTCACGGACTGGGATCGTGCCGGACTTTAAGAAGGTCCAGCCGGACATTAATCTCCAGGTCGTGTCTCCCGGCAGCACGGCCTATGGTGAGAAGCTCCTGGCGCTTGTCGCCGCCGGAACAACGCCGGAGGTCTTCACCGACTGGGGCAACATCGGCGTCTATACGCTGCAGAGCCACCAGATCGTCTCGAGCATTTCGACCTACTTCAAGCAGGCGAAGATCGATCTCAATTACCTGCTACCGGAATATGTGGCGGAATACTCCGCCAACGGTGAGTTGTTTGCCGTGCCCTGGAATAGCAACCCGAACTTCATCGTCTACAACAAGACGCTCTTCCAGAAGGACAATGTGCCGCTCCCGCCGACCGACTGGGGCGACAAGTCGTGGACCACGGAGAAACTGCTGACGGCGGCGCAGGCGTTGACCCACGCCACCGGCGATCCAGCGACGGCGTCCTTCGGCTTGATTGTGGGGGAAGGCTCCGTTGGCTCGCTCGGCTGGCTCTGGAATGCCGACCCGTTTAATAACACGGGCGGGCCGGAAGCCTCGCCCGTGTATCAAGGCCAACGCTTGACCACCGCCTACCCTGACCGCCAGGGCATGGTCGATGCGATGACCTGGCGGTCCGATCTCCTCTTGAAACATAAGGTGAGCCCCACCCCAACCGACGTGAAGGGTTTGGCGAGCACCGGCAATCCGATCTTCAGCGGTCGGGTGGGCATGGCGGAGGTCGCGGGCGGCTGGTTGGAGCGCCAGGCGGCAGTGGCCAAGCCGCACTTCGATTGGGGCATCGCGCCGATGCCCTATGGGCTGGGCGGCAAGAATACGTCGCAACGAGAAGACAATGCCTGGTACGTTGGGAAAGGCAGCAAGAACCCGGATGGTGGCTTCCAACTGATCCTGTTCGCCTCCCGCGGCACCGGTGCCGACGATCTCATTACCTATGCCCAGGACAACCCGCCCCTTTCCGATACCAGTTATTTCACCAAGTGGTCGAAAAGCGTGCTGGCGATCCCCGGCCTCTCCATGCCGGCGGCGGACTTTCAGGCAGTCTTTGAAGGCGGTATCAAGAGCGGCTTTCCCGATCCCACCAATGTTATCAATAACGCCACGGCCTTCTCCAGCGCTTTCAACCAGCTCCTAGCGCCGGTGTGGGCCGGCACGCAAACGGCACAGACGGCCTTGCAAGCGGTCAAAGCAAGGTGGCAGGGCGTTATTCAGACCATGGCGCAATAGCCGGTGGTCTGCATCGTCGGACGTTGACGGCGGATGGCGCTGATGATGGACCAGGCGGCGATCACCGTCCGTCAGGCCCTGCGTCGTGCTGAAGCGCAGCTCAGCACCGCCGACACCGGATCCGCCGCCCTGGACGCCCGAGTCCTACTCCAGCACGTCCTGCGGTGGCCGGCGGCGGAGCTCTTCCTCCGCTTGAACGAGGCATTGCGTCCGGCGCAGGTGCGGCTATTCAATATCCTGATTGAACGCCGCTCCGCCGGCGCCCCGGTGGCCTACCTGACCGGTCACCGCGAGTTCTATGGGCTGGACCTCCAGGTGACGCCCGACGTGCTGATTCCCCGTCCGGAGACGGAGTTATTGGTGGAGTGCGCCATCCAATCCCTACCAAACGGCGCCAGGGTCGTCGACGTCGGCACGGGATCGGGAGCGATTGCGATCGCTGTCGCGCAGCATCGTCCGGACATCCGGGTTCTGGCGGTGGACACCTCCCTGGCGACATGTCGGGTGGCCACGGCCAACGTCAGCCAGCACGGCCTCGCTCATCGGGTCGCCATCGCCTGCTCCGATCTGCTGTCTGCCATCCGCTGGCCGGTAGCAGGTGTGCTGGCGAACCTGCCGTACCTGGTGAGCGCCGAAATTCCCTTGCTCGCTCCGGAGGTCCAGTGCGAACCGTTGTCGGCATTGGATGGCGGATGGGACGGATTGGACCTCTATCGCCGCCTGTTCTCCGACCTGGCGACGCGCTGCCCGGCTCCGGTTGTTGTCTGCTGTGAAATAGCGCCGGACCAGAGCGAGGCAATGCGAACGTTGGTGGCCGAGGCCCTGCCGCAGCACCACATCGCCATCGTGCCGGACCTCGCGGGACGGGACCGATTACTTGAGGCCCGCCTACCAATGCGGTAGGAACGCCCCGCCTATCGAACCTGGCGATCCAACGGCGCCCGCCGAAGCGCGGCCAGGTTGGGGCTTCCGGTGGCGAACATCGCTAGACGAAGTTCGAAGACAAACTGGTCGATGCGGTCGACGACGGCCTGGGTGGAGCGTGTCGCAGGTTCCAGGAAGGGGTGCGCGACGCTCGCGAGATCGGCGCCCATGGCAAGGGCCTTGGCGATATCGACGCCATTGCGGATGCCGCCGCCGGCCACAATGGGCAGGCGGGGACAGGCGGCGCGTACCTGGGCGATGCACTCCGGCGTGGCGATGCCCCAGCCGGCGAACACATCGGCCGCCGCGCGCAGCCGGTCCGAGGGAGCGCGCAAACCCTCGACTCGCGCCCAGGACGTGCCGCCGGCCCCCTGGACATCGATGGCGCTCACGCCCACCGCCGCCAGGCGTCCGGCCACCGAACCAGAAATACCCCAGCCAACTTCTTTCACCAACACGGGAAAGCCCAGGTCGCGGCAGATGGCGCCGATCGCGTCCGTCACGCCGGCAAACGTTGTATCGCCGCCCGCTTGCAATCCCTCTTGCAAGGCGTTTAGGTGCAGCACCAGGCCGTCGGCGCCGATCATGGCGATGGCGGCGCGGCAATGTTCCAGGCCGTAACCGCGCCGCAGTTGGACGGCGCCAAGGTTGGCAAGCAGCATGATATCCGGCGCAACGTCACGCACTTCGTAGGTGGGGCGCAAGTCGGGCCGTTCCAGGGCTGCCCGCTGGCTACCGACGCCAAAACCAACGCCGGCTTGCTGGGCTGCGGCCGCCAAATGGCGATTGATCTCCCGCGCCTGTTGCGCGCCGCCGGTCATTCCGCTTATCAGCAGCGGCGCTCGCAGGGGTCTGCCCAGGAACGTTGTCGAAAGATCGATCTCTTCCAGGTCCAATTCCGGCAGCGCATTGTGTTCCAACCGATAGGCAGCGAAGCCGTCCCCCACCGATTCCTGGACCGGTCCGTCCATCGTCAGCCGGAGATGGGCTTCCTTTCGTGCCTCCGTGCTGGATGCCGTCTCTCCCGTTTCCTTCATTGCCGCCTACTGCCGCCAGGCACGGGCGATTGCGCCTGCCCATGTCCCAGTCCGATACCAGCACCCTGGTCCCTGGCCACGGCGACCGCCCATACCCGCGCCGTCACCATGAAGCCGGCGAACATGATGGTCCAGCCGACGAGCATGATGACCCAGAAGGCGCCGGCCCCGGCCAGGCGGGCGAAGGCACCGGCCCCAGCAATCGTCAGGGCGCCGGCGGCGATGATCACGTTCGCCACGGCGCGTTCGGGGTGCGCGCCACTCCGCCACGTGCGCCCGGCGGAAAGGAGCGCGACACCAACCAGGCAGACGGTGCCGAAGGTATTTAACACGATAAGCAAGGGCAGCCAGGGGCCGTCGGCGAGGACATGCGTGCCGGCGCCGTTGGTCGTCGCCAGGGTTGCAGCATCAATCGGGGCAGCGAAAATGGCGCTCGCTGTGACGATACTGGCGACAATCAGCACGATCACGACCTGACGTAGGCTGCGCTTCGTCACCAGATACAGGCTGCCGAGGCCCAGGAAGGCAACATTGAGGGCAGCGCCAAAGAGATAGTACAGCCGGAACAGGACCGCGGGGCGACCGCTGATCAGGAAGGTGGCATAACAGCCGGCGGCCAGCGCCGCCATTGCCAGGGCCAGCAGCCAGGCGGCCTGATGCGGCCGGCGGCGGGTATACCACTGGCGGCTGACAGTCGCGGCCATTGCCGCCGTGACGACCGTGACGGCACTGGCGGCGGCGAACTCTCCACTCATGCGCCGACCTTTGCTGGCTCAGACCGACCTACCGACCGACATTGTGAACGTCTCTTGCGCTGATTGTACCCCGCGGTCACCCGCCTCACCGGCGAATAGGGCTACCCAGGGCTACCCCGGTGGGCGATATCGGTGTCATCGGTGCTATCCTATCTAGAGGAGCGTCGCGTGCTCGTAACCAGGCGGAGAACAGTACTGATGGTGCAGCGAACCAACGAAACGATCAATCAGCCCTTACCCTATCCGCGCGACCGGCTGCTGGACTTCCTCGAGCAGATGGTGCTGATCCGCGAATTTGATGAAAAGACCAAAGAGATGCTAGCCCGCGACCGCATACGTGGGTATTGCCACTGGAATATCGGTGAAGAGGCCAGCGTCGTTGGTGCGGTTGCGGCCATGAGCGACAAGGACCAGTTGGTCACATCGTATCGGGACCACGGGTACGCGCTCGCCCGAGGTACGGCGCCCGGCGCGGTGATGGCGGAATTGTTTGGTCGGGAGACCGGCTGTGCTGGTGGACGCGGCGGATCCATGCACATGGTCGACGTGCCGCGCGGCTTCTACGGTGGCTACGGCATCGTTGGCGGCCAGATCCCGCTGGCTGCTGGTCTGGCGCTGGCCGCGGACTATCTCGGGGAGGATCGGGCCGTCATCGGGGTCATGGGCGACGGCGCCACCAATATCGGCGCCTTTCATGAATCGCTCAACCTTTCCCAGGTCTGGCGCCTGCCGGTACTGTGGGTAATCACGAACAATCAATACGGGATGGGCACGTCAGTATCGGAGGCATCCGGCGAGCCGCACCTCTATAAGCGCGCCTGCGCCTACGGCATGCACGGCGAGCAAGTCGACGGCATGGACGTGATCGCCGTGTACGAGGCGACCAAACGCCTGCTGTGCCGCGCCCGCGAAGAGCGCGAGCCGAGCCTGCTCGAAACCATTACCTATCGCTACGACGGTCACTCCTACGCCGATGCCGGAAAGTCCTACCGGACGCAGGACGAAATCGACCACTGGCGGCAGAAAGATCCGATCCGTACCTTCCCGCATTACCTCGAGGAGCACGGCCTGCTCGACCAGCCCAGTTTTGAGGCAATCCAGAAGCGGGTCGATCAGCAGGTGCAGGAGGCGGTCGATTTTGCAGAGAAGAGCCCTTTCCCGTCACCCGATTCTCTCTTCCAGCACCTCTACGCGAATGGAGCGGAACGCTAAGCATGGCTGAAATCGGATACCGGCAGGCGTTGCAACAGGCCCTGCACGAAGAACTGGCCCGCGACGACAAGGTGCTCGTGATGGGAGAGGAGATCGGCGTCTTCGAGGGCTCGTATCGCATCACGCAGGGGCTACTGAAGGAATTCGGCCCGCGGCGGGTACGTGCCACGCCGATTTCCGAGGAAGGTTTCATCGGTGCCGGCATTGGCGCGGCGATGGGTGGCCTGCGACCGGTGGTTGAGATTATGACGATCAACTTCATCCTCGTCGCGATGGATCAGATCATCAACAACGCCGCCAAAATCCGCTACATGTTCGGCGGCACCGTTGGCGTGCCGATGGTAATTCGTACCCCTGGCGGCGCCGGCGCCGGTCTGACGGCCCCACACTCCCCGAGCCTGGAAGTCTGGTTTGCCGGCACCCCTGGCCTGTGCGTAGTAGCGCCGGCCAATCCGTACGATGCAAAGGGCTTGCTCAAAACAAGCAGTCGCAGTG